>NZ_CP080649.1:0-300000 GCF_019603315.1 Ruficoccus sp. ZRK36
CACGTCATCGGACTTGACGGTGAGCAGTTCCTGCAGGGTGTAGGCGGCACCGTAAGCTTCGAGCGCCCACACTTCCATTTCCCCGAAGCGCTGGCCACCGTACTGGGCCTTACCACCGAGCGGCTGCTGGGTGATGAGGCTGTACGGACCCACCGCACGGGCGTGGATCTTGTCGGCCACGAGGTGGTTCAGCTTCAGCATGTACATGCGTCCGACCACGACCTCCTGGTCAAAGGGATCACCGGTGCGACCGTCGTAGAGCTGAGCCTTACCGGACTCCGGCAGGCCTGCCTCACGCAGGTACTCGCGAACGCGTGTCTCGGGGATACCGTCGAAAATCGGGGTGGCCACGTGGATGCCGAGCTTATCGCAAGCCCAACCCAAGTGGGTTTCCAAAATCTGCCCGACGTTCATACGCGAAGGCACACCCAGCGGATTCAGGCAAATCTGAATCGGGGTACCATCGGCGAGGTACGGCATGTCCTCTTCGGGAACGATCTTGGCGACAACGCCCTTGTTACCGTGACGACCGGCCATCTTGTCACCGACCTGGATCTTACGCTTGGCGGCGATGTAGACCTTGACGTTCTTGACCACACCGGGGTCACCGGCGTCGCCCAGCTCAATGCCTTCGATCTTGCGCTCACGCTCGTTTTCGAGCTCGTCGAACTTCTTCTGATAGTTATCGACGATCTCCATGATCTTGATGCGAACCGGTGAAGGATCGATCGAGATGTTACGGGAGACGGCAGCAAGGCGGCGCAGGAGCGTCTTGGTGATCTTGCGGTTGGCCGGGATGATGACTTCGTTGCTCTCGCCGTTGATGACGTCGAGCGGAATCTTTTCCCCGAGCAAGATGTTCGAGAGAGCCTCGGTCAGGTCTTCGCGGAGCTTGTCGGCCTGGGTGCGGAACTCTTCGTTGATCTTCTTCTGCTGGCGGCGGCGGTCGGAGGGAGAAAGCTTTTCCTTCTCGCGGTCCACGCGGCTGGAAACCTTCACGTCCATCACGATACCGGCACAGCCGGAGGGAACGACGAGCGAGGTGTCCTTAACGTCGGCAGCCTTCTCACCGAAGATGGCGCGCAGGAGCTTTTCTTCCGGGGCCAGTTCGGTTTCGGACTTCGGGGTGATCTTACCCACGAGGATGTCGCCGGGCTTGACCTCGGCACCGACACGGATGACACCGTCGCGGTTGAGGTTCTTCAGGGCTTCGTCACCGACATTCGGGATGTCACGTGTGATTTCTTCCGGCCCGAGCTTGGTGTCACGAGCGGTGACCTCAAACTCCTCGATGTGGATGGAGGTAAAGACGTCTTCCTTGATGAGCTTTTCGCTGATCAGGATGGCGTCCTCAAAGTTGTAACCATTCCACGGCATGAAGGCCACCAGCGCATTACGACCGATAGCGAGGTCGCCCTGATCGGTGGAGGCACCGTCAGCGATGACTTCACCGGCCTTGACCTTCTGGCCCTTCTGGACGATGGGCTTCTGGTTAAAGCAGGTGGCCGCATTCGAGCGGAGGAACTTGCGCAGCTCGTAGACGTAGATGCCCTTCTTTGTGTCGGACTTGGTCGGCACGCGTGCGGGCAGGTTACCGTCTTCGGTCACGATGATGCGCTTGGCGTCAGAGGAGGCGACCACGCCGTCGATGTCGCTGAGGACAACGGTGCGGGAGTCGGCAGCCACGCGAGCTTCAATACCGGTACCCACAAACGGGGCCTCGGTCTGCAGAAGCGGAGCGCCCTGGCGTTGCATGTTCGAGCCCATGAGCGCGCGGTTGGCGTCGTCGTGCTCGAGGAACGGAATCAGACCGGCAGCCACGGAAACGAGCTGCTTCGGGGAAACGTCCATGTAATCGACGTCAGTCGGATCGGCTTCGTACACTTCGTCCAGGCGGCGGACGGTGACGTGGCCGGTCAGCTTGCTGGTCTTCTCGTCGATGATCGAGTTGGCCTGGGCAATGACGTGATTTTCCTCCTGGTCGGCCGTCAGGTAAACAACGTCCTGGCTGACCTTACCGTCCTCAACGGTACGGTACGGAGTTTCGATGAACCCGAACTCGTTAATCCGCGCGTAGGTGGACAGCGAGTTGATCAGACCGATGTTCGGACCTTCAGGGGTTTCAATCGGGCAAATACGACCGTAGTGCGAGGTGTGAACGTCGCGGACTTCGAAGCCGGCACGTTCACGGTTCAAACCGCCGGGCCCGAGGGCGGAGAGGCGGCGCTTATGGGTCAGCTCGGCCAGCGGATTGATCTGGTCCATGAACTGGGAGAGCTGGCTGCGGGCGAAGAAGTCACGGATAACCGTGGAGAGCGCCTTCGGGTTGATCAGCTTCTGAGGCGTGATCGAGTCAACGCTCTGATCGTAAAGGGTCATGCGCTCCTTAACCAGACGCTCGGTGCGGGCCAGGCCGATGCGGCACTGGTTGGCCAGCAGCTCGCCGACGGTACGCACGCGGCGGGAACCAAGGTGGTCGATATCGTCGATGATACCGTCACCCTGCTTCAGGCGGCAAAGGTAGCGGGTGGCCTCGGTGATGTCTTCGACGTTGATCGTGCGCTCTTCCAGATCAGTCGTCAGGTGAAGCTTCTGATTGATCTTGTAGCGACCGACGCGGCCGAGGTCATAGCGCTTCGGGTCCTGGAAGAGGCGCTTGAGGAGGGCCTTGGCGTTGGCAACCGTAGGCGGTTCACCGGGACGCAGGCGCTTGTAAATGTCGCGGAGGGCTTCCTCTTCGTTGCGGGTCGGGTCCTTCTTGAGGGAGCGGATGATGGCACCGTCGTCAACGGTGGTGTCGATCACCTTGACCTCATTCAGGCCAGCCTTTTCGAAGGCGCGAATGATGGTCTTGGTCAGCGGCTCGAAGGAACGGGCCAGCACGACGCCGCGCTCGGCGTCAACGATGTCTTCAACCAGAACCAGACGGGAGACGTCTTCCATCTTGAGGGCCTTCTTGATGTCGAGGTCTTCAAGGGTGTAGAAGAGGTTCAGGATGTCAAAGTCCGTGCTGTAGCCCATCGCGCGCAGCAGCGTCGTGATGAGGAACTTGCGGCGGCGACGACGGCGGTCGAGGTAAACGTAAAGCAGGTCGTTCTGGTCGAACTGAACTTCGAGCCAGGTACCGCGGTCCGGGATGATGCGGAAGGAATGCAGCATCTTACCGGAGGTGTGGGCAGTCTCCTCAAAGCAGATACCGGGCGAACGGTGCAGCTGGGAAACGATGACACGCTCGGCGCCATTGATGATGAAGGAACCGCGATCGGTCACCATGGGCAGCTCGCCCATGTAAATTTCCTCGTCCTTGATGACGTCTTCCTCGCGCAGGCGCAGCTTCACATAAAGCGAGACCGAGTAGGTCACCCCTTCGCGGATAGCCTGCATCTCCGTCATCTTCGAGAGGACGGCGTTGTAGGAAACATACTCCAGAGCGCAACGCTCGTCATAGCTCTGGATGGGGAAGACTTCGCGGAACACCGCTTCCAGCCCGATGGGCTTGCGCTGGCTGGCAGGCGTGTCCAATTGGAGAAACTCCTGGAACGAGACGATCTGGTTTTCGATCAGATTGGGAGGAGCAATGACCTCCTTGAGTTTGCCGAAGTTTTTGCGGTCAATCATGTTTCTGCCTGGATGCTTGTTGATGGAGTGGCGTGCTCATCGCCACCGGAACTGCCCTACTCTGGCGGGCCGGACAGTCCCGGTGAAGATAAGCGATTAATTGAATGGGATAAAAACGCAGAGAGCGGACCCGCCGAGGGCGGGCCCGCTTTTCCACGGATTAGAAAGCGCTGTTAGCAATTTCGTTATCGTCGATAATACGTAATTACTTAACTTCGACTTCGGCGCCGGCGTCCTTCAGCTTCTTTTCAAGTTCAGCAGCCTCTTCCTTGGAGACGGCTTCCTTGACGGGCTTGGGAGCACCTTCGACCAGGTCCTTAGCTTCCTTGAGGCCCAGGCCGGTGATGCCACGGACTTCCTTAATGACGGCAATCTTATTACCGCCGGCAGCCTTCAGGATAACGTCGAATTCAGTTTTTTCCTCGGCAGGAGCAGCAGCGTCACCGCCAGCGGCGGGACCAGCAGCAACAGCGACCGGAGCAGCGGCGCTGACGCCCCACTTTTCTTCCAGGTCCTTGACGAGGCCGGCAATTTCGAGAACGGACTGGCCCGAGAGCCATTCGATGACTTGATCCTTAGTGATGTCGCTCATGATGTTTCCTTGAATGACAGGTGTGTTTTTTTAAGGAGCAGCTGCTCCCCTGCGCGGTTCTTTGGATACGTTTTAGAGTATCTTTACGTTGTTTATTTAATTTTCCGGAGTGGAAAGGTTTGGTTTATTCTTCGCCGCCTTCTGCGCGAACCTTGGCCTGGAGCACGTTCACGAAGTCCTGAGGACCAGCGATAAGAACGCGGACCATCTGCGTACCGGGCTGTGTGAACAGACCCAGCAGCTGGCTGCGGAGGGCATCCAGGCTCGGGAGCTTGGAGAGGGCTTCGACTTCGTCGCGGGAGAGGGCCTTGTCCCCGAGCACGCCGGTCTTGATGTCGACCTTTTCCTTGTCCTTGAAGAACTTGAAAAGGACCTTGGCGACCTCGGAGGGGTTGGGCCCGCCCACCACAATCGCGGTCTGGCCGTTGAGGACGGCTTCGTCCACGGGCAGCTCACGGGCGCGGGAAGCGACCTTGAAGATATTGTTTTTGACGACGTGGAACTCGGCCTCCTTGGCGGCCAGCAGTCCACGCAGCTCGGCCGTGTCTTCCACGGTCAGGCGGCTGAAGTCCGTCAGAAAGACGTATTCGGACTTATCGAGGTGCTGATTAACCTCGTCGACGAGAAACTGTTTTTCGGGTCTCATGGCGCTTAGTTGAGGCTGAGGGTTTTCGTGTCGACCTTAACGCCGGGGCTCATGGTCGAGCTGATGGTGACGCTCTTGATGAACACGCCGCCCTTGAAGGACTCGGGCTTGGCCTTGGCGATGACGTCGATCGCGGTGGTGGCATTCTGCACCAGCTGGTCAACGCTGAAGGAGCGCTTACCCACGACAACGGCGAGGTTGGCGGTCTTGTCCATCTTGAACTCGACGCGGCCAGCCTTGACTTCCTGGATACCGCTGGCGATGTCGTCGGTCACGGTGCCGCTCTTCGGGTTCGGCATAAGGCCGCGCGGTCCGAGGACACGGGCGATCTTGCGAACTTCCTTCATAGCGGACGGAGTGGCGATGGCGACGTCGAAGTCCATCCAGCCTTCGCTGACCTTGGTGATCAGGTCGTCCATACCGGCGTAATCAGCGCCAGCGTCGAGGGCGGCCTGGGCATCCTCGGTGAAGACGGCGACGGTCACCTTCTTACCGCTGCCGTTGGGCAGGGAAACGGTGCCACGGACCATCTGGTCGGACTGCTTCGGGTTGACACCCAGACGGGCGTAAAGCTCTACGGTTTCGTCGAACTTGGCGGCGGGCATCTTCTGCAGAAGCTCGATGGCGTCCTGCAGGCCATGCGCGGCGGCGAGATCTCCGGCCTGAGCGGCGGATTGCATACGTTTGCTGATTTTGCTCATGCTGTCCTCCTTACCGGTTAGTCAACAACTTCGATCCCCATGGAACGTGCAGTTCCCTCGATCATGCGCGCGGCGTGATTCGGATCGGTAGCGTTGAGGTCATCCTTTTTGATTTCGACGATCTCCAGGATCTGCTTACGGGTCACCTTACCAACTTTTTCCTTGTTGGGGGTGCCGGAGGCCTTGGCGATGCCAGCGGCCTTCTTCAGCAGAACGGGAGCTGGCGGGCTCTTCGTGATGAAGGAGAAAGACCGGTCAGCGTAAACGGTGATGACGACCGGCAGAATCATGCCAGCCTCGCCCTTGGTCTTTGCGTTGAATTCCTTACAGAAGGCCATGATGTTGACCCCGGCAGCACCGAGAGCCGGGCCAACCGGCGGAGCCGGGTTGGCAGCACCAGCAGGCAGCTGTAAGCGTACGATTCCTGTTACTTTTTTAGCCATGTTATGTATGCGGTGTTAGCGAGTCGTCTTGATTTAAGACTCTTCCGCTCGTTCGACTTGCCAGTATTCCAGATCGACCGGGGTGAACCGGCCAAAGATGGAAACGGAAACTTTCAGGCGGCCACGCTCCGGATCGACTTCGTCGATCTTGCCAATGAGGTTGAGGAACGGACCATCGGTAATTTTGACCTCTTCGCCTACTTCGTAGACGATTTTCGGTTTTTCGACGCCCTCGGCAGACTTGACCTGGTCGAGGATCGTGTTGACTTCGGACTGCTTGAGCGGCGTGGGCCGATCATCCTCGCCCCCGAGGAACCCGATAACTCCCTGGATGCTTTTAACGAAGTACCACGGCTTGTGGTTAAGCTTGCCGTGTTCGTCGTACATACGCATGCGGATGTACAGATAGCCGGGATAAAGCTTGCGGGTTTTCTGGCTCTTTTTGCCGTTCTTGACCTCGGTGACAACTTCGGTCGGCATAAGAACCTCCTCGATGTAGTCACCCATCTCCTCGACTTCGATGAACTTGTCGAGGTAGCGCTTAACCTTCCCCTCCATGTTCGAGAGGGTGTGAACGGCGTACCAGTGCAAACCGGCAAGTGATGAAGTGCTGGTCATGGGCGTTAGGGGTGGGCGGCGATCAACTCAGTCCGCGAACCAGATCGCTGAAGAAAGCTACGAAGTTGAAGTTCGCGAAGTCAACCAGGGCGACGTACACCCCGAGGATGACGACGGCTGCGATGACGACGGCCGTCAGCTCCTTCAGCTCCTTGAAGTTCGGCCATACGGACTTCTTGAAGACCTCGGTCATGGTCTCCTGGAAAAAGAGCCGGATTTTGGAGAAAGGATTGGCCATGGAACTGATGAAAAAAGTTTTGGTATCAGGCGTTCAACTTTTATCCGCAGACAGGTTAAAGGCTCATGTGGCTGGTGCCACCGGTGCTTAAATATGTCTTCTTGCGTAGTGGCAGGGCGGGAGGGATTCGAACCCCCAACTTGCGGTTTTGGAGACCGCTGCTCTACCAATTGAACTACCGCCCTACGCTAAAAGTTGTCTGTCTTTCTGTTAATGAAGAAGCCGGGAACCCTTTTTCAAGGGCCCCGGCGAAAAAGCTCAGACGCAGATGCGTCCTTACTCGACGACCGCAGTCACGCGACCGGCACCGATGGTACGGCCACCTTCGCGGATAGCGAAGCGCTTACCTTCTTCCATCGCGACGGACTTCTGAAGGTCGAGGTCGATCGTAAGGTTGTCGCCGGGCATGACCATTTCGACACCTTCGGGCAGGCTCACAACACCAGTCACGTCGGCAGTACCAAAGAAGAACTGCGGGCGGTAGTTGGTGAAGAACGGCGTGTGGCGGCCACCTTCATCCTTGGTCAGGACGTAGATTTCAGCCTTGGCCTTCTTGTGCGGCTTGATGGTGCCGGGCTTGGCGATCACCTGACCGCGCTGGATGCTGTCCTTTTCGATACCGCGCAGGAGCAGACCGACGTTGTCACCAGCCTGACCCTGGTCAAGCAGCTTGCGGAACATTTCCACACCGGTGACGGTGGTCTTCTGGGTGTCGGCGAGACCAACGATCTCAACTTCTTCACCCACCTTGATCACGCCGCGTTCGATACGGCCGGTGGCCACGGTACCGCGACCGGTGATGGAGAAGACGTCTTCGACGGACATGAGGAAGGGCTTGTCGATGTCGCGCTCGGGCTCAGCGATGTCAGCGTCGATAGCGTCCATCAGCTTACCAACGGCTTCAACGCCTTCGGGCTTGCCTTCGAGGGCAGCGGTAGCGGAGCCACGCACGATGGTGATGTTGTCACCGTCGTAGTCGTACTTGGAGAGCAGGTCGCGGATTTCCATTTCGACGAGCTCGAGGAGCTCTTCGTCGTCGAGGAGGTCGACCTTGTTGAGCCACACAACGATGTTCGGCACGTTCACCTGACGGGCGAGCAGGATGTGCTCACGGGTCTGCGGCATGGGGCCGTCAGCGGCGGAAACCACGAGGATAGCACCGTCCATCTGGGCGGCACCCGTGATCATGTTCTTGACGAAGTCGGCGTGGCCGGGGCAGTCAACGTGGGCATAGTGACGGTTGTCCGTCTGGTATTCCACGTGAGCGACCGCGATGGTCACGGTCTTGGTTTCGTCACGAACCGTACCACCCTTGGCGATTTCGGAGTAGGGCTTGTATTCTGCATAGCCCTTGTCGGCCTGGACCTTGAGGATCGCAGCCGTCGTGGTGGTTTTACCGTGGTCAATGTGACCGATGGTGCCCACGTTGACGTGGGGTTTCGTACGTTCGAAGGTTTCTTTAGCCATGTTGATGTTGAGTGTTTGAAGAGATGCTGGAGCCCCAGAGCGGATTCGAACCGCCGACCTCGTCCTTACCAAGGACGCGCTCTGCCGACTGAGCTACCGGGGCCCGCGAAAGGGACAAAAATGAAGGGCAAGACATTGGGCACCGAAAAATCTACAGTCAACACTTTATGTGCAGGTTTTTTGAGATTTTTTCGTGCGGTCGAAATGAGTGAGTGGTTAATCAGCTTTTTTCCGGGCGCAGTGCAGGGAAAAGAATCGTATCGCGGATATTGGCAGCACCCGTCAACAGAATAATCAATCTATCGATGCCTACCCCCATGCCACCGGCCGGCGGCATGCCATGCTCGAGGGCCACGAGGAAGTCCTCGTCGAGGTTCTGGATCTCCTCGCCGACCTGCTCCTCCAGCATCTGGCGCTGGATGATCGGGTCATTCTGCTCGGAGTACGCCGGGGCGATTTCCTGACCGTTGATGGCCAGCTCAAAGATGTCCAAAGTCCCGTCGTTGCTGGCATTGAGCTTCGCCAGCGGGATCAGCTCCTTCGGGATACGCGTTACGAAAGTCGGCTGGATGAGCTTGGGCTCGATCATCTTCTCGTAAACGTCCTGGGTCACCTCGTAGTCGGCGGCTTCAGGGTTCACCTCGATGCCAAACTTCTGCGTGGCGGCGAGCTTCTCCTCGCGCGAGCGGGTAAACCAGTCGGCATCGCCGGTGGCCTCCTTGATCAGGGTCGAGTACTCGACCTCGCGCCAGTCACCGGACAAGTCGATCACCACGCCGTCATCGGCACGCTCGATCTGGTAGGTCCCGAGGACATTCTCACAGATGTGGTGCAGCAGGCCGTTGATGAGCTTCATCATGCCCCGGTGGTCAGTGTAGGCCTGGTAGACCTCCAGCATGGTAAACTCCGGGTTGTGGCGGCGGGAGATGCCCTCGTTGCGGAAGACACGACCCAGCTCAAAGACCCGGTCGAAACCACCCACGAGCATACGCTTGAGGTGCAGCTCCAGGGCGATGCGCAGGTAGAAGTCGCAGTCCAACGCATTAAAGTGCGTGATGAACGGGCGGGCAGCGGCGCCACCGGCCACGCCGTGCAGGCTGGGTGTCTCGACCTCTACGAAGTCCTTACCCCAAAGATACTTGCGAATCTCCTGCAGGATCTTGCTGCGGGTGATGAAGCGCTTACGCGAATCCTGATTCGAGATCAGGTCGAGGTAGCGCTGGCGATAAATCTGCTCGCTGTCGGTAATCCCGTGGAACTTCTCGGGAAGCGGACGCAGGGCCTTGGAAACGAGCGCAAAGGACTGCACGCGCACGGTGATTTCACCGGTCTTGGTGCGGAAAAGCGGACCACGCACGCCGATGATGTCGCCCAGGTCGAGCTTCTTGAACTCGCTGTTGTAAATCCCCTCCGGCAGCGCATCACGCTGGACGTAGAGCTGAATGAGGCCGTCGCGGTCGAGGATCTTGACGAAGCTGGCCTTGCCCATGAGGCGAAAGGTCACGATACGGCCAGCCACGGAGACCTCGGGGCCGTCCGGGGCGTGGGCGTCTTCAGACTCGGCGGGGGGAAGCGTTTTCTCAAATTCGTCGTAGGCCGCCACCGCTGTTTTCGAGGTGTGCGTCTGGTCCCAGTTCGCGCGGAAGGGGTCGATCCCCCGCTCCCGCATGTCGTCCAGCTTCTTGCGGCGCACGGCCATCAGGTCGCTCGTATTATCTGTCGGTGCTTCGCTCATGGAAAAAACGGATAGGCTGCGCGCCTCCGGGCCGTTTGGCAAACCGATTTTATCGCTGTCCGAAAGTCCGGGAAAGAAGTTGGCAAGCCCGACGCAGGTGATAAATCATAGACCATGTCTCCAACCGTATGCCTGGCCTGGTCGATGCCGGACCTCTCCCCCTCCCCTGCCCTGCGCACCGGCTTCCTTGTCGTTGTGGCCCTCGCTCTGGTGTTCAGCGTTCTGGATGGCTACCGCGACGGCCTCGGCCGCAAGGTATTTGGCATCATCGCGCTACTGGGTGGAATCGCCGCCGGATACTATGGCGCCAGCTTCTGGGGCGAGTTGGTCGGGAATTTTGTCACCTACCCGCCACTCGTCCTGCGGATCATCGGTGGCATCAGCGGCTTCATGATTTTCAGCATCGGCTTCAGCCTGATCGGGATGCTGGTGTTTCGCCCGACCCGTAAGGTCAAAGACCCTGAACTGCGGCGCATGGTCGGCATCGGCGGGATGGTTACCGGCACCCTGCTCGGCATCCTCAGCATCATGCTCCTCATCGTCATGATCCGCGTGACGGGCTCCTTTGGGGCAAGTTTCATCCGTAGCTATGGGCCGACCATCGCAGAGAACAGCCGCTCCGAGCAGCCCACAGAGGTGAAGCCCGAGGCAACGCTCGCCCTGGACGCACTGGCCTGGATCGCCCGACTGAATCATTCGCTGACGGGCCTGCCGGGCCTGAAGGCCCTTGATGTATTCGACCCGGTCCCTGTCGAGACCTACCGCGTCGCGGATAAATCCTTCCGCGTATTAGCAGACCCGACCGCCATTCTGGTGTTGGCCGATCTGCCGGAAACGCGCGAGCTGCTCAATGATCCCGCCGTGCAGGATCTGCTGCAAGACCCGGAGATTCTCGCTCTCGCTCAAAAGCGCGACATCAACGGGATCATCAGCCATCCGCGCGTGGTCGCCCTCGCCCAGAACGAGGACTTGGACGCCCTGCTGGAGCGATATAATTTTGAAGCCGCGCTCGATGCCACACTGGCTCAGCGTAAAGCCAATCAACAACAGCCAGCTCGCCGCTCTGAGGACCCTAATGCGCAGCCCAGCGAGCCGATTATTATCATCGAGCCCATCGATAATCCGTGAGCGGGGGTGCGCCCTCAAGGGGCACCGTGCGGCCACTCTGTGTCATTGCGAACATACGCCCCATCCTCAAAGCTGGAAAAATACAGCTCCGTCCAGGGATGGATGATGCACTCGCCCGCGGTATCGGCGGTCAGGCTCTCTTGAGCCGCATAGGTGGAGTACGAGACACCATCCACCAGCACGTGATACCAAGGCTGGTTGCGATCCGGGCGAGTCTGATTGTGGGAATACCACGACTCCGAGGCCTGACAGACCTCATCGAAGGCAACCACCACTCCCCGGTAGCCGTAGCGGACATGGCGCACCAACTGCCCCACACGAAAGCGTGGTGTGCCTCTCTGCCTGAATGCTTCCCTGGGGGCGATCATTGTTCGCAAACATCCCTAGGCCATTGCCCACCTGCTGGACAACGCTAAAAAGCAAAGGCTACCAACTGTAGCCAGCCTCTGGCCTCGCAGGCTACTTTTTCCCGATAGCAGAGAAGATGGCCTTGAGGCGGTTGCCCCAGTTGGCCTTTTCCGCGGCAGAGGGCTTGGGGGCATCGAGCGCCCCCTCATCCCACCACTGCGGGCTCTCGGTCTTCAGGCCCGTGGACTTGCGCAGGCTGAAAAGAATCATCGGGACCGATTCACGCAGGTCGATCTCCTTACCGCTGGGGAAGATCAGATCCATCTGGTGAATGTAGTGCTCCGAGTGGCGCATGCTGGCGGGTACAGACGTGAGCGACTGGATGCTGGGGAGGTGCTCGCGCAGGGCTTTGATGTCAAACTTGGCCAGCAGCTTCTCGATCTGCTTCTCGGACTCATCGTTGGGGGTATCCACCACGAAGGTCAGACACAGGTAGTTAACCGTGTGCGGGCCGCTCGGTCGGGCCACTTTGCACAGTCCGGTCAGCATCTTGCCGCCGGAACCGGGCAGGTGAAAATCGAAAAAGGCCAGAAACTCCTCGTGCGAAAAGAAGTCGTTGAGTTCCTGCTGGACGTCGGGGTTGGGTAAATTATCGCTCACGGCAGAGAATAATAGGGTACGGATCAACAACTTATCACTTCAAGCCGTTTTGACTAGCAAAAACCGCCCCGGCGGGCAAACTCGGGCTGTTTTTATGGAGCACGAAGGCATTCACTGGCTGCCCTTTCTGGTCACCGCGCTGATCATTTTCATCGGCGTACTGGGCTCGATCGTGCCGGTCCTGCCCGGCTGCGTCATCATCTGGTCCGGCATCTTCATCTACAAGCTGTGGGTGCCCGGCGATGTCTCCTGGAAGGTCGTCATCATCACCGGCCTACTCGCCGCCCTCGCGCAGGTCCTGGACTTTATCGCGGGCTACTGGGGCGCGAAGAAATTTGGAGGCAGCACACGTGGAGCCGTCGGTGCCGTGCTCGGGGGTATTATCGGGCCGTTTGTGATGTCTCCGTTTTTTGGGCTCGTGCTCGGGCCGATCATCGGGGCCATCATCGGTGAGCTGTCTGCCCGGCGTACTTTGCTGGAGTCCGGCAAGTCCGGCGTGGGCACCCTCGTCGGCGGCATCGCCTCCTTTATCATCAAGATCGGCATCTCCTTCTGTATGGTGGCGATGTTCTACTACTCGATGTTCGCGTAAGAACTGTTTTGCCCCGGAAGCGCCCTCCCCTTGCCATTTGGCAAAAATGCGTCACGCTGGACTTTTTGCACGAACATGGGTTTAACGATCGAAGACTGGGGCCGCACGGCCTACACGGACGCTTTTGAGCGGCAGCTGGAGCGCGTCGAGCAGCGCCTGGACGGCGAAATCGGCGACACGCTCATCCTGACCGAGCACGACTCGGTCTATACCATCGGTGCCCGCCACGGGGCCGAGAAGCACCTGCTGCTCGCCCCCGATGCCCTGACGCAAAAGGGCATCACCGTGGCCAAGACCAACCGCGGCGGCGACATCACCTGGCACGGCCCCGGCCAAATCGTAGGCTACCCGGTGGTCTCGCTGGCCGACACCCGCGACCTGCACGCCTACCTGCGCAATATCGAGCAGCTCATCATCAATGTGCTCGGCTCGCTCGGGCTGGCCGCCGACCGCCGCGAGGGCTTGACCGGCATCTGGCTGGGCACCCGCAAGATCGCCGCCATCGGCGTGGCCGTAAAGCGCTGGGTCACCTACCACGGCTTCGCGCTCAACGTGAACTGCGACCTGGGCAACTTCGGGGGGATCGTCCCCTGCGGCATCACTCCGGCCGAGGGGACCGTCACCTCCGCCGCCGCCGAGCTGGGCCACGAAATCGACCTCACCGAGGTCAAACAACTCATCGCCACCGAGGCCGAGACACTGTTTGGAGTTGAAGCAACGAACGCATAACCATCTTCCCGCCACGCGAGAAACCCCCATCGGCCTTTGACAAACGGCGCGGGTGTGGCAAAATTGACCTTTTCTCTCATGAGCGACAGCGATCTCCAACGCAAACCTTCCTGGCTGCGGGCCAAGCTTCCCAACGGTCCCGGCTACATGGAAACCCGCCGTAACGTAGACAGCCACAACCTGCACACCGTCTGCCAGAGTGCCCAGTGCCCGAATATGGGCGAGTGCTGGAGCCGTGGCACCGCCACGGTGATGATCCTCGGTAACACCTGCACCCGCTCGTGCACCTTTTGCGCCATCCACACCGGCCGTCCCACCGAGCTTGATCTGGGCGAACCGGCCCGCGTGGCCGACTCCGTCGCCCGCATGGGCCTGAAGCACGTGGTCGTCACCTCCGTGGCCCGCGATGACCTCAAGGACGGCGGTGCCAGCGTCTGGGCTGCCACCGTGCGCGCTATCCGCCACCGCTGCCCGAACACCGCCATCGAGGTGCTCCCGGCGGACTTCCGCGGCAAGGCCGAGCACCTCGACATCCTGCTCGACGCCAAGCCCGACATTTTAAACCACAACATGGAGACGGTGAAGCGCCTCCAGCGCCCGATCCGCAAGACCGCCACCTATGACCGCTCCATGTGGGTCCTGAAGCACGCCAAGAGCCGCGGCTTCATCACCAAGAGCGGCATCATGCTCGGCATCGGCGAGAAGGAAGAGGAAATGGTCGAACTGCTCAAGGACCTCCGCGCCATCGGCGTGAACATCCTGACCATCGGCCAGTACCTCCAGCCCACCAAGAACCACGAACCGATCGACCGCTGGGTCACTCCAGAGGAGTTTGCCCACTGGAAAAGCTTCGGGCTCGGCATGGGCTTCGATGTGATCGAAAGCGGTCCGCTCGTGCGCTCCTCCTACCACGCCGACGAGCAGAGCGACGGCTTCAAGCTCGTCGAACGCCGCTCCGGCGCTGCCGCCACCGCCTAAGCAGGTTGAACCCGGTGCTACGCGCCCCGGACCCGCGGCAGGTCCGGCTGGACCACCATATATGCTTGTGGATGCGTTATCTCGTCCATGACATTTTCTCCTGAAAATGTCATCAGTGATCCGGAAGGATCTCGGGTGCAGGGCTTGCCCTGCTAATCCTGTAGTCGGACTTCGTACCAGAGCGTCTGGTCGTCGGGGCCGATAGTCCAGGTGGAGCTGCCGTCGGCAGCCTTGGTGACAGGCACGCTGCTCAACCGCTTGCCATCGCCGTCGAGCGCGTACACGGCGCTAACGGACGCATCGAGCGTGAAGGTGGCGGGGATGCCATTGACCTCCGCAGGCCCGCGCCCCCAGTCATTACCGACGGTGGTACGGTCTTCATTCCACGCCATGCCGGGGCTTTCGGCCCGGCCAACAGCCACCAGTACCAACCGCGAAGCCTCCTCCAGCGCGCTGCCGTCATAGCTGCTCACAAAGACGCAGGCGTAGTCTCGGTCCACGCTGCCGATGCTCATCGTTAGGCCATCCAGCTTCGTCTCGGAATCAGCCACCAGACCGAACAACCCACGCGTCGCCGGGGTGTTAACGATCAGGCGAGCCTTGCGCGGAGCATCCGTCTGCCAGACGACTTGCCCGTCCGGGTCGGAGAGGAATTTGTCCGGCGAGGGTACCGTGGGATGCTCCAGCTCAGGATCAATCCCGATCTGCCGGTCAAACGCCAGCAGCGGCGAGGGGCGCTCATTGAGTGTACCAGCCGCGACCTTGGACAGCGGCTTCAAGTCCCCGCGCACGTAGAGGTTTGCGCTGACGCCCATCAGGGCCAGCTTGACCGGGTCACCCGTGAGGTTGAAGAAACCGTACAGCCCCTGAATATCCCACTGCCCGCCCAGCGTGTGGTAGTTGAAGAAGAAGACGCCGTCCCAATCCTGAAGGGCCGCCAGGACCCCGGCGAAAGGCGCGGTGCTCGCCGCAAAGTTGTTCGGGCTCGGGATCATCCACTCGGACACCGTAAAGGGCCGCCCTAGGATCCGCCATGTGCCAGCCCGCGTGAGCGTATCCTCACCGGGAAACTGCTCCATCGGGATGTTTTTTACGAACCAGTTGTTCCGGTCCCAGGACTTACCGGGGAAGCTCGGGTGGTGCCAATAGCCGTGCATATCGACATACTCGCAGGACTCTGCGGTGACATGCGCGCCGTGGTAGCTGGCCTGCGAACCGGTGATCGGCACCTTGACGCCGAGATCATCACGCAGGTAGCGGGTCATGTCCTGGATAAACTCGACCTCCACATCCATGAAGAACTGGTGCCCATCCTCCAGCATGGCGAGGCCGCTGCCAGTACCGGGCAGGGGCACATTCGCGGCCTCCAGGCTCTCGCCCTCTCCGAGCCCGACAAAGGCGGCCCCCTCCTGCAGCGTGACACCAGCCAGCTCCAGATTTGCAGCGCTCTTGCCAAACTTGAAGCACAGGCGCGCATCGCCATCATTTGTACTGGTGGCAATAAACGGTCTGATCACGTGCTGCCACTGCGTGGTTACACTGACTTTTTCCGTATAGCCGAGGCCATACCAGTTCGTCGGTCCACTGTTGGAGACATCCACATAGAGGCCCCGCGGCTCATCTGAGCGCACCCAGTAGCTGACGGTGTAGGCCTTGCCTTTCTCGATCGTCAGCCCCTGGCACATTAACTCCTGCGACTGAACATGCTCGCCCTGCTTGATGATATCCAAACGCAGGGCCGGAATACTCTTTTGCGGGCCGGGCTGATCGGGAACCATTTCGACATCGCCCTTAGCGGCGTGCAGCCACCAGGGCTTCGCCGGTTTATTTTTACCAAAATCATCGCCTCCGACCATGACGGCCCCCAAGCGCTGCTCAGCGGTCGGTTCCCAAGCCTTCAGGAGCTTGGCCGTCGTACCATAGCGCTTGATCAGCCACGTATTCCACTGCTGCTGCAGCTCTTTCCGGTAAGGCTCGGCAAGGTCATCGATGATCGAAAGATCGTGGGTACTGAAGGCGTTCTCGTTTGTGATCTCGACCATGGCGATGCCGGGGTCGTCAACACGACGCATGTTGTCGCGGTAAGGGTTGCGGTGCCAGAGGTACTCGCGGCAGAACTCCTTAAAGCGCTCGCGCATCTCGGGCACGAAGTAGAGCAGGTACTTATCAAACATGAACGCCCGGCTGTCACCCCGGTCGATAAAGCCCTCCTCCTTCGTAAAGCTGCGGGAGACGTGCAGGTTCAGGTTCAGGTAGATACCGCGCTCATTGAGCTGGTTAAAAAAGTAGTCCTGTAGCTCAAGCTGACCGGGGTCCATCTCGCGGTGTCCATCCTTGGCCGGCTGCCAGATACCCCGCGGGGTGTTGCCCATGTCATGGTGGTGGATGCGCACGGCGTTAACGCCGAGACCGGCCAGGCGCTTCGCCACCTTTTCCGCATCCTCGTGCGTGGGGAAGTTCGCCTCAAAGGTCACATTCACACCCCAGATGCGCAGGCGCTCATCGCCTGTGTAGAAGTGCCCGTCCTTGATCTCGACAAAGCCGTCCTCCCCGGCTGGCTCGCGCAAGAGCGCCGAAAAGTCCGTCACGCTATCGCCCTCCATATCCCCCGTGATCGCAAAGGGGAACCAGCCCGGACTACCCGGGCCTTCCTGGGCGGGGGCGGTATCCGCGAAAGCACCGACGTGGGCACTGGTTAAACCGAAGGCGAAAAGAGCGACGAGTTTTCTAATGAGCATGGGGTCCGGGCAGACTGAGAAAAGTCCCGGCACAAATCAAGCCACCAATTCTCCTCACGGCCTATCCGAAGCGACCCGCACTCCAGGCATTCAGAATCACGCAAACCCACGTAAAAAAGACATTCACCAGCGCGAAGAATACAGCCGCGCTCCCCATATCCTTGGCCCGACGGGCAAAGGGGTGCGTCTCCTGGCTCACGTAGTCCACCGTCCACTCGATCGCGGAGTTGAGCAGCTCAGTAATCAGCACGATAAAGAGGCTGCTGATCATGAGGGCCGTCCCGATCCAGCCCACGGGCAGGAAGATAGCCACGGGCACGAGAATCACGCACAAAAGCAGCTCCTGCCGAAAGGCCGACTCCTGCTTCATGGCGGCCCCGATCCCCTGCAGCGAATAGCGGAGGGCGTTATAAATACGTCGCAGGCCCCCGGTGGACTTGTCCTGACGGACGGTGTCCTCGATGGAGCGAGCGGCGGTTTCCGGTTGGCGTTCCTGCAGCATAGGTGTGCAAAAAAGGAAAGCCGCGAACGTATCGCGGCTTTCCCATAAGGCAAACTTTTAAGGCGCAGTACACCGGTTTGTAACAAACCGGTGCCGCTCCGATTAAAGCAGGCTGAAGCTGACGGTCACACCGGCAACAACGATCGAGACCATGCTCATCAGCTTGATGAGGATGTTCAGGCTCGGGCCGGAGGTGTCCTTGAAGGGGTCACCCACCGTATCACCGATGACGGAGGCCTTGTGGGCTTCGGAGCCCTTACCACCGTGGTGGCCTTCTTCGATGTGCTTCTTGGCGTTGTCCCAGGCACCACCACTGTTGGCCATGAAGACCGCCAGCGAGAAGCCGCCACAAAGGGCGCCACCGAGCAGACCGAGCACGCCCGGCACGCCGAAGACGATACCCACCAGCACCGGCACGACTACAGCCGTCAGCGCGGGGAAGAGCATTTCCTTCTGGGCAGCAAAGGTCGAGATGGTCACGCAGCGTGCGTAATCCGGCTCAGCCTTACCCTCGAGGATACCGGCGATCTCCTTAAACTGACGGCGAACTTCGTCCACCATCTGGGAGGCAGCGCGGCCCACAGCGTTCATGGTCAGACCGCAGAACAGGAACGCCATCATGCAGCCCAGAAACAGGCCGATGATCACCTTCGGGTTCATCAGGTTGACTTCAAAGACATTCATCATGTCGAACAGGCTCAGGTTGGTCACCTGGTCGCTATTCACGACCGTCGTGCCGTCCGGGAAGAGGAAGCTGCCGGCCTGCGCCATGACGCGGTTGATGCCGATCTTCAGCTCTTCGATGTAGGAGGCCAGCAGGGCCAGAGCGGTCAGAGCGGCGGAGCCGATGGCGAAGCCCTTACCGGTCGCGGCCGTGGTGTTACCCAGCGAGTCGAGCAGGTCCGTGCGGCGGCGCACTTCAGGATCGAGGCCGCTCATTTCGGCGTTACCACCGGCGTTGTCGGCGATGGGGCCGTAGGCGTCCGTGGCCAGGGTGATGCCCAGCGTGGAGAGCATACCGACAGCAGCGATGCCGATACCGTAGAGACCCTGCGACATGGTCGCCGAATCAAAGGAGAAGTTCGTCGAAAGCAGGTAAGCCAGCGTCGTACCGACACACACAGCCAGCACCGGGTAAGCGACAGAGAGCATCCCCTCGCCCATACCAGCGATGATAACTGTAGCCGGGCCTGTATTGGCCTGCTCAGCGATCTTCTGC
Organism: Ruficoccus sp. ZRK36; assembly: GCF_019603315.1. Classification (NCBI taxonomy): domain Bacteria; kingdom Pseudomonadati; phylum Verrucomicrobiota; class Opitutia; order Puniceicoccales; family Cerasicoccaceae; genus Ruficoccus; species Ruficoccus sp. ZRK36. The sequence continues at coordinate 18,953 of NZ_CP080649.1, forward strand.
GTCGGGCGGTAAGCCTGCGAGGTGTAGTACTCGGTAGCGCGACCGATAACGATACCCGTGATCAAACCGACCACGATAGCGCCCCAGACACCGAGCCAATTCGGGATGTCGAGGAGGTACAGGACCCCAGCGGCGAAAACGATAACCAGCGCGGAGCTGATGTTGATACCCTTACCCAGAGCACCGAGCAGGACCTTGCTGTCAGCACCCTTTTTCACACGGACGCTGAAGATACCGAGAATGGACAGCAGCGTACCGAAGGCACCGATCAGCATCGGGGCGATAACGGCCTTCATCTGGACGTCCGTCCCCTGACCGAGGAACGCGGCAGCACCGAGCGAAGCGGTGGCCAGGATCGAGCCACAGTAGCTCTCGTACAGGTCAGCGCCCATACCGGCCACGTCACCGACGTTGTCACCGACGTTGTCAGCGATGGTAGCGGGGTTGCGCGGGTCGTCTTCCGGGATACCGGCTTCGACCTTACCGACGAGGTCGGCACCGACGTCAGCGGCCTTGGTAAAGATACCGCCGCCAACACGGGCGAACAGAGCCTGCAAAGAGGCACCCATACCGAAGGTCAGCATCGTGGTGGTGATGATGATGAGGTTATGGCCGCCGGCCTCGGCGATCGGGTAGAAGTTAGCCAGAACCAGGAACCAGATGGAGATGTCCAGCAGGCCCAGACCGACCACAACCAGGCCCATAACGGCACCGGAGCGGAAGGCAACACGCAGACCGTGGTCGAGCGAGTCATTGGCGGCATTGGCAGCACGCGCACTGGCGTAGGTGGCGGTCTTCATACCGAAGAAGCCAGCCAGACCCGAGAAGAAGCCCCCCGTCAGGAACGCGAACGGCACCCAGGGGTTCTGAAGCTTCAGCCCGTAGGCGAGCACGGCGAAAACCAGCGTGAGGATAACGAAGACGATACCCACGATCTTGTACTGCTGGCGCAGATAAGCGTAGGCACCGGCGCGCACGTGCGCGGCGATCTTCTTCATGGTATCAGTGCCTTCGCTCTCCGCCATCATCTGACGGAAGAAGTACCAGGCAAAGGCCAGGGCGACGATCGAGCCGACCGGGACAAACCAAAATAGCGGATGAATGGATTGCATAACTAAACGGATAAGATTGTTCTATAAAATGTAGCGTAAACGGGATCCCTTAGCCCAGGGATGCCTCGGCAGAGCGCCACCACTCGTAGTATTCGCGCTGGAGCTGATCCATGCTCGGCATCGGGTAGAAGAGCATCTTGTCGGAGCTGCCGACGAAGAAGCCGCTCTTGACCGTGCGGTACAGGATGTCACCAGGCATGGAACGGATAACAGCCTTGGTCTGCTTGACCTCGTTGTCCTTGACGGCCATGAGGCAGTCGCGCAGGTGGCTGATGTTCGGGTACGGCAGGTTGTCGGCCTTGGCGTTGGCCGGATCTTCAGCGAGACCGTCGAGTTCGAGGTCGCAGAAGACGATCTTATCCACAGAAACGGGGTCGTTGCGGTCGGTGATGCGCTTGCAGAAGGCATCGGGGCTCAGCGAGCTGGCCACACGCGGACGCAGCGGGCAGATTTCCTGGTAGAGGTGAACCGCGTCGGTGCTCTTCGGTTCGTAAACCTCGGGCTCGATCGCGAGCATTTTGCCATCATCGGTGATCAGGTACAGCTTACCCAGCGCATCGAGCGGCACATGCTCAAGCACACGGTAGATCGACAGATAGGTCGACTTACGGGGGCGGCCATCCTCGTGCGGGACACACCGCTTTTCGATCTCGTCCATCTTGAGATAGTCCGAGGTGAAGTTGCGCTTTACCTCGAAAAAGAGGGCGCGACCACGGCTGCGTTTTTGTGTCCCGGTCGCGTAGTAAGCCCCGAACTGCTCAGGCGGCAGCATCGAGGCGATCAGCGACTCAGGGATGAGTGACAGATATAAGAACGTTTGCATAACTCTTTATATTCCCGCTGTACCAAATTAGCTCTGCTTAACCTAGGCAAGACATTAATTAGTTTTAATAAACCTACTAATGGGCATGAAAACACGGCCTTAAGTTACCTATGGGTGACAAAATTTCCATTTTTGAGCACATACTTGTAACCGGTTTGTCATAATCCCGGCTTTGACGTGGCACACCTGACCTGTTTCACTGTTGTGCACCAATCCCTTACCGCTATGAGCAAATCTTCTCCGAAAAAATCCGCCTCCTCCAAATCTTCCGCTCGCACCTCCCCCGCTAAGGCTCCCAAGCCCAAGAGCACCCGTAGCACCAGCGCCAAACCGAAGGCGAAAAAGGCAACTCCGGGGCAGACCAAGGCCAAGGCAAAATCAGCGCTTTTGTCCGCGGAAAAAAAAGTGATCAAGGCCGCAGAAGAAGCTGCACAGACCGTGGAGGAAAAGCTCAGCCCCAAGAGTAAAAAGCAGCTCAAGAAGATCCTCAGCAAGGGTAAGCACTCCGCCTACGAGAGCCTGCACGAGGAGATCATGGATGACCTGGTCGAGGAGATTGAGCACGACCTGGAGGATATTTTCGAGGAGCACATCGGCGCCAAGACAGGGCTCCGCCCCAAGGGTAACGAGCAGGAGCGCCGCGACTTCCGCCGCTTTTACTTTCAGGAGCTGCGCCGGCTCCAGATCGAGCTGGTCCAGATGCAGGACTGGGTCGTGGAAACCGGCGCAAAGATCGCCGTCATCTTCGAGGGTCGCGACGCCGCCGGTAAAGGCGGGGTCATTAAGCGCATCACCCAGCGCCTCAACCCGCGTGTCTGCCGCGTGACCGCCCTGCCCGCCCCCTCCGACCGCGAGAAGACGCAGTGGTATTTCCAGCGCTACGTCCCCCACCTGCCCGCCGGGGGCGAGATCGTGCTCTTTGACCGCAGTTGGTACAACCGCTCCGGCGTGGAGCGTGTGATGAAGTTCTGCACCGAGGAGCAGGTGGAGCAGTTTTTCCACGACGTGCCGATGTTTGAGCAGATGCTCGTCAACTCCGGCGTACGCCTGATCAAGTACTGGTTCTCCATCTCCGACGACGAGCAGGAGTTCCGCTTCCAGTGCCGCATCCATGACCCACTCAAACAGTGGAAACTCAGCCCGATGGACCTGCAGTCACGCATCCGCTGGGAGGACTACACCAAGGCGAAGGAGGATACCTTCGAGCGGACGAACTTCCCCTATGCCCCGTGGAATGTCGTCGAGGGCAACGACAAGAAACGCGCCCGCCTCAACTGCATCCACCACCTGCTCGACCAGATTCCGTACAAGCCCGTCGAGCACGACGAAATCAAGCTGCCCAAGCGCGTCCACCACGAGGACTACCACCGCACCCCCGTCCCCGAGTCCATGAAGGTCCCGCACTACTACCAGGCAGGGTAAACCCTGCACCTGTGATTCTATGGATCACATTGGCATTTTCAGTAGAAAATGCCAAGGAGGAGCACCTGCCATCTGGCAACGAATAGTAATCTAAATGGAGCAATCCAGTTTTGATGCTCTGCTCAGCGACTTCTTGAACCAGCGTTGCTGGTTCAAGAAGTCGCTGACACGATGCGAAGCATCGAAAGTGCAGCCTGCGGCTGTTGCGGGTTCGGGCTGCATAAGCCCGAAAACAGATGTCCTGCGCTTACAGGGTGGCGGCGGTAAAGGTATCGTTGGTGGCGCGCAAGTGCTGGCGCAGGAGCTCGCGATGTTGCTCCACGAGGGCCGCATTGGCGGGGTCGAGGGTGAGGTCGTTCAGTTCACCCGGATCAGCTTTGAGGTCAAAGAGCTGCTCGGGGTTTTCACCTTCGGAGTAGACCACGTACTTGTAGCGTGGGCTGCGCAGCATGCGTCCGTAAATACCGCCAGTATGGTTGTAGCGCGGGGCGAGGTCGTTTTCGCTGACCACGTAGGGATGGGTCGGTGCATTGGCCTGCTCCTCGACGATGCCCTTGACGGAAACACCGTGGTAATCATCCGGCAGACCGTCCCCGGCATAGTCGGCAAAGGTCGCCGCCAGGTCTAGGCCGGAGGAGACGAGCGCCGTATCGTTGACACTGCCGGGGTTCTTCACACCCGGGCCTGCCACCATGAAGGGCACGCGAGCGCTCTCCTCGTAAAAGAGCGTCTTCTGATTCCACTGGTGAGACCCAAGGCCGTCGCCGTGGTCGGAGGTAAAAGCGATAATCGTGTTGTCGAGCTGACCGTTAGCGGCGAGCGCATCGAGGATTTTCTGGATCTCGGCGTCGACCTTTTCGACCAGACGATAGTAAGCCCACTGGTACTGGCGCCACTTCTCCTCGTCCCAGCCACGCACCGGGTAGGTACGGACGGCCTCGGCCTGCAACTCGCGGATAACGGATGGCTCGCCCTCTGGGATGGCAAAGTTCTCAGGGATGGGCGGGCACTGGCTAGCGTCCGGCGCAGGCGGGATGCTGCCATTTTTATATTCATCCTTAATCCCGGAAGCCATGCGTGCCCACTCGCAGATATCGTGCGGGTTGACGAAGGACGCCACGAGGAACCACGGCTCCGCCGGATCGCTCTTGAGAAACTCTTCGCACGAATCCGCCACCAGCCAGTCCAGCTTGTTCGGCAGCGCATGACGGATGTAGTCAAAGCCGTGCCAGGAGGCATCGTCGGCGGGCATCGGGATGTGCCACTTACCGACGTAGCCGGTGGAATAGCCACGGTCTTTCATCAGCATGCCCAGGCTCGGGCTATCCAGCTCGTGCTCGTCAATATTCGTGGTCATACCCACTTCGTGGGGATAACGCCCGGTGATCATCCCGGCACGGGAGGGGATGCAGATCGGGTTGGTGCAATAGGCGTTAGTAAAGCGGACGCCACGGGCGGCAATACTGTCCATGGCCGGTGTGCGCACCCAGGGGTTCCCGGCGCAGCTCATCGCCCCGGCAAACTGCTGGTCCGTCATGATCCAGAGGATATTCGGGCGCTTGGCAGGCGTCTGCGAAGCGGCCTGCGCAACGGCAGGGCCAAAGAACATCACGCCGGACAGGGCCGCCAGTGATTCCAGAAAGGTGCGGCGGTTCAGGCTAGGGTTGAAAGAAGGTCTGGAGTGCTGGGACATGAGATAAAAATTGTAGCTGGGGTGGGACTGGTAGCAACGGAATCAGCCGTCACACAGGTTAACCATGCAGGACCAGCGTACTCATTCTGGTACGGCTGTCCACCCCGCTTTCGACCATCACTGATGGAGATTGTTCAAACCTCGAGCGTTATCGTCTCCGAGACGGCGTGGTTCTGCTCCTGAAAGCGCCGGATACCCTCGCTGTTACCGGTCACGTAGAGCACATCCCCGGGCTGGAGGATCTCGTCCGGCAGCGGCCCGGTAATGCGGCGCTCCCCGCGCTGGATACCCAGCACGGTGACTCCGTAATCCTTACGCAGGTTGGCGCCGGCCAGGGTGTTGTCCGCGATCTCCGAGTCACGGTCGAGGTAGATCGTCTCGATCTTGAAGGTCGGCGTCCCCGGCGAGTCCACACCGGCATCCTCACTGCGCTCGGCCTGGAGCATTTCCATCGCCTGATTCGTCTCCTCCTCACTGCCAAACAGATAAAGGTGGTCGAGCGGGAAAATCACCGTACCGGGGCCGGGATCGTACTGGACCTGCCCGGCACGGCCAAGCGCGATGATGGAGGCGCGGGTGATCTTACGGATATCCAGGTCACGGATGCGCTTACCGCAGGCATCGGCGTTGGCCTTGATCATCACGTCCCGGATCGAAACCGGCCAGGGATACTGGCGCTTGATCTCCTCCAGTGTCTTCTGGCGGCGGGCGGGCTCCTCGATCTCGGCGCGCCGGTTAAAACTCTCCATAAACAGCAGCTCCAGGCGGCTCTGGATGTTCACCATGCGCTTCCAGAAGACCACCCCGGCCAGTAAGAGCAGCAGGAAGAATCCCGCCAGTGCCACCCCACCCGGCAGGTACTGCGCAGTCAGTGAAAGATACAGCCCACCCAGCAGGATGATCAGCACGGCCAGCACAAAGGTATTGAAAATATTGCGCAGGCGTCCGCGGAAGTACTGCCGCTCGGCCGTCGTCGAAAAGAGCGAGTCCGTCAGCAGTAAAACAATGGCGTTCAGGTTACGCAGGATCGCCGTGATGAACGGCAGGCACAGTAGCGCCGAAACCCACCAGATCACCGGCACCAGCCATCCCCGCTGCTCAGCGAGCACCGGGTACCGGTCCAGCGACCCGGTCAGGATGTAGGCCAGCAGCACAATGCCGTTGAGTAGTAAAAAGGTGAACAGGATTTGCAGGACGGGGCGTTTGGCCAGCTTGAGAAAGGAATTACGGCCGATCTGCGAGTGCACGTCGTCGTAGAAGTTGCGGTAGAACCGCCCCAGCACCCCGACGGGCTTGGGCATGCGCACAGCCAGCCCCTTGTAGATCGGGTCGGCGTTTACCGTCAGCCCGAGGGCCATCAGGGTACTCAGTAGAGACACCCCGACCGCCACTGCGACGAGGCCATCGCCGGTCACACCGGTCTTTTGCCCCATAGCCGCGATAATGAAACTGAACTCCCCGATCTGCGCCTTGGCGACAGCGGCCCGGAAGGCCGTGTCCGGATTCTGCCCGGCGAGGAAAAAACCGCCCCACACCGTCAGCACCTTGATCAACACCACCAGCAGGCTCAGCCCCACGATCAACTGCCAGTTCTCCATCAGCAGATGCGGCTCGATCAGCATCCCGATCGCCACAAAGAACACCGCGCAGAAGATATTTCGCAGGGGCTCGGTCGCATTCTCGATCCGGTGCGCCAACGGCGTCTGTGAAAGAATCGACCCGGCGAGGAACGCTCCCAGCGCCTCCGAAAACTCCAGCTTCATGGCGAGCACGCTAACCCCGAGCATCAGGGCCACCACTGAGAGGGTGATCAGCTCGATGCTCCCGATCCGGTTCAGTAGGTCGAGGAAGTGCGGCGCGATGAGCTTACCCACGTAGTAGGTCACCACGACGAACACCGCGATGAAGAACGTGATCTTGCCCACCGCGAAAAAGCTGACCTCACCCGAGACCGCGATACCGGAGAGCACGACCAGCAGTGTCACCGCGAGAATATCCTCCAGAATAAGAACGCCCACCGTAAGCTGCGCATGAGGCTTGTCCAGCCTGCCCAGGTCGCGCAGCACGGCCACCGTCACCATCGAGGAACTGATCGCAAGCAGTGAGCCCAGGAAAATACCCTGCACCGGCGTCCACCCCAGTAGCGGCGCTATCTGCGCACCGACAAAGAGCAGCACCACCGTTTGCAGCGTGACCGCCAGCACAGCAGGGCCCATCACCCTTCGCAGTCGGCGCAGGTCGAACTCCAGCCCGATGTAGAACATGAGGAAGATCACCCCCAGCTCGCTCAGCTCATTAACCGTAGCCAGATCGTGGATAGGCGACTTTTCCCACAAGTTCGGGCCAATCAAAAAACCGCTGACCAGATACCCCAAAAAGACCGGAAGCTTGATGCGCTGAAAGACCAGTGAGACCGCAGCCGCACACATCAGCACAATCGCCAAGTCGCCGATAAAAAATCCGTGTTCCAAACGAAGAGAATGTTTACGTGAATGTCAGCCGCCACTGTGAGAGTGCGGGAGAAGATTCAGCCTTGAGCAAAATCTGGGCCGACCTCGCTCCCGGGGCAACGGAAAATATATCTCCTGCGAGAAATTGCTCCTTTCAACGGGTCCAGACCTTTCGGGTTTGCCTGATCCGGGACGGGCTCAACAATGCACGCATGCCCTTCACTCCCGGACTCGTCTCCATCAGCTTTCGCCAACTCGATCCCGCCGGTATCGCCGACCTGGCCAACCGCGCCGGTCTGAAAGCTATAGAATGGGGGGCTGACGTCCATGTGCCATCCGGTGACCTCGCCCGCGCACGCGAAGTGGCGGCCATCACTGCTGATGCAGGCCTGCGGACCGCCTGCTATGGCTCCTACTACCGCCTAAGCGTTTCCGAGCAGAATGGCATGCCCTTCAGTCAGGTCCTGGAGACGGCAGCCGCACTGGAGGCCCCGAGCATTCGCGTCTGGGCGGGGAATACGCCCTCGGCCACCATTACTGAAGAGGCCCGGCAGGCCGTCGTCGAGGATGCCCTGCGCTGCGCCGACCTCGCCGCCTCAGCGGGCATTAAGCTCACGGTCGAGTACCATGGCGGCACGTTAACGGACTGCGACGCCTCCGCTGTGCGCTTCCTCAATGAAGCGCCCCACCCCAACCTCTTTACGCTCTGGCAGCCCATCAATGGCGAGACCCGCGCCAACAACCTGACCGCTCTGGAGCACGTCCTCCCGCGCCTGCTCAACCTCCACGTCTTTCACTGGAGCAAACCCGCCGACCCGATTATTCGTCACCCGCTGGCCGAAGGCCGCGAGAACTGGAGCGCCTACCTTGAGCTGGCTAACACCCCTGACGTCGAGCGCTTCTGCCTGATGGAGTTTGTCCTCGGGGACGACCCCGAGCAGCTCCTCACGGACGCAGCCACCTTACGCGAGTGGCTGAAGGGCTACTAGCCCTCGCCCAGCAGCGCACGCAGATGCTCCTGCACACTGGCCGCCAGTGCGTCCAGGTGGTACCCACCCTCCAGCACACTGACAATGCGCCCGCCGCATTGCTCCTCAGCCAGTTGGCAGACCGTTCGAGTCATGGCACCGAAGTCTTCCTCGGTCAGCTCCAGGTTTGCGATCGGGTCCAGGTGATGCGCATCAAACCCGGCGGACACCAAAATCATCTCGGGACGAAACGCCGTCACCGCATCCGCAACCGGACCGTTGATGAGGTTTAGAAAGTCCCTCCCACTCGTGCGAGGGGGCAGCGGCAGATTCAGCGTAGCGCCCTTTCCCGCTCCGATGCCCTGCTCGGCAGCTTCGCCCGTACCGGGATAAAACGGGTACTGGTGCAGGCTACAGAAAAACACCTGCCCATCATCATAAAAGCTGTGCTGCGTGCCGTTGCCATGATGCACATCCCAGTCCAGGATAAAGACGCGCTCCAGGCCATGCTGTTTCCGCGCGTAGTGCGCCGCGATAGCCACATTGTTAAACAGGCAAAACCCCATCGGCCGGGCACGCTCCGCATGGTGGCCGGGGGGGCGTATCGCGCAAAAGGCATTCTCACAAGCCCCCGCCATGACCGCATCCACCGCTCCGGTCGCTGCCCCTGCTGCCAGTAGAGCGACCTGGAAGGAGTCATGCGAGACACGCGTCTCTCCCTTGTCCAGCTGCGAGCTACCCGAGAGGCAGGCCTCCTCGATATGGCGGATATACGCGGTATCGTGATTCTCCTCTACCCACCGCAGCTCGACAGGGTCCGGCCTCCACCACTGGAGCTGTTGCTGCAGGGGCGAGTTCTCAAGGGCATCGATAATCGCGCGGTAACGCTCCAGGCACTCCGGGTGATCGCTCCCAGTCTCATGGTGAACGAAATCTGGATGCTGAAAAAGCGCGGTCCGCCTCATAGCCCAAACATACCATAAGCAGCCGTACTGCCAAGCGGTTTTCTTCTTAATAGCTACCGCAACCTGTCATGTTATCGGTGAGGAATCGGGCCGCTTACTTCCGCTGCCTCTCACCGAAAGCACCGCCACCGGGCGTCTCAATCCGCAGGCGCTGGCCAGGCCGCGCATCGAGCTGTGCAGCGTAGCCCAGGGTTTCCTCACTCCCGTCAGGATGGATCAGCGTCTGGCAACCGGGCTGGCCACTACCACCGCCCTCAATCCCCTCCGGGCCACTCGCCCGACGCTGTGTTAAGAGGGAAACAGAGAGCGGCTCCAGAAACTCCAGCTCACGCACGAGCCCGTCTCCCCCGCCCCAGCGGCCCACACCGCCGGAGCCATCCCGCAGGCCGAAACGCCAAAGTCGCACCGGATAGCGATGCTCCAGAATCTCCGGGTCGGTGATGGCCGTATTCGTCATGTGGCAATGCACGCCCCCCGCACCGGCGAAGCCCTCGCCCGCTCCGGCCCCGCCGCCAATCGTTTCGTAGTAACTCCTGTGCTCATCGCCAAAGACCAGGTTGTTCATCGTCCCCTGACTGCACGCCACACGCCCCAGCGCCAGCAGAAGCGTATCGACCAGCCGCTGGCTGACCTCGACATTTCCGCCCATCACAGCCGGGGCCTCCGCCGGGTTGTCCGGGAATACCGGGTTGAGCATACAGTCTTCCGGCAAGCGGACATCGATCCCTGCCAAGAGCCCGTCATTGAGGGGAATATCCTCATCGACCAGCAGGCGCAGCACATAGATCAACGCGCTGTTCACAATAGCGGGTGTCGCATTCAGGCTGTTGGCCTGGACCGCTGACGTACCGGAAAAATCAATACAAACGCCCTCTCCCTTTTGCTCCTCCACACGGACGACAATCCGTGCACCACCGTCGAGCCATTGCTCGGCATGGAGCTGCTCAGTAAGTTTTCCCTCAAGCGCACGCCTCAGGCTCTGTGCGGAAAAGGCTTTCAAGTCCTCCATCTGGTCCGTGACCACGCGCGCCCCAAACTCTCCCGCCAGCGCCAGCAGCGTCTGCGCGCCCCGGCGATTTGCGGCGACCTGCGCGCGTATATCCGCGAGGTTCTGCTCCGGGTTACGGCTCGGCCAGGGACCATTCGAGAGCCACTGCTCCAGATCATCGAAACGATTCTCTCCCTCCCTCAGTAAATAACGCGGGGCAATCACCACCCCCTCCTCGGCCAGGTTTTCCGCATCAATCGGCATGGAGCCGGGCCGTTTGCCACCGATTTCCGCGTGGTGAGCACGGCTCACCACGTAGCCCAACAGCGAGCCATCATCCTGATAAACCGGCGTGATCACTGTCACATCCGGCAGGTGTGATCCTCCATAGGCGGGGTGGTTCGTCACGATCACATCGCCGGATTTCAGATCCAGCGTTTCAGCGACGCGACGCACACACAGCCCAAGCGCCCCCAGATGCACAGGGATGTGGGGGGCATTCGCGATCAGCTCTCCACCGGCATCAAGCAGCGCGCACGAGTAGTCGAGCCGCTCCTTCACATTCGTGGAGACCGCCGTGCGCTGGAGCTGCATTCCCATCTCCTCGACTACACGGCGGAAGCGGTTAGTAAAAAGCTCGCGACGCACGAGAGCGTTGGCCTCTGACGTATCCGTTTTATGATACGTTTTTAAATCCAGCCGGACTGTACCGCTATCCCCTCGGCTTAGCGTCCAACCCGGATCGACGACCAGCGTTGCCGTTTCGTCTGCCAGCACCCGCGCATGATCGGACGCGGAATCGCCCGGAGAAAATGTTTCCTCATCGGTAGCCGAAGACGCCGCCGCCACGACGACGCGGACCTTAACGACCTCAAGCTTACTGCTCTGCTGCCAATAGCCGAACACCTGCCGATAGCGTTCGCCAAAGACATCAACCAGATCAACCCCCGGTGCCCACGAAATCTCCAGCGGAGACTCCTGCCCGGCCAGCCGCAGAAGTATCTCACAGCGCACCCTTTCGCAGCCTTTCGGGTCAATGCCCTCGGCTTCCAGTTCGCGTAATCCCTCTGTCTCAAGGGCCGAGATGAGACTGGGCAGCTCATGCTCAGTCGCATCGAGAGGCTGCAGCACCTGACGCTCGCAGATACGCTCCATGCGGGCATTTCGCAGCCCGTAGGCACTAAGCAGGCCGGCGTCCTGTGGAAAGATCACCGTGCGGATACCGAGGTTTTCAGCCACCGGGCAGGCGTGCAGTCCACCGGCCCCACCGAAGGCCACCAGCGCATAGTCTGCCGGATCGTAGCCCTCGCGCACGGAGATGGCGCGGATGGCATCAGCCATGCGCTCGTTGGCGATGTCGAGATAGCCCTTCAGAAGCGTTTCGCGGTCGCTTCCTGTCTGCGCAGCGATTTCATCCAGGCGTGTGGCCGCTGCCTCGGGGTCAACCGGGATGCCGAAGTGCTCCGGGTCGAGCCGCCCCGCGAGCAGGTTCACATCTGTCAGCGTGAGCGGGCCGCCCGCCCCATAGCAGGCCGGGCCCGGCTGCGCCCCGGCACTCTCGGGGCCGACGAAAAGGGATTTACCGTCAAAGCCACAAATCGACCCACCACCGGCGGCCACTGTCTCGATACTCAGGGCCGGAGCCACGATCAGCGAGTCACCGACGCGTTGCACATCGCGATAGGAAAACTCCCCCTCATAGCGCGACACATCTGTACTCGTCCCTCCCATATCAAAAGCGATGATACGCGAAAAACCAGCCTGCCGAGCAGCCGCAGCCGCACCGACCACCCCACCCGCCGGGCCACTCAGCAGGCTGTCCTTGGGGCGAAACTGCGCGCGCCCCACCAGGCCGCCCGCACTGGTCATGACGTGGAGGCGGCCTGTCGGCACCGCCGCCTCGACACGATCGAGATAGGCCTGCATGACCGGCCCGAGATAGGCATCAGTCACCGCAGTCTGGGCACGCGGCATGAGCTTGATAAAGGGGGCCAGCTCAGCCGAAAGCGAAACCGTCTCAAAGCCCTCCTCCAGCAGAATGTCACCCAGATGCTTCTCGTGAACATCGTTGCTGTAGCTGTGCATGAGCGCCACTGCAGCGGCGACACATCCGTCTTTGCGAGCGGCACGTATCTGTGCGCGCAGCGCCTCTGAGTCCTCCAGCACATGCAGCACGGAGCCATCCTCGCGCAGCCGCTCGTCCACCTCGATCACACGATCATAGAGAGGACGCGGCTTCACGATGTTGAGGGCAAACAAATCCGGTCGTCGCTGATCACCGATCACAAGCAGGTCCTTAAAACCCGCCGTGACCAGAAACAGCGTGCGCGCCCCGCGACGCTCCAGCAGCGCATTTGTGCCCCGCGTCGTACCCAGGCGCAGGGCGATGGGCGGTAGCGGCTCGTCGCCCGGAGTACCCGTGAGGACACGCGCCCCAACAACCGGGGCCTCCTCCCCTGTCAGCAGCTCAACCAGTGTGCCGGGTGTGAGCCCATCCACTGGAGCCTCAAGCTCGACCATACCTTTGTCATGAAAAACCACGACACTCCCCTCGCTACCATCGCCAGCCAGCCGCAGGCGAAAGCCCCGCAGCACACCATCGGCCATCTGGGGAAGCGCTTCCAGACGGAGGCTTTTACCCGCGACTTCCGACACCCGAGCCCGCAGGCAGCCACTGGACAGCACCTTGGTCCGGCAGGGGTTCCCTGCCGGGTCCAGGCCAATCAGGTCTGTAAACGTGCCGCCCGTGTCCGCTCCGATGTGCCACATAGGTGTGCCAGTGAAGCGCACCGCCCGCCCCGGCGCAAGCGCGGGCATGGTTTCTTTTGCCAAATCCAGCCCCCCCAAAAAAAGAGAACCCCCGCCGGAGCTTGATGGATGCTCACTGGCGGGGGTCATTGGTCCGGCATAAACAAACCAATATCTCGCTATAAAACGTATGCTTACAGGATCATGCCTGCGGCCACGGTCTCGTTGGTAAACTCGTCGATGAGGACGAAGCTACCCGTCTGGCGGTTGCGGGCGTAGCTGTCGTGCAGCAGCGGTGCGGAGGTCCGCAGGCTGATGCGACCGATGTCATTGAGCCCGAACTCCAGATCGTCTTCGATCTTGTGCAGGGTGTTGATGTTCACCTTGTACCGGATGTCCTTGACGATGGCCTTGACCTCCTTGCTCGTGTGGCGGAGCACAAACTTGCCGCGACCGGCCAGCTTCTTGGAGTCGGAGAACCAGCAGATCATCGCCTCGATGTCCTGGTCGACCTTGGGCTGGTTGTTCGGCTTCACGATCATGTCCCCACGGCTGATGTCGATCTCGTCTTCGAGCGTCACCGTCACCGACTGCGGGTAGAAAGCCTCCTCCAGCTCCTCGCCCATGGCGTGGATGCCTTTGACGCGTGTGCTGAACCCGGAGGGCAGCACCGTGACCTCGTCACCGGGCTTGAAAACGCCCCCTGCCACGCGACCGGCGTAGCCCCGGAAGTCATGGTACTCCTGCGAGTGCGGGCGGATCACCCACTGCACCGGCAGGCGCGCGTCCACGTGGTTGGCCTCGGAGCCGATGTAGACCGTCTCCAAATGATAGAGCAGCGTCGGCCCCTGGTACCAGGTCATCTTCTCGGACTTGTCCACCACGTTGTCACCCTTGAGAGCGCTGATCGGGATAAAGGTCACCTCGACCACGCTGTCCAGGCGGGAGGCGAACTTCTTAAAGTCCTCGACGATCTTGTTATACACCGACTCGTCCCAGTCCACCAGGTCCATCTTGTTCACGCACACGGTGATGTGCTGGATGCGCAGCAGACTGGCGATGAAGGCGTGGCGGCATGTCTGCTCGATCACGCCCTTACGGGCATCGATCAGGATGATGGCCAGGTTCGCCGTGGAGGCACCAGTCACCATGTTGCGGGTGTACTGGATGTGCCCCGGCGTGTCCGCGATGATAAACTTACGCTTCGGGGTGGCGAAGTAGCGGTAGGCCACGTCGATAGTGATGCCCTGCTCGCGCTCGGCGCGCAGCCCGTCGGTGAGCAGAGCGAGGTTTACCTCCTCGTCACCGTGCTGGCGGCTGCTGGCCTCGACCGCCTCAAGCTGGTCCTCGAAGATGTTCTTGCTGTCGTACAGCAGGCGCCCGATGAGGGTGCTCTTGCCGTCGTCGACGCTGCCTGCGGTGGTGAAGCGCAGCAGGTCCATGTCCAAATAGCCTCGTTCGTCTGACATTTTCTAAAGTGTATTAAAGTTTAACTACGTTGTTTCGTTAACGGGTCCGGCTCTGAATCGCGTCCGGCTCATCAATTAGAAGTAACCCTGTTTCTTGCGGTCCTCCATGGCGGTCTCGGAACGGCGGTCATCGGCGCGGCCTCCGCGCTCGGTCTGCCGGGCAGCGGCCACCTCCTCAATGATGTCGTCGAGGGTAGCGGCGCTGGACTCAACCGCACCCGTGCAGGTGGCGTCCCCGATGGTCCGGAAGCGCACGGTCTTCTTCTCCAGGGTCGGCTCCTCTTCGGGCAGGAGGTTGATAAAGTCCGTCTTGGCCAGAAGGGTTCCGTCGCGGACGAAGACCTCGCGCTCGTGGGCGAAGTAGAGGCTCGGCAGCGGGATGTCCTCCTGCTTGATGTACTGCCAGATGTCCATCTCGGTCCAGTTCGAGAGCGGGAAGACCCGGAAGTGCTCACCGTGGTGCTTGCGGCCGTTGAAGATATTCCAGAGCTCGGGGCGCTGGTTCTTCGGGTCCCACTGGCCGAACTCGTCGCGGTGCGAGAAGAAGCGCTCCTTGGCGCGTGCCTTTTCCTCGTCGCGGCGACCACCGCCGAGCGCGGCATCAAAGCCGTGCTCCTCGATGCCGTCGAGCAGGGTGACGGTCTGCAGGCCGTTACGGCTGGCCTTCGGGCCTTTTTCCTCGACTACGCGGCCCTTGTCGATGGACTCCTGCACGCTGGCCACGATCAGCTCGGCGCGGATGTCCTTAATAAACGCGTCGCGGTACTGCATCGTCTCGTCGAAGTTGTGCCCCGTGTCCACGTGCATAAGCGGGAAAGGCATGCGTGCGGGCCAGAAAGCCTTGCGGGCGAGCCAGGCCATGACGATGGAGTCCTTGCCCCCGGAAAAGAGCAGGACCGGCTTTTCGAACTGAGCGGCGAACTCGCGCAAGACGTAGATCGACTCGGCTTCGAGCTGCTTGAGGTGGGTGACGCGGTAGTTATGCATGGGAAAATTCGTTTAAAAGTTGTTGGGTGCGGTATAAATAAACGGTGAAAGCGATGGTACGGGAGCGGTTGAAACGAAAACGGATCGGGCACGCGTGCCTTTGTCTTTTCGTTTGATCGCGAACTGGCCCAGGCGGCTCAGCTCGCGATGCGCATACAGGCGTAGTCCATCAGGCGCTGCAGGCTCTGCTCGACAGACTCGGCCTCGGTGTCGATCAGCAGGTCCGGCGTGGTCGGCTCCTCAAAGCCCGAGTCTTTACCGGTGAACTGCTTGACCTGCCCGGCCTTGACCTTGGCATAGAGCCCCTTGGGGTCGCGCTCGGCGCAGGTCTCGAAAGACGCTTTGACGTAGATATCCGAAAAATCCTCAGCCCCGACAATGCCGCGGGCCAGTTCGCGCAGTTCCTCACGCGGCGTGATAAACGAGGCAATCGTGATCACCCCCGAGTCGGCGTAAAGCTTCGCCACGTGGGCAATGCGGCGGATGTTCTCCAGCCGGTCCTCATCGCTGAAGCCGAGGTTGCTGTTCAGGCCGGTGCGGATGTTATCACCATCGAGCACCTGAGCGAACTTGCCCTGCGCGAAGAGCGCCTTTTCCAGGGCGATAGCCAGTGTGCTCTTACCCGAGCCGGAGAGGCCGTAAAGCCAGAACACATGTGAACGCTGCCCGAGCCGCTCCTCACGCTGCTGGCGTGAGAGCATCCGCTCGAATTGCGGGTAAAGATGTTCTGAGGAGGTCTGGTTCATTGCGGTATGCCAGACACTCAATCCACCTTTTACCGAATGGCAAGAGATATTTTTAGTATTTTAGGTAATTTAGTATAGTTAATATAAAAATCTCCGAACATAAGCCATCTAAGCCATTGCTTATCAGTTCTTTAATAAACATAAAAAAGCCGCCCACGAATGGACGGCTCTCTGAAAAACATTTAAAACTCCTGAAGCGATCGAGCACTCAGACTCAGAAGCACTCCAGCAGCTGCTCGAGCTCGGTAATGACCAGGTCGGGCTTCACACCCTTGCAGGACTCGTCGTCCTTGCGCAGGCGCAGGGAGCGCTTGTCCCCGGCGAAGAGCGCGGTCTTGAAGCCGAGCTTAGACGCGGGGGCGATGTCATTGCGCATGTCATTGCCGATGTAGAGCGTCTCCTTCGGGGCGATACCGTCCAGTGCCTGCAGACGCTCAGCTGCCACCTCAAAGAGCTTCGGTGAGGGCTTGGCGACGGTTTCCTGATAGGACCAGACGCAGAGGATCTCCTCGAAGCCGAGGTCATGCGGGGAGCCCTCCAGGAAGGCTTCGAAAAGCAGCGGCGTGTAGAACTGGGCGTTCGAGACGATGCCGAGGCTCTGCTTCTTGTCGAGCAGGCCCTCGATGGTTTCGAGTGCACCGGGCATGGGCGCGGCGGGATTCACACAGGCCTCATAGTGGACAGCGAGCGAGCGCAGGGCGGCACGGCTGGCGCGGCCACGGATCAACTCATAGGCCTCAAGCTGGCCGACGAGGTCCTCCCAGACACCGAGGATATCCACCTCCGGGAAGTCCACACCCTGCTCGCGGCGGATGTCCTGCTCGGCACGGATCGTGTCGTGAAAGAGTTCTGCCACGGGTGTCTTCTGGTCGGTCACCTGGAGGCCGGCTTCTTTCATGCAGGCGCGGATGATCTTCTCACGGCGGTCATCACGGCCCTCCTCGGCCAGCGAAATATCGCCTACGCCGGACTGAAAGAGAGTACCATACACATCGAACAACACGGCACGGATACCGGAGAGCTTCTTTACAGAGGGCTTTTGACCGGTGGATTCGGGCTCCATAGCCTCGAGAGCATTTTCGCGGAAAATTTCCGGCAGGGGGGTCTTTACGGACATGGGGCGTGTTTATACCGGAATGGCTCAGGGATTGAAGCAAAAAACGCTGCGGGTCTTCCCCAGCTGCAATGATGGGTGCGCACACCTACCCCACGACACAGAAAACCACCCCAGTCCCAAAACGACGCACAGGAAGAACAGCCGCTGTGCCGCTAGCTCATAAAAAACAAAAAATCATGGGCGCAGCCCATCAATGTCCTGTGCGGTCACGCACTAGGTGCGCAGGAGGCAGAAACGGGCCGGGTCGAGAAAGGCGTCGAGCACCCGGGCCGGGTCGAGCGAATCCGTCGCCGCGGGCTCAGCGTCGATGAGCTGGCGGTAAATCCCCAGCAGGCGCTGCCCGTACTGCTCCAGATTGAAATGCGCGGCAATGGCCTCGCGGTTGGCGACAGCCGTGGTGGCGTCCTGACGCTCAAGCGTGGGCGGGCGCACATCGTCCGCCGGATTGGTTAAGCTGCGCAAGTGGGCGATAGCCCGCTCCTGCAGGGCCTCGTCCAGCCGCCCGAACTCCACGCGGTCGCCCTTGATGGCGGCGGTCAGGGCGGCGTCGATCTCGACCTCGCCGCATGAGCGCCCGTAAGCGGAAAAACTTTTCTCCAGCGTCGGGGCCACTTTTGTCCGCAGCTCCCCTGCCCCGCCGATCCACGCCAGCGGCACGTCGAGCCGGTCATAGAGGCCGGATAGTTTCACGCCATGCTCGGAGAAGTCACCCGTGATGTCCGGCAGGTCACGCCCGCATAGCGTTTTACCAAAGAGGAACGGCTCAAGGAATGCCATCCCGAAGCCCTCGCCCACGCTGGTCGTGATAATCGTCTCGGCGGCGGCCATCACCTCGGGGAAGGACAGGTCCACCGCCTGCGCCAGCTCGAACTTCGCGGGCAGCTGCTGCTCAGCGGCAAAGGCCATCCAGCGCTCGTACACCGGGCGGGCCGTCGGGTTGGCCGGGGCCAGCGTGGTGGCAAAGGTTTCGCCATCTCTTGCCAGCGCAGCCCAGAAAAGAAACTCGCCCATGTTTTTGCGGCGAATGGCGCGCGTCGGGTACAGAAACAGCCGCTCCATACCGTCAATCTTCGGGGCCTCGCCCTCGGGTGTCGCCGGGACAGACACCGGGTTGGGGAGCAGGTGCAGGAACTCGGCGGGCATGCCAGCGCCACGCAGAAAAGATTCATCCCGGCGGTTGAGGACCGTGGTGTGCACACGCGGACCGTAGGGGTAGAGGTTTTTCCAGTCGGCAATCCCCTCCCCGATCAGCTCATAGTTGGCGGGGCGCCCATCCTCGGCGAAGTCGTGAATCTGCAGCAGGACCGGCGTCTGGCTTTTGACCAGCAGCGCCACCACATCGGCCATCACGGCGTTCTTGCCCAGCGAGTGGTTGTGAATGTGCCACAGGTCCGGCTCGCCCCCGAGCAGGCGCTTCGCCTCGGCCTTAATCTCGTGCAGCAGGTACTTCGGGTCCACGTACTCGGACTCGGCGGTGGTGTATTGTAAACCTGATACGACACCGGCTTTTAAATCCGTGTCCCCCGTGTACGGCTCGCCGGAAATCGCGCACAGCTCCACCCCATGCGGAGCCAGCGCCGCCGCCGCACTCTCAACGATCCGCGTCACCCCGCCGGGCTTTAGATGGTAATGGACGACAGCGACACGCATGGGGGGGGAAATATTTATCTGGTCACAGAGGAGGCACGGAGAACGCAGAGATGCAAAATCGAATATGAACTAAAACCGCAAAGGACGCTAAGGGCGCGAAGCGTCTTTGAGACGCTCCACCTCGCGCTCTAAAATGGAAAGCCTCTTACCCAAGTGTTGAAGGATAATCAGGCTAATCCCGCTTAGTAGGAAGAAGATGATGTTCGCATAAGGAACCCAAGCCATGCTTTGAGGCACATAGGTGTGGCCAATAACATTCTCTTGAGCATCAAACACGACATACTCTTCGCCACGCCCACTCATAACCGGGCTTGAAATCAGGAGAAAGCCTGAGCACAGGAAAACTAAAACAAGAAACAAACGCAGAATCTTGAAAGACAGGCTCATGACTCTTTTATCCTCTGTGCTCTCTGTGCCTACTCTGTGCTCTCTGTGGCCCAATAAAAAAACCTACCCGTCGTAGCCCATTTTTTCGCGGTACTCGGGGATGTCGATCATGGGCGGGCGCTCTTCCTCGACGATTTCGTGGCAGATCTGCTCGTACTGCTGGTCCTTGGCGATGAACTGGCGCAGGGTGTTGGTCATTTCGGGCAGATCGCCCTCCATGCCCATCAGCTTGAGGCGACCGAGAAAGCTCTGGAGAATACCAAAGGACATTTTTCCGAGCGAAAGGGTCTCTTGGTTGCGGTGCACGCGCTGGTCCAGGTCGGTCTGGCCAAAGGCTTCGAGGCCCCACTGGCGGTACACGTCCATGATGTGCGAGGTCTCCACGCCGTAGCCGATGGGGAACGGCAGGCGCTCCAGCACCTCGCGGCGCACGGCGTACTCGCCGGAGAGCGGCTGCACAAGGCCGGTCAACTCCGGGAAGAAAAGCGAAAAGAGCGGGCGCACGAGAATCTCCGTCACGCGGCCACCACCGGAAGGGCGCACGCCCTGCGAGAAGGCCAGCGGGCGATCATAGAATGCCTTCACGTAGTGCATCTCGGGGCGGTAGAGCAGCGGCGCGACCAGCCCGTAGCAGAAGCGCGGGTGGATGTTTTTAATGTCCGCATCCACGTAGCAGATGATGTCACCCTTGAGCTGGTGAATGGCCTTCCAGAGGTTTTCCCCCTTGCCGCGCTTGTGGCCCTGCGAGGGCAGGATGTCCCCGGCGAAGTACGTATCCGCCCCGAAGGACGAGGCGACCTCAAGGGTCTTGTCCGTCGAGCCGGAGTCGATCACGGCGATCTCGTCGATCAGCGGGTAGCGCTCCATCAGCTCGGAGCGGAAGATCACGATCTCCTTACCGATGGTGGCTTCCTCGTTGAGCGTGGGGATGCACAGCGAGATCGTCAGCCCGGTTTTTTCCTTCTGCTTGAGAAGCTCAAGCTGATCGTAAAACTGGCTGTGGTGAAAGGTGTTGTGCTGAATCCAGGACTCAAGCTTCGTCATGGCAGATTCCTTTATCAATGGCTTGGAGAACGGCCAGCAGTTGCGCCAGGCCAGTGAAAATCGGGTCGATGGCGACAAGCTCGTCCTGCATGTGACGGTTTTCGCCGTAGGTCATGCCGAGCGTGACACCCGGGATGTTGTTCTCGATCAGGGCGGCCAGCTCACCGGTGGTGGGGGCCACGATCGTATCCACATTGAGCACCTCCATCACCGCACGGCAGGTGCTCACGAGCGGATCAGTGTAGGTGAGCCCGCCATTGTGACGGCGAGCGACCTCGTCGAGCCGGAGCGTCACGCCCGAGGAGGAGCGAATCTCGCCCAACAGGCTCTCGATCTGGCGGTTAATGTCGCCGACCAGGCCGCTCTGCTCACTACGGATCTCGTAGCGCAGGGTGCCGCTTTTCGCGATGGTGTTAAAGCTCGTCCCCCCCTCGACCGAGCCGAGGATGATCTGCGTGACCGGCTCCTTAGGCGTGCGGATGTTGAGGATGCCGCTGATCACGCGGTTGAGGATGGCGACTGCGCCCGCCGCGCCGAAGCGGCTGAAGTCGTAGCCGTGCGGGATGCGGCAGTTCACCACTCCGCGGCTCATGCCCAGAGAGGCGTAGCTCAGGCGCCCGAGGGTCGCACCCTCGACAATGACACCTGCCTCGATGGGCAGCTTGTTATTATTTAAAAAGAAACGCATCCCCTCGATATCACCCGAGCCAAGGCTGCGGGTGGAGCCCATCAGCAGCAGGTCGTGCTCGAACTCGATGCCGAGCTTTTCCAGGATGATGGGCAGCGAGGCGATGACGGCCACCCCGAGGGCGTTGTCCAGGATACCGGCCCCGGCGAGGCCGTTTTTCTGCACTGTCACCGTGTGGTCCACGCTCTTGGCGAAGGGGGTGTCGAGGTGGGCAGCCAAAAGGATACAGCCGCTGCCGCTTTTCGTACCGGGGACGATGCCCACGGCGTTACCGACCTCATCAGTCGAAGCGCTCAGGCATCCGCCCTCCGTGAAGCGGTCCATCAAGAAGCGCGCGCGCGCAGCCTCCGCAAACGTGGGTGCAGGAATCTCCCCGAACATAACCGCGTTGGCCAGGAGAATTTCTCGCATCTCCTTCAGGCGCTTACGGGTGTCGGGCAAAGTCTCCAGAATGGGTGAGAGTGCGTCGTCCGGCATAGTGGTTGCAGGGACGCTAGCGGGGTGCTTTTGACCTGCCAATTGTTTTTTGCGTCAATAATGCCGTTCAGGTCTTGCCCCCGCACAGACCGGCATGTAACTTGCAGTCCGTTAGCCGCTAACGCATGTAACCTATTCGTCAAGCAGCCTGACCATGCCCAAAAATATCGGTTTTATCTCGACGCGCTTTGCTGGAACGGACGGCGTATCTCTGGAAAGCGCCAAATGGGCGGAAGTCCTCTGGGACGACCGGCACGTGAGCTACTGGTACAGCGGACGCAGCGACCGCGAGCCGGGCATCTCCTATGTCGTGCCCGAGGCGTACTTCGGCCACCCGGAGATCGAGTGGATCAACGAGCGCATCTGGGGCCGCACCTCACGCGAGCCACTGGTCACGACCCGCATCCGCGAGATGACGGACTACCTGAAGACCTCGCTCTACCACTTCGTTAAAAAGTTCCAGATCGACTTCATCATCCCGCAGAACGTGCTCACCATCCCGATGCACCTGCCGCTGGGCTTGGCGGTGACGGAGTTCCTGGCCGAGACGGGGATGCCCGCCATCGCACACCATCACGACTTTTTCTGGGAGCGCACGCGCTTCTCGGTCAACGGCGTCGGCGACTATCTCGACAGCGCCTTTCCGCCGAGTCTAAATAACATCCGCAGTGTGGTCATTAACCGGCCCGCCGAAGAGCAGATCGCCCTGCGCAAGGGTCTGGCCTCGCTGCTGATCCCGAACGTCTTCGACTTTGACAAGCCCGCTCCGCAGCCGGACGAGTACTCCGCCGATGTGCGCGAGGAGATCGGTCTGAAGCCGGACGATGTCTTTATCCTCCAACCCACGCGCATCGTGCCGCGCAAGGGCATCGAGCACGCCATCAAGATGGTCGGCATGCTCAAAGATCCGCGCTACAAGCTCGTCATCTCGCACGATGCCGGGGACGAGGGCCTCGACTACCTGCACATGCTCAACGAGCTGGCCAAGGAAGAAAACGTGGACGTGCGCTTCATCGCCGACCGCGTCTCGGAAGTGCGCCAGTACGACAGCCTCGGCCGCAAGATGTACACGCTGTGGGACCTGTACCCGCACGCGGACTTCGTCACCTACCCGAGCACCTACGAGGGCTTCGGTAACGCGCTGCTGGAGACGGTCTACTTCCGAAAGCCGATGATGGTAAACCGCTACTCGATCTACATTCAGGACATCGAGCCGCGCGGGTTCAGGTTCGCGGAGATGGACGGCATCGTGACCAAGAAAGTCGTCGCCCACGTCCAGCGCATCCTGGAGGACTCGCACTACCGCGACGAGATGGTTGAGCACAACTACCGCGTCGCCCGCCGCTTCTATTCTTATACCGTGCTGCGGCGCTCCCTGCGCACGCTCATGACCAGCCTCACCGGCTGGGGTAACGGCGGCTGAGCTTTTTATAAAATTAAAAAAACCGCAAAGAGCGCAAAGGACGCAAAGTAATGAGTGGAAGACCCAGATTTCCCCAAAGCACTTCGCGCTCTTCGCGTCCTTAGCGGTAAAAAAATCAAGAGTGGCTTCGGCACTTTACAACCACTGACATTCTCATGATTAAACCGATTTCCCAGGCCCAACTCGACCGCGTCCGGCGGCGGCTGCGATTCCTCTATGGCGAGCGTGCCAACTGGCTCGTGGACCGTTTTTACCACTTGATCGGTCGCTACGGCGTAGGCATGGAGCCACCGGCCACCTCGGCCCGGCGCTGGGACCAGAAGGACGTGCTGCTGATCACCTACGCGGACATGGTCCACACCAAGGGCGAGACGCCGCTCAAGACCTTGCACGGGTTCGCACTGGAGCACCTCAAGGGAGCGGTCAGCACGGTGCACATCCTGCCCTTTTACCCGTGGTCGAGTGACGACGGCTTCTCTGTCATCGACTACCGCCAGGTCAAGCGCGAGTACGGAACCTGGAGCGATGTGGAAAAGCTGGGCGAAGACTTCAACCTGGCCTTTGACCTCGTGCTCAACCACTGCTCGGCCAAGAGCGCGTGGTTCCAGGACTTCATTCTGGGTATCTCGCCCGCACGTCACTACTTTCTGGAGATGGACCCGAAGACGGACCTCTCCGCGGTGGTCCGCCCGCGCACCTCTCCCCTGCTGACCAAGACTACGACCCGCTTTGGCGAGAGCCATGTGTGGACGACCTTCAGCGCCGACCAGGTGGACCTCAACTGGCAAAACTCGGACCTGCTCTTTGAGTTCCTGGACATCCTGCTCTTTTACATCAGCAAGGGCGTGCGCACCCTGCGGCTCGACGCCGTAGCCTTTGCGTGGAAGGAGATCGGCACCGACTGCCTGCACCGCCCGCAGACCCACGAGATCGTCAAGCTCCTGCGCGACGTCTGCGAGATCGTGGACCCGCAGGTCAATATCCTGACCGAGACAAACGTCCCCCACGCCGAGAACATCAGCTACTTTGGCGAGGGCGACGAGGCGCACGTGGTCTATAACTTCAGCCTGCCGCCCCTGCTGCTGCACGCGCTGCTGACCGACAACTGCGACTATCTCTACGACTGGCTCAGCAACCTCGAATACCCCGAGGGCGCGTGCACGTACCTGAACTTTACCGCCTCGCATGACGGCATCGGCGTACGCCCGCTTCAGGGCCTGCTGCCGGACAAGGAATTCGACAAGCTGATCAAGGCTGTCGAAAAGCGCGGCGCCCATGTCTCGCGCAAGGCCAACCCCGACGGCTCGCAGAGCCCCTACGAGCTGAACATCACCTACGCCTCCGCGCTAAGCGAGGCCGACGATGCCAAACTCGGGACAGCCCGCTTCCTGTGCTCGCAGTACTTCGCCCTCTCGCTCAAGGGCATCCCGGCGGTCTATTTCCACAGCCTGATGGCGACGCCTAACTACGACGAAGGCGTGGAGAAAACCGGCGCGCCGCGCTCCATCAACCGCCGCAAGTGGGATCTCGACGAGCTCGAAGAAGTGCTGGACGCCAAGAAGGCTCCGCAGGCCGACACCTTCCGCCAGTACGTCCAGGTGCTCCGCCGCCGCGCCAACTACCCGGCCTTTAACCCGGACGGCTCGCAGGAGCTCTACCGGCTGGGCGAGTCCGTGCTCGTGCTTGTGCGCACCTCCACCCTCGGCAACCAGACCGTGTACTGCGTCTTCAACTTCTCCTCGGAGCCTCAGACCGTGACCCGCCCGGCGGACTTCGCCCCCCTGAAGGATACGAAGAAGTTCTACGACGTGATCTCAGCCAAGACCCTCAGTAACGGCAAGCGCGGCATCACCCTCAAGCCGTATCAGGCGATGTGGCTCGTCCCGCGCGCGTAAGCACACAGGACAACGACTTTCATGAAAGCCTTTTTGTGGAGGCAAGGCTCTTGCTTTATGTGCTGACTCCAGCGCATAAATGGTAGATTACGCGCACGCTCAGAAGGCACGTTTTTCTGAGCTCGGTTACCTTCTTCGAGAAAAGAAAGGACGGATGCAACTTTCATTCCTAACGCCTGTTTATACAGGGGTAAAATTGTTGCACAACTCATTGTTCAAACGAGCCTTAGAATAATACATAAAATGAAAATAAAACTTGCTGACACATTGGTTCAGGATTAGTTTCAGGACGTTGCTTACCCCCCATGAATAAGTCTCCGCGCGATACCCCAATCGTCGGTGGCCCCGACGAGATCAGCTTCAGCTCCCGACTTTACGGAGCCTTCTGGGGCTATTTTATCGGAGATGCCCTTTCGATGCCCTGCCACGGCTACGCATTGTCCAAACGCATCCGTAATGACTACGGGCGGATTGATGGCTACTGCGACCCGGTCCTCCCCCACCCGCAGAGTACGCTCTTCCGTACGCGCTACACGCCGACCGGCGAAAAGGGTGAGATCATGCACGGACGCGAAGAAGAATGGCGCATCCCGGGCACGCACTTTCATCAGCACCTTAAAGGTGGTGACAATACCGTAAATGTCCTCCTCGGTCGCGAGCTGCTCAAAACACTTGTCGATCATCGGCGCTACGAGCCGGGCGCCTACGTGGACACCTACACCTCGTTTTTCCTCACCCCGGGCAAACATAACGATACCTACATCCCCACCTCGCACCGTGCGTTCTTCGAGAACTACGGACGGGGTAAAGATCCTTGGGTCTGCGGCGAAGAGTCCAACCGCATGGGTGGCATTGCTATGGTGCTACCGCTGGCTCTGTACTATGCGCGCGACCTGCAGGAAGCATGTAAATACGTCACTCAGGCCCTCTCGCTGACCCACAAGGGTGAGCCAGAGGGCCGGGCGGCGGTGCTTATCGTTGAGCTTTTGATCTATCTGCTCCACGGCTACGAGCCCGAAGCAGCTCTCTACGAACACATCCGAAACTGGCATGCGCACCCGGCCCTGAACTTCACCTACCGCCGCTGGCGTGAGCGCCTCAGCGACGAAGAAGTCGCCGAGCATCACTGCCGGAACGGGGCGGGCATCGACGACGCCATTCCGCTCGTCCTGTTCCTTATCCTGAAGTATGGGGGGAACTTTGAAGAGGCTATGCTCGCCAATGCAAATCTGGGCGGCGATAACTGCCCGCGCGGAGCCGTACTGGGCATGCTGGCGGGAGCAGCCGGTGGCTGCGGCGAAATCCCCGGCGAGTGGGTCCAGGGACTGAGCGACGACGAAGAGCTCGACGTGCTCGCAGACCGCCTCGTCTCAGACGTCTGCTAACAGCAGGGCATGCCCTGCCTCTGGATAGGCCGAAGCCCCATGGGCACGGCGTCCCTGTCCCGGCAGCAGACGATTAAAAGCCGAGGCCTCGTTTTGAATGAAATGCCGCCGTGTTGGCGGCGACAGCTGTGATGCATAAGCATCACAGATCCAGGACGAAGCCCTGGCGGGCTACTCCTGCGCGAGGACGTTTTCGATCACACCGGCGACTTCCTTGCCCTGAGCCTGACGGCCAACCGGGGCGTAGTGGACATTGCCGGGCTTCTGCCACCACTCCTGCTGATGCGGCAGCGTAAATGCGTAGAGGTCGTTCACGGTGATCTCGGGGTAGTCCTTCATCACTTCGAGGGCCACCTCGTTATAGCGGGCGGCATCCCCATGCTTGCGACCGGTGGAGTTCTCGGGAACCGGCGTGGTGGTGACAAAGATCAGCTTCGCCTCCGGAGCCACGTGCTTGAGGTAGCCGATGATGACGCGAAGGTTTTTAGCATACTGCTCAAGCGAGGTCACCTGCTCACCGCTCACATCCAGCTTATTGTTTTTCATGTACTTGAGATCATGCAGGCCTACGTTAAACTGGATGACGTCCCACTTAAATGTCCACGGGTCATCCAGCCGATCATCACGCATGGTCTTCTGCATTTGTGAGACCTTACCGACGACGCTACCGGATTCCCCGCCATTACAGTAGAGGCGGTAGACGTTGGCCTTACCCTGGAGCAGCTCCCGGACTGTAGGGGTGTAGTGGATCGAGATCGAATCCCCATAGATCAGGACATTCGGGAGGCTGGGATCGTTTTCCACGTAGGCGTATGCCGGGTCGTCCCTCTTGTTGGGCTTAACAAGCCCTTCCCAGGCATCGCGGGCAGAGTCGGCAAAGACCGCAGTCGTTAAAACAAGACAGGATAAGACCAAGCATACGGATTTCATTAATGAGAGCATCAATATCTAACGCCTGTAGCGTCAAGAGACTTCCTTCTCCCGCCAAAAGCATACATATGAGTATCTAGTCCATGAGGCTCAACCTTTGAGATTTTGCTTGTCGCATGGCTTCATCAGGATGGATATAACCTGTATTCCATGTTTCGAACTCTGCTATTGTCAGTTGCTTTCGCCGTTGTGGTGGCGGGGCCGCTGCTGAATCTGGGCCACTACTGGAACCACAACCCGCTGTACGGCTTTGGGTGGTTCGTGCTCGTACTGTCGGGAGTACTGGTCCTGCAGAGAATGGATCAACTGCCCAATATTCGCCCCGCCCGGAGCCGCCTGCCGGGCCTGATCGTCGTCCTCATGCTGGTACTGATGATCCCGCTGCGGGTGGTACAGGTCGGGAACCCCGACTGGCGCGTGCTCGATACGCTCTACATGCTCGTGACGGTCTGCGTCCTGCTGCTGATGACGGGGGTATTTTTCGGCTGGCGCTGGGCACGCATTCTGGCCTTTCCCATTCTGTTTCTCCTGGTAGGGCTGCCCTGGCCCGTAAAGCTGGAAAACGCCGTCACCCTCCACTCTCTGCTAAGTGTAGGGCAAACAGCCCAGACCCTCCTCGGTTGGGCAGGCTATCAGGTGCAGGCAAACGGCTACGAGATTCAGACCGCTTACGGGGTCTCCCACCTGGCAGAAGCCTGTAGCGGCATCCGGTCGTTTCACCTCGCACTGGTGGGCGGACTGTTTCTGGGGGCACTGTTCAGGCTCTCCCTGAAGCGACGTGCCATCCTGCTGATCCTGTGTATACTCACGGCCTACCTCGTGAATGTCGCACGCGTCGTCGCACTGGTCGCCGTCATGGTGCGGTACCAGTCACAAGGGGCGATGGACGACTGGCACGACGTCATCGGCTGGAGCACACAATTGGGCTTCATCGTGCTGATGTTCATTGAGGCCAAGTTGCTGAGCATCTTTATCTGGGAACCACGACGCACCCGGGTCGACGGCGAGTCCGGCGTCATCCGCAAGGCTCTACGCGAAGCCCCACGCGGCCATGTCTTTCTCCTGCTGATTATTATCTTACTGACCGTCGGGACTCATGTCCTGGCGGAGGGCTGGTACCGCTGGCACGAGCAACGTGCACCGGCGATGACCTACACCACGGGCTGGAAGCTCGTCGATGAGCTTCCCGACCCCAACGTACGCGAGCAGGAAATACCGCTACTCGTGCGCGAGCAGCTCCCGTACGAAGAAGCGCGCATGTACACCTGGCTCGACCCGAACGGCGCGCTCTGGCAGCTCATGTGGCTGCGTTTCGATGGGAGCACGTACTCGGCCTTCGCGCACAACATCCACCAGCCGGAAACCTGCCTGCCCTCCCAGAACTTTGCGCTTAAGGAAATCTGCCCGCCGCTGGAGCTGAATATCGACGGGCAGACCTTTACCTGGCAGCATCAGGTCTACGAGCGCGAGGGCATCGTCCTGCAGTTGTTCTTTAACAAGACGGCGACCGGTCCGCTACTGGTGGACGGGAGTGAACGCGACTGGAGCGCCATGGGGCGACTCCATCAGGCCGCTCAGGGGCTGCGTATCATTGATGCCCAGGTCATGCACTTGTCGGTCTTCGCACCCTACCCTCCCGAGACCGCCAAGGTGCTGGCTCAGGGGTATCTGAGCCGGTTTATCCAAGATGCCGTCCTGCCTGCCGAGGCAAGAGAGTCCGCCCGCCCCTGAGCAATCCCGGATTGCCCTTAGGCACTCGGCGCGGATAATGGACGGAATATTTGTATCCATGGATTGTGACGCAGACTATTTAATCATCGGCCAAGGCATTGCCGGTAGTGTATTGGCGGACAAGCTCCTCGCACGCGGGCAGCGCGTGCTCGTGGTGGACGACGGGCACCGCACCAGCTCCACCCGGGTAGCTGCGGGGATGATTAACCCGCTGGCGGGTAAGCGACTGGCGCTGTCGCCGGG
The DNA here is from genome assembly GCF_019603315.1 of Ruficoccus sp. ZRK36. Taxonomy (NCBI): domain Bacteria; kingdom Pseudomonadati; phylum Verrucomicrobiota; class Opitutia; order Puniceicoccales; family Cerasicoccaceae; genus Ruficoccus; species Ruficoccus sp. ZRK36. The sequence continues at coordinate 48,294 of NZ_CP080649.1, forward strand.
ATCGGATTGGCTCCTGCCTGCGGCGAAGGGCTACTTCGCACAGCTTGAGGCACGCACAGGCACACGCGTTTTTCACCCGCTGCCCATCCGGCGCGTCCTGCGCAACACCAACGAACGCAAGCGGCTGGAGAAAAAGCGCGCGATCCCGACCTACACCCCCTACATCGGCGAGGTCAGCCCTCCGGGCTCTCTCGGGGACGTGAATGACCCGCATGGCAGCTTTATCACTCTGGGTGGCGGCTATGTCGCCAGCGGTCCACTCTTGAGCAGCCTGCGTGAACGTCTCCGACAGGCAAATGCGCTGGCCGAGGTAGAGTTTCATCACGAGGACCTGGAGCTGCTCCCCGCAGGCGTACGCTGGCAGGGCCGCGTTTACCAGACGGTCGTTTTCTGTGAAGGGATGCGCCTGCGCGACAACCCGTGGTTCTCGGACATCGTGACTGACCCGGTCAAAGGCGAGATCCTCGACCTGAAGCTACCCAACCCGCCGGAAGGCGAGATCCTGAATAAGGGCAAATGGCTCCTGCCACAAGAAAACGGGCAGGTGCGGCTGGGGGCCACCTATGAGCGCAGCTGTCTGGACACCGAGCCAACGCCTGAAGGACGGGAGCAGCTAATGGACGCGCTGAGGCAGATTTTTCCCGAACATCCGGGGGAGCAAGTCGTCGCGCAAGCAGCGGGCGTGCGGGTATGTACGCCGGACAATCAGCCGCTCATAGGCCGTCACCGCGAGCACCCGGCGCTGGCTCTCTTTAACGGTTTCGGGTCGAAGGGAAATAGTCTTGTGCCGGGTTGGGCAGAGGTTTTCACTGCCTCGCTGGTGGGAGCAGAAATGGACCAACCGCTGCCCACCCTCTACCGCTCATGAACCCGCCGACCGAACCCATGCCTCTATCGATGACCGCGATGGCTCAGAAGATGATCGCGGAGGTCATCGAGCCAGGCGACATCGCCATCGACGCGACCGTCGGCAATGGGCTGGATACGTTTTTCCTCGCAGATCGAGTCGGCCCGGACGGCCACGTCATCGGGTTCGACATCCAGGAAATGGCGCATCACCGCACCAACCTCATGCTCGGCGAGGCTGGGCTGCTGACGCGGGTGCGACTCGTGCGGACCGGTCACGAGAACATGGATGACCACATGCCGGGCAACTGGCAGGGTCATATCAAGGCCGTGATGTTTAACCTCGGCTACCTGCCGCGCGGGGATAAAAGCATCATCACACGACCGGAAACAACCGTGCCCGCGCTGGAGTCTGCCGCGAACTGCCTGTGCGCAGGTGGCCGGATGAGTATCGTCATCTACCCCGGACACGAGGGGGGCGCAGACGAAGCCGCCAAGGTCATGGAATGGGCCGACACCCTCGACAAGATGGAGTTCGAGAGCGAGCTGATCGCCTCTCCCAAAGCCAGCGATAACGCGCCTCGCCTGCTGGTGGTTACCCGGCGCTAGATGCGATTAACGTCTAGACAGCTGCCGGGTCGAAAAAGATAATGCCGGGCTTGTCATGGTCGACTACGGCACGATTTTCTCCGCAGTGCTGCCCGTGTTCCTACTGGTGGGAATGGGCTGGATCATGCGCGCGCGTGGGTGGTTCAGCGCCCGCAGCGAAAAGGACGTCATGCGCCTGGTCGTCTTTGTGCTGTACCCGAGCCTGATCTTTCGCTTTGTCCTCGGTAATGAGGAGCTGCGGACCGGTTCGCTGGTCTTTCAGGCCATCGGTATCGGCTACCTGTTCATCGCCGTCAGCGCCCTGGTCGTCGCGGTGATCGCGCCGCTCTTTGGCATGCGGGACTCGCGCGAACGGGGGACATTTGCCTTCGTTTCAGCCGTCTACAACTACGGCTACATTGCCATCCCGGTGGCGGGCCTGCTGTTCCCGCCGGAGATCATCGGGGTCCTGCTCGTGGTCAATGTCGGGGTGGACCTGGCGATATGGACCGTGGGCGTGACCATCGTCTCAGGCACTTTTAATCGCCAAAACCTGAAAAAGGCTTTCTCCCCGCCAGCCGTGGCTGTGCTCATCGGGCTTCCGCTCAACTACATGGGTGGGCGGGACCTGCTGCCGGTAACGGTCCTGAACCTGATCGACATGCTGGCCGTATGCGCCATCCCGATTGGCATCTTCATCATCGGGGTCGCCTTTTGTGAGCTGGCCCGTGAGAGCGGCGCCAAGCTTCGGCCCGGCGCGATTGTGGGCATCCTTTTCACACGCCATCTGCTGCTCCCGGCCGGGATGCTGGCCACGGTTTGGATTCTTCCTCTCTCGCCTGCGGTACGAGACGTGGTCCTCATCCACGCAGCGATGCCCTGCGGCATCTTTCCGGTCGTATTGGCCAAGCACTACGGTGGCGCCGGAAACCTCGCCTTTCAGGCGGTGGCCGCGAGCTCACTGGTCGGGATGCTTACGATCCCGCTGTGGATCAAGATCGGCTTCTGGGTGCTGGGTTAAGAGCGCCTTAACCCAACCTTCTCTCATTCACTCGGCGCTATCTGCTGGCTCTTGGCGTGGCGGATGTCCGTGATGAGATTGTAGAAGGCAATCGTGGCCGGGAAGAGGTTCGAGAGGATACCGACAGAGTCGTTTTTCCCCCAGATGAAATAGGAGATCAGGCAGAGGCTGCCGGTCAGGCTCATGTACCAGAAGAGCCGGGGCATGGTGACCTTTTTCGCCCGGTGTGTGGCGAAGACCTGAACCAGCCAGCGTGAGCCGAAGACCGCGACCCCGAAGTATCCGATGATCTTCCACATCGTAATCGTCAGCCCGAGGCTGGGCACTTCAAACAGCGGGCTATCCATAAAGCCCGTTTGCGCCGCGGCCGGATCGGCAGCAGCCAGAAAGTTCAAACATTCGATCATGCCTGGTGCTCCTCTATCGAGGGATAATGGACCTTGCGCTTGAGCAACCAGCTCACGCCAATCAGGTCGTAAATGCCCCGCAGGGCACGGTCCCAGTTGGTGTACTTGGAGGTACCCTGGGCGCGGGGACGGTGGTTGACCGGGACCTGCTCGATGCGCAGCCCGGCTTTTTTAAAGATAGCCGGCAGGTAGCGGTGCAGTCCGTTGAAAGGAACCAGGTACTGCACGGCTTCGCGGCGGAAAATTTTCAGCGAGCAGCCGGTATCGCGCACACCGTCGTCCAGAAACATACGGCGGATGCGGTTGGCGATCTTCGAGGCCGCCCGACGGCTGAAGGTGTCCTTGCGCTTGGCCCGGTAGCCAACGACGACATCGGCCCCGTCCTTCATACCCTCCAGCAGCTTGGCGAAGTCGGCCGGATCGTTCTGCCCGTCACCGTCCATCAAGCCCACAATCGGGGCCCGTGCGGCCTGCAGGCCAGCGTACATGGCCGCGCTTTGGCCACGGTTGGCCGAGGGGCGCAGGCCCCGCACACCGGGCACGGAGCAGATTTTTTCCCAGGTCGAGTCGCTACTGCCGTCATCGACGGCGATGACTTCGGCCTCGGGCTGACAGCGCCGGACCTCTTCCAGCACGGCGACAACGCTTTCTTCTTCGTTGTAAAACGGGATAATAATGGAAAAGGACGGTTGCATGTCAGACGGTCGCTAAACCTGTGATCAAAGCCGCTGAGCGAACCCCACGCAAGACGATTATGGGCGCGCGCCCTGGCGGCGTGATAACGAGCCAGATGCCGTTGCCGGACGACTGAAAACCGACCGCACAAAAGATCTGCTTCCCGTGCGCACACTGAGCGGTGGACGCCAACGGCCCAGACGCAGCAGGTAGTACAAGGCATAATCCACCAGATACACCATTCCCGCTGCCCAGACGACATCTGTCATAAAATGCGCCCCCTGCACCATCCGGGCCAACCCCATGATCGTACCATAAGCGAGGCCACAAAAGAGAAAGCCGTAAGCCAGACGACGTCGGGAAGCCAGAAACACAAAATACGGGCTCATCAGGTAAAAGGCGATGGAGGAATGCCCCGAAGGAAATGAGTGCCCCTTTTGCTTCCCCGGCACCCAGACCTCCAGGTACTGCTGCTGACCTCCAAACTCCACGACTTCACGTGGACGAGGGCGTCCATAGTGGTCCTTGAAGATGAAGTTCACGACCACAGCTGGCCCGATCAGGGCCGCAAGAGACAGGAAGATCAGCGGGAGTCGCCAGGCACGCAGCGAGCTCCAGAAAAAGCCGCCCACAAATCCGAGAAACGCACCCGCCCCCAGCACAATACCCAGCGAGGGGCCAACCTCGTAGAGCATGCGCCACAGACGGCTCTCTCCAATCGGCCATGCGCCACCTCCGCCATAAAACGCCTGCGCCAATCGCATGTCCACGGGCGTCAACCAGCTTATAAGGCTAACCACAGCCAGCACGGCGAGGGGTATCCAAATCATGGGCCGCGCGGGGCGGGAAGTCTGTTCACTCATGGCTTCCATTGCTTAAAATCGTTACCGGCAAAGGCTGTAAAGCCTTTGGCGTTTTTGGTTCCGGGCTGAACGGTAAAACCACCCAACCGATTGGTCTGGGCAAAAGCAGCATTGATGTCTTCGGGGAGTGTTTCAACCTCGCCCGGCCAGAGGATTAAGGCGTTCTTGCCGTGCGCGTCTTTAGGGCCACCCCAGATCTCGTACTGCGACTCGACACGCTCGTAGGGAAACCAGCGGTAGACACGCGGCTGTCCCGGCAGGTAAAAGGCCAGCTCAGCAGCCGTGTGCCGATGGCCACCTGCGATAACGAGCTGTGGCTCGCCTCCGGGGAAATCCGCATAAAAGGCACCTGCCTCACGGCCGACCTCGCTCCACCCCTCCATCCGTCTACCGGGGTCCTTGGCCATGCCTTCCCAGCCCCCGGCCTTGACCGCAAAGGGCATGGCGTATGCCACCACAGCCAGCGCCGCACCGAGGTAGACACCGGGCTTGAAGAGCCAGCGCAGGCGCTCGAAGCCTTTCTTAGGGGAGGCAAACGCCCCGACGCCCCAGGCTCCCAGCAGCGCGTATGCCGCCGGGAAATAAACGGCGGGCCAGTTGGGGTTAATATTCTGGCGCAGGGACAGGATCAGAACTGCTACGAGCCCCGGCACCGAAAAGATCAGCAGATAGCGTTCACGTCGCCCACACGCACGCCACCCCAACACTGCCGCCACAAGCAGGCCGAAGAGCAGGATCCCCGTAATGGGCGAACCGAGAGCAATCTGTACCAGCACGAACACCACTGGACGCAGCAAGACCTCTACCAGATCGGTTTTACCGGGCTGGAAGTGGTCCTCCATATGCACGAAGGTGATCCAGTCGTTCTGCCAGTTCCACCACAGGGGCGGCAGTAAAAACAGCAAGGCCACCAGAGCCACCAGCCAGGTGGCGGGATGCTTCAACAGACCACGCGCCTCTCGGTCTATGGCCAGAAAGATCAGCGCCATCACCCAGAACACCAGCATCATCTGTTTACTGAGCACACCACAGCCCAAGAGCAGGATCAGGACCACTGCCCAGCCCGCACGGGGGGTCGCTTCGCCGGGCTCAGCCAGCCGCCAGAAAACATAGAGGGCACCGCTCCAGCAGAACAACAGCGGCGCATCGATGGTGAAAAGCACGTTGAGGGCGACATTACCCAGTGAGGCCATCATCAGCGCCGCCGTCCAGAAGCCTGCACGCGCCCCATACATACGCCGGGCCAAGAGAAAAAGCCAGATACACGTCCCTGCTCCGAAGAGGATCGGAGCCAGCTTGATACCCGTCAGGGTACCGCCCCCGAGCCAGTTAAAGAAGCCCATCAGCCAGCCGATCATCGGCGGTTTGGAGAAGTAGCCCCAGTCGAGCTGGCGACCCCAGTCCCAGTAGTAGGCCTCGTCACCGACCAGGTCGTACGGGAAGACAGCCAGGTAGCCCACCCGCAGCAGCGTAACCACTCCGAGCAGTTGCCAGAAACGTCGGCTCCATATGGCCTCTGTCTGATCCTCTATCATAAAAACGTGCTTCGTTTAGCATAAAGTCCCCCCCGTGTGAAGTCTGTATATCCGCTGAATGTTACCGTAGGGCAAATTCTGCGCCCCTCATGCAAGTTTGCTGCGAAAGATGAAATAGACTGCTCCCACCAGACAAAGTCCGGCCCACAAATAGTCCCACTTGAGAGGCTCCCGCATGTAGAAGACCGAAAAAGGCACGAAAACCGTCAGCGTAATAACCTCCTGGATGATCTTGAGCTGACCGACACTCAGGACCGTGTAGCCAATGCGATTGGCGGGCACCTGAAAGAGATACTCAAACAAGGCAATGCCCCAACTCACGAGCGCCGCCACGATCCAGGGCCGGTTGTTCATTTCCTTCAGGTGAGCATACCAGGCGAAGGTCATGAATATGTTACTGCAGCACAGCAGCAGGATCAGCTTGAGGACAGGGCTCATGGCAAAGACACCGGATAGGCAAGAGATGCGTGAATGGCCGTCGATACGTCAGCCGTCTCAAAGCCCTTCATTAAAGCCTTTCCATCCTGGGTAAAGCTAACCCATACCCTTGACGCCATCGGGCGCACTTCCTTGACGCAGGTCATTTTCTGTATAAATTATTTTCTCAGGAGCCTGTTTGGTTGAACCACCGTTGGGGAATTGGACCCCTGAGTGTCGTAACCAACCGGGCTCTTTTTGTGTATTAAGGTGAGAGAAGGATCAATCGCGCGCCGGTCAGGTATGATCACTGCCGATACTGATGGGATCGCCGGTAAACTTCGCACGACGCTCAAAGACATGCACGTCGAGGAGGACCTTGACCCGGGCCAGCGACTCGCGGAAGCGCACCCAGCGCCCACCGGCCCCACTCACCTCCCTGGCCACATAGCCGGTGGCATCCATGCCATTACCACGGGCGATGTAGAGAGCACGGCGCACATGAAAGTCCTGCGAGACCACGACAAAGCGATCCAACCCGAAGACATCATGCGCCCGCAGGATCGAGTCCAACGTGCTAAAACCAGCATAATCGCGCACGATACGGTCCGCCGGCACCCCCAGCTCCATCAGAGCGGCACGCATGTCCGAGCTTTCATCGTAGTCGGGCCGGGAGTTATCCCCGCTCACCAGCAGGTACTCGACCTTTCCTGCCCGGTAAAGCTCCGAGGCCGCGTTCATACGGTTGGCGAAAAAAGGATTCTCGCGGCCATCCTCGAATGTACGCGAGCAGCCAAGGACGAGCCCGACACGCGTGGCCGGGACATCCCCGCTCTGCGTCGCGACTCTCCCCTCGGCCGCTGCCTCTACCTCGCGCTTGGCGTAGACGATCAGCACCAGCGCCGAGAGCGGAAACGTCACCAGGATGGCGAGCGTCCACCCCAACAGGCGCAGGCGCTTGCGGGCTCGCGAGGTGCGGGTCGATGGCACAGAGGTGGTCACGGGATTGCTTGAGTCAGGTTAAGGTCCGGTCGGTTCCCCGCATGATGACACGATCAGGCCGGGCCGCCGAAGGGCGCAAAAATCAGGGCGCGTAGCGTGGACAGGTAGGCATCCGTCGGCCCACGCATGAAAAGGAAATACACCAGCCCGCCCAGCGCCAGCCACGGCCCAAACGGAATAGCCACGCCCATCCCGAGCTGCGCCTCGGCTTCGGCGCTTTCGCTGCCGTCTGCAGGAGCCTCCCCGGCAGCGGCTTTAGCGCGGGCCTCGGCCTCTTCTTTGTCGAGGGCAGCCGAGACACCTTCGGCCCCGGCCTTGACGACCTTACCCGGTCCGGGCAGGGCCAGGCCAAAGAGCTTTTGCAGGATCATCATGGGGATGACCACGATGGTCCCGAGCAGGGCTCCTCCGAAAATCGCGAACAGCGCCCCCTGCCAACCGCAGAAGGCCCCGATGCAGCCCATCAGGATCACATCGCCAAAGCCCATCGCCTCCCTACGCAGAACGGCCTCCGCACTCAGGGCAATCCACAGAAGGACGCCCGAGCCAACCGCTGCACCCGTCATGCCCATGACGACGGAGCGCATGGCACGCAGCAGCCAGGGCTCGTCCCCTCCAAAGCCGTGCAGCTCCGGTAGTGCGAACGACAGCACCACCCCGGCGATACAGCCGCCCACGGTGATGGCGTCCGGGAGGGTCATGGTGTCGAGGTCGATAAAAGTTGCCGCAAGCAGCAGTGCGATAAAGACGAATCCGGCCAGTGCCACCTGAGGCGGCAGCAGGCACCAGGCAGCCAGATAGAGCAGCGCGGTCAGCAGCTCTACCATCGGGTAGCGGATGCTGAACTTACTACCGCAGCAACGGGCCTTCCCACGCAGCAGACACCATGAAAGAATCGGGATGTTGTCGTACCAGGCGATAGGCTGGCCACAGGCACAGTGCGAGCCGGGGTGCACGACGGACTTACCCGCCGGTACGCGGTAGATGACCACGTTTAAAAAACTCCCCCAGCAGGCACCGAACAAAAAGGCCATCACCGGAAAAAACCAAGGCACGAGGCCGTCGACTTCGCTGATCCACTCAAACATGACGTACGGGGCAGCCGGAGCCTTCGCACACGGCATTCATCATAGGTTGGGCGGGCACCGAAGTGCCGCTGTAAATTTCCATCGCACGCACGCCCTGCCAGACGAGCATCGAGGCTCCGTCGGCATAGCTCATGCCGCGCTCCCTTGCAGCGAGGCAGAGGGCGTTCTCGTGGCCATAGGGCATATCGTAGATTTTCAGACTCTCCTCAAAGCGATCCAACGCGATCGGCATGGGGTCGCCCCGGTGCAGGCCAAGCGAGGTGCCGTTGACCATCAGGCCGGTTGTGGGAAGCGCGGCGGGTGGGTTGGTCAGGTCAAAGCCATGCAGTCGGCCTCCCGCCACGGGCGCGAGCCCCTCCAGGACACGCGCCAGACGGTCCTGACTGCGATTACCGATCCACAGCGACTTGCAGCCACTACGGAGGATGTGGTGAGCGACCGCCTGCGAAGCCCCTCCGGCCCCCAGCAGGATCACGTCCTGTCCAGCCAGTTCAGATCCCAGATCGCGGCGCACAGCCTCCTCCAGCCCAAAGGTGTCGGTATTGTACCCGCGGTAGCCGCCCTCGGGCAGGCGCAGCAGGGTGTTCACAGCGCCCACGGCAGCGGCGTTCTCGTCGAGCTCGGCCGCGAGACTGACCGCAGCCACCTTGTGCGGGAGCACGAGGTTCATGCCGAGGAAACCTGCCTCCCAGAGCTGCTCCAGAGCGGGGCCGAGCTGCCCCTCGGGGACGAACATTTTCACGTAATGCCAATCCGCAAACACGGGCTGCGTCTGCGCCATGCAGGCCAGCGCGGCATGGTACATGCGCGGGCTCAGAGAGTGTGCGACCGGGTCGCCCAGCACAGCCATTGAAACGCCTTCGCGCGGCCAGTGCTTTAAATCCTCCAGGGTGTATACGGTGTCCTGATCAAGCTTTTCGCTTGTAAGCATTTTCAAATTCATGGACGAAATCGGCATAGAGGCGAGCCGATTCCGAATCCCGCGCACGGGTAAACTGGTTGACGAGGTTACGGCAGCAGCGCACCAGCACCTCACCGACGCTGATCGGAGCGAGCAGAGAGGGATCGACCTCGACGTGGTGCGTTTCGAGCATCGACTCCAGCTCCTCGGCCGTGCGGAAAACGCCCCCCTCGAAGACATCGATGAAGAACGGCTCGCCCTCCGTGTAGCAGCCGATCATGAAGCGCCCTGGGAAGCCCACCGGCTCAACGGCCACGCCACAGCGATACGCCACCAGCAGGTAAACGATCGAAAGGGTGATCGGCAGCCCGCGCCGACGCTCAATCACGCGGTGCAGGAAGCTGTTGTCAGGGTGGTAGAAATCGTCCTGCGCGCCACGGAAGCCATACTCGTGAAAAATCACGCGGTTGAGCACGCGGCACTTCTCAAAGTCGGTCGAGGGCTCGCAGAAGAGCTGCTCACAGCGGCTCGCCACCTCATCCAGAAACAGACAGCAGAAGGTCGGGTCCAGGTCCGGGTACCAGGTGCGGTTGAGCATGAGCGATCCGGTCTCCAGCTCGTAGCGGTAGGAGTGGATGAACTCGATAAAGGCTGCCTTCGGGTCGTCCTCACGGAGCTCGTGCAGCATACGGCGCGCATGCTCGGCCATCGTGCCTTCCTGGCGGGAGGTTTCCCGCAACCAGCCGACACCGATGTCTCCCAGCTCCTTGTAGGCCTCGAGCACAGCAGTGCGTACGGCCTTCGAAGGGTCGTCCAGCAGGGCATGAAGAGCGGCTTTGCGCTCGGGTGTGCTCACAGGTTCCATATCAACCTCTACCCTATCAGTTCCTCTATCTTCGGCAATGCTAAAGCGACGGTGCCCCTTTAGCCTTTGATGCCCGGACCACTCCATTAATACCCCGGTCGGCTGCCAAAAAGCGCGGTGCCGATACGCACGAGAGTGCTGCCAGCTTTGACGGCCTCCTCCAGGTCATCCGTCATCCCCATGGAGAGAACGGGTAACGGCGTGCAAAAGCTCGCACTGAGCCGGTCACGAGTCTCCCTGAGACGCTCGAAGCAGCGCGCTGCCACGGACTTGTCCTCATCGAGAGGGGCAATCGTCATCAATCCGTCCACCTGGAGGTTTGCGCATTCTAACGCCTGCTCCAGCAACGCATCGGCCTCGGAGCACTCGACGCCAAACTTGGCCGGGTCGTCACCGGCGTTGATCTGCAAGAGGACGGCAAGAGTCTTGCCCGCCTCTGCCGCGGCGACATCGAGCTTGCGAAGCAGCTTTTCGCTGTCCACGGACTGGATGCGGTCAAAATGCTCGGCAGCCACCTTGGCCTTGTTCGACTGGAGGTGGCCGATCAGCTCCCAGCGGATGGCCTTCCCCACCAGAGGCTGCTTATCCATCGCCTCCTGCACCCGGTTCTCCCCCACCGCACTAAAGCCGTAGCGGGCTGCATAAAGAGGAGCATCGGCCGGATGATTCTTTGTAACCGGCAGTATGGAGACCTCCTCAGGGCTGCGTCCTGACGCCTCACAGGTGAGCGTGATTCGCTCCTGGATCTGCTGACAGCGGGCGGCGAATTCGGCGTATTCAATCATAGTGAGGAAATAAAGATAAGATTCGCTAAATTTATTATTGATTCGCAATAAGAATCCATTATGCAATTTTCCATGCACATCGAAAATTTCAAAATTTTCAGCGATCTGGTCGAAAGCCAGAGCTTTTCTCGTGCCGCCAAGCTTAATGGCATTACCCAATCCGCCGTCAGCCAGCAGCTTCGGGCAATGGAGAAACACTTCAATGTCCTGATCGTTGACCGTAGTCAAAAACAATTTCGTCTAACCCGTGAGGGCTCCAAGCTCTACGAATCAGCGAAAGAACTCCTGCACATGTATGAAAAGCTCACCAGTGAGCTGCAGGAAATGAAGAAGGTCATTAGCGGGACGATTCACATCTCCACCATTTACAGCATCGGTCTGCACGAGCTACCTCCCTATGTGAAGGAGTTTCTGCAGGAGTTCCCGTCGGTCAATGTCCGCGTGGAATACCGGCGCTCGAACCTCGTCTACGAAGATGTGCTGCACAATGCCGTCGATCTCGGCCTGGTCGCCTATCCCAACAAGATTCGCCAGCTTGAGGTCATCCCCTTCCAGGAGGACCACCTCGTCGTCATCTGCAGCCCGAATCACCCCCTGGCCCGACAAAAGTCTGTGGAGGTAAAGGATTTGGCCGAGCATCGCTTCATCGGCTTCGAGCAGGACATCCCGACCCGTAAGGCCACGGACCAGTTCTTCAAGGAAGTGAAGCTCGATATCGAGCCGGTGATGGAGTTTGACAACATCGAGACCGTGAAGCGCGCCGTCGAAATTGACGCCGGCATCTCGATCGTCCCCTCGACCACCGTGCAGCAGGAAGTCAAGCAAGGCCTGATCTGCGCCCTCAACATCAAGGGCAAAAAGCTGTCTCGCCCGCTGGCCATCGTCCACCGCAAGGGCCGTGTCCTGACTCCGGCAATGAAAAAGCTGATCAGCCTGTTAACCGGAAAGAATCTGGTCAAGTCGGCCGCAGCCTAAGCTCAACGAGCCTCTTTTTTACTGGCCGTTACGGCGCTTTCCCAAAAAGGGATTGCACCGTAACGGCCATTTCTTTTTCGTCGTAAACTTCATGAGCAAGCTACGAGCACTGATATTTCTTATGTTTCTGCCACTGAGCGCCGTTGGACTGCACGGCGCCGATGTCCTCGTTCTGCAGAACGGCGACACCATCTCTGGGCAGTATGTGAGCCAGGCCAATGGGGTCATCACCTTCAAAAGCCCGATCCTGGGCACCATCCGCATCTCTGATAAACTCGCCGAAGTGCAGAGCCCTGCTGAAACGACCGAGGAAGTCGACGGTCCCTCAATCCCCGCAGCGGGTGAGCAGCTGGCCGATGCAGCCGCAGGCACACCTCCTGCCGCCAATGCTGAAGCCGAGCCGACCAAGACGGCTGAGCAGATAGCGGCCGAGAAACAAGCCGAGTACTACGACAAGCTCTTTGCTGAGTGGAAAGAAACCTTCCAGTCGATCATCCCCGAAGGCTGGAGCGGTAAGATCAATGTCGGCTACACCTACACCGACTCAGACTCGACGACCACCTCGCTCATCACTGGCTTCAAGGCGAAGAAAGACTCGGGTAAGAACCACTACGAGATGGCAGCGTTCTACGAGTTCGGCGACACGGTCAACTCCAAGGGCGTCAAGACCGTCAATACCGACAAATACGGTGGCGGCTTTAACTACAAGTACGACCTCTCCGAGGTTTGGTTCATCACCTCGACCAGCAGCTACCTGCATGACCAGGTGAAGGAGATCAACAACCAGGCAACCGAGCAGGTGGGCGTTGGTTATCGCATCTTTAACGACGACGACATGAAGCTGAGCGTCAACGGTGGTATGGCTCTCCAGTACAACAACGTCTCCGGCGTCTCGCAAAAGTGGTACTACTACATGACGCTCGGGAACGACTTCGAGTACCACTTCAATAAGTACTTCCGCGCCGAGCAGAACTTCAACGTGCGCCTCGACCCCTCCGAAACCAGCCAGTACCAGATCTACTTCCGCGTGGCCGGTATCGCCAAGCTCACCGACTGGGTCGAAGCCAGCCTGAGCTACAACTACTCCTACGACAGCACCGTAGGGGTCGGCTCCACCAAGGACGAACAGCGCATCATCTTCGCGCTGGGCATTCCCTTCTAAGCCAGCCTGAGGCGACGCAGCTCTTCTTTCCAAGCCCGTGATGCTCCTTGCGTCACGGGTTTTCTTTTAGCCTCCGTTCTCTATACCTTCTCCCCCCTAGAGAGACTTAACAGTGGTACGAAACGATGGCTTTGCACCACAGGTGCAGCCTCTCAGCCCATGCAGTCCCTCTAGAGCTAGAGAACTGCCGCACCCTCTGAAACCCAGACATCAAAAAGGCCGCCTCGATAAACGAGACGGCCTTAATGGTATGGGGTGTGGGCTTGAGAAAAGTTAACTGATTCGCGTAGCTATCGCAACTAGTGCGAGAAGTTGAATCCAGTGTAGAGTCCGGCCCACGCTTGCCAAGAGTTTTTTCCCGGTTTTCCGAAATTTTTCAGAAAACCGGGAAGTCTCTTAAACTTAGCTTTCAGACTTGGTCTGAGCCGAAGCGGCTTCGACCAGCTTGGCGAAGGATTTGGCCTCCAGAGCAGCGCCCCCGATCAAACCACCGTCGATGTCCTTCTCGGCCAGCAGCTCGGTTGCGTTGGCGGGCTTCATGGAGCCGCCGTAGAGGATGCGGATCTTGTCAGCGGCTTCAGCACCGAGGGTGTCAGCCAGCATCTTGCGGATGGCGGCGTGAACTTCCTGAGCCATTTCCGGCGTAGCGGTCTTACCCGTGCCGATCGCCCAGACGGGCTCGTAGGCTACGACGATGTTGTCGGCGTGCTTCTTATCCACACCGGCGAGGCCGCCCTTGACCTGCTCTTCGATGACCTCGAGGGTCTTGCCGCCTTCGCGCTGCTCGATGGTTTCACCGACGCAGAGGATGGGCTTGAGGCTGTTTTCGAGGGAGGCGATGACCTTCTGGTTGATGAAGGCGTCGGTCTCACCGAAGTACTGACGACGCTCGCTGTGACCGAGGATCACGTAGCTGACGTAGAAGGTGCGCAGCATAGCGGCGGAAATCTCGCCGGTGTAGGCACCTTCGGGCTCGGGGTGCATGTTCTGCGCACCGAGCTGAATGTTGTTGGCTTCGGACAGGGCCTTGGCCGCGCTCTCAAGCGCGGTGAACGGCGGGCAGATAGCCACGCCGACATCAGTCTGGCTGCCGATCTCGGCGAGAATGCCATTGATCAGCTCCACGCCGTCAGGCGCGGTCTTGTTCATCTTCCAGTTCCCCGCGATCAGATATTTACGCTTGGTAGCCATAGTCTTAAAATTGATAGAAATTCCGGTTGGTTGGAGGGTTAAGCCTGCTCCAGAGCAGCCACACCCGGCAAGGTTTTTCCTTCGAGGAACTCGAGGCTCGCGCCCCCACCCGTGCTGATGAAGGAGACCTTGTCGCCATAGCCACTCTTCTTGATGGCCTTGACGGAGTCACCACCACCGATGATCGAGATGGCGTCGGCTTCAGCGACGGTCTCGGCCACAGCAAAGGTACCCTTGGAGCATTCCTTGATCTCGAAGATGCCCATCGGACCGTTCCAGAGGATGGTCTTGGACTTGGCGGCTTCGGCCTTGTAGAGCTCGATGGTCTTGGGGCCGATGTCGACGCCCTGCCAGCCTTCGGGGATGTCCTCACCGCAGACCTTGACTTCACCGACCGTGCCGGCGCCGAAGTCCACCTTGTCGGTGATGACGTTGTCCACGGGCAGCAGGAAGTTCACGCCCTTTTCCTTGGCCTTCGCGAGGCAAGCCTTGGCGGTCTCGATCTTGTCGGGCTCGTTGAGGCTGGAACCGACCTGGTGGTCGAGGGCCAGTGCAAAGGTGTAGGCCATGGCGCCACCGATCAGCATGGTGTCGCACTTTTCGAGCAGGGCCTCGATGACGGTGATCTTGTCGGAGACCTTGGCACCGCCAAGGATGACGGTGAAGGGGCGCTCGGGCTTGGCGGTCTTGTCGCCGAGGAAGTCCAGTTCCTTCTCGATGAGGAAGCCGGAGACCTTCGGGCCGGAAATATACTTGGTGATGCCTTCCGTGGTGGCGTGCGCGCGGTGCGCGGTGCCGAAAGCATCGTTGACGTAAGCGTCGGCGAACTTGGCCAGGGCCTGGCAGAACTCGGGCTCGTTCTTTTCCTCACCCTTGTAGAAGCGGGCGTTCTCCAGCAGGATGACGCCGCCGTCGGCGAGATCATTGGCAGCCTTTTCGGCTTCCGGGCCGATGCAGTCGGGCACGAACAGGACGGGCTGGCCGAGGCGCTCGGAGAGGGCCTTGGCGACGGGAGCCAGAGTGAACTTCAGGTTCTTCTCGCCCTTCGGACGGCCCAGGTGGCTGGCCAGGATGACCTTGGCGCCCTGGCCGACGAGGTGCTTGATCGTGGGCAGTGCGCCCATGATGCGGGTGTCGTCGGAAATGTTACCCTGCGCGTCGAAGGGCACATTGAAGTCCACGCGCACGAAGACACGCTTACCGGCGAGATTGACGTCCTTGATGGTTTTTACGGAAGCCATAGCAAATGCAGTTATTCAGTTCTCGGTTGTGCAGTTAAACAGTATTGGGGGCGGCTTTCAGGCAAAGCAAGAAATGCTCTCCCAAAAGGTGATGCGAAGCATCACGGGTGCAGGGCTTGCCCTGCTTGGGGAAAGCGAGGCCGCCCACATACACGTGGGCGGCCCGCCGAAAAATCCGATGGCGGATTGGTTTAGAGGAACTTAGAAACCTTCTGGAGCAGTTCCACGCAACGGTTGGAGTAACCCCATTCGTTGTCGTACCAGGAAACCAGCTTCACGAAGTTGTCGTTCAGGGACAGGCCGCTGCCAGCGTCGAAGATCGAGCTCAGGCCGCAGTGGATGAAGTCGCTGCTGACCACTTCGTCTTCGGTGTAGCCGAGGATGCCCTTGAGGGGGCCTTCGGAGGCTTCCTTCATCTTGGCGCAGATAGCTTCGTAGGTGGCCGGCTTTTCGAGGCGGACCGTCAGGTCAACGACGGACACGGTCGGGGTCGGCACGCGGAAGGCCATCCCGGTCAGCTTACCCTTAACTTCCGGCAGCACGAGGCCGACAGCCTTGGCGGCACCGGTGGTGGAGGGGATGATGTTGATAGCTGCGCTGCGGCCGCCCTTCCAGTCCTTGCGGCTCGGGCCGTCAACGGTCTTCTGGGTGGCGGTGTAGCTGTGGACCGTGGTCATCAGACCTTCGACGATGCCGTAGTTATCGAGGATAACCTTGGTGATCGGGGCCAGACAGTTGGTCGTGCAGGAAGCGTTGGAGATGATGTTGTCGTCGGCGGACAGGCTGTCGCAGTTGACACCGAGAACGACGGTCTTCACGCCGTCACCCTTACCGGGGGCGGAGATGATGACCTTCTTGGCACCGGCTTCGATGTGGCCCATGGCCTTCTTGTCCTCAACGAACAGACCGGTGGACTCGATCACGACGTCGACACCGAGCTCACCCCACGGCAGGGCGGCGGGGCCTTCCTTGATGGAAAGGGACTTGATCGTTTGGCCGTTGACGATGAGCGTATCGTCGTCCGGGGCTTCCACGGTGCCGCTGAAGGCGCCCTGGATGGAGTCATACTTGAGGAGGTAAGCCAGGTTGTCGGCGGGAACGAGGTCGTTAATAGCGACGACTTCGATTTCACTGCCGAGCAGACCCTTGTCTACCAGCGCTCTGAACACCAGCCGCCCGATGCGGCCGAATCCGTTAATACCTACTTTGATTGCCATAATTAAACCGTTTTAGTGTGTGTGTTCGTAGCAGGGGCGCGGTCGCCCCCTTTGCGAAGAGCAGACAGACGATTAAGCGCCCGGTTCCGCACAAGGCAAGCGTGAAGCCGGGGTTTTCGCAACCCTGAAATAAATAAAGCTAATGCTAATCCGGCGGCTGGCTACCGCTTATGGGTCGCTTATAGACTGACTTTACGGGTTTCAAACCAGCCCCATTATACCATCAAACAATGCCCCTCCAGCGTCAAGCGTTTCTGATGGGCGCGAGCGCATTACCTACCCTTGTCACCACCGGCCAACAGCAACTCGATCAACCTCAAAACTCCGACGCGAGCATGTGGCTTTTGACAAGCTCATTAACGATCTCAGCCGCCAGAGAGTCTGCCATATCATCGCGACTGGAATCCGCCCTGCCCTCGGTCGTCGCATCCGCCATCCAAATCCTATCGCCCGTGCCAACATCCATTACCGCGATGCGGTAGTCTGCTACCGGGCTTACGACGGTACCACCACCAGTCTGAGTGGTCGTGAGATTGACATAAGCGGGTCTCCCCCCACCGGGGCGGAAACAATCCTCCGGCGGCGTGGAGGAGATGTCGTCAACGAGAGCAACGTCCTCTTCCGTGCTGACAATCCCCCTTGTGTGGTAAGTGGGCGGGAAGTAGGTACCCACGGTACGAAACTCGCTCAACTCGACCAACAAAACCGCCTCCGCTCCACTCTCGCGCAGAGCCTGCGTGATCGACTCCGGGTCGTACTCACGGGTCGGAGGTAAAATATCAACACCCCGGATCGCATCGATCCCGCGTTCGCTCAACAGCCGTGCCAGCTCTGACTCCAGATAGCCCTGAGCACTGACACGGGGAAGCCCCGCTACAATAACGAAAGACGAGTAACTGGTCTGAGCGTAGGCAGGGTCACGGTAGGAAGAGATCGAGGTGGAAGTACAGCCGGTAAGCAAACCGACCGTACACACGATGAACGCGCAAAATACACGTAAGCCAACAGCGGCTTCCCTTTCCATCACGTCGCCAGATTGCCAAGTACGCCATGACTGGTCAAGCCCGCTGCCCTACTTCTTCACCCAGAGGGCGCAGCTAAGCGGGGGCAGGTGCAGGTAGCCATCCTCCCAGCGGACGAGGCCGGTGGTGAGGCCGTGCGTCTCGAAGCGCTCGTGGTCGGCGAGCTGGCGGAAGTGCTTCGGCTCCACATCCACCGGCAGCGCGTAGCCGTCGAAGTGCGGGTTGATGGCGAAAAGGATCTGCTCGTGGCCATTGGTAAGGTCGGCATTATAAAGCACCGCGATGGCTGAGGTGTCGCCGTCCTCGAAAAACTTTAAATAGCCGTCGCTCTGGCGGCCGTTGAGGCGGAAGAGCCGCCCGGCCTGCGAGCGGCGGAAGGCCGTCCAGCTGCGGAAGTAGTCGGCGGTCGTCGGGTACTGACGGCGGCGCGAGTAGTCGAGAGCGTTGAGGTCGCCGCGCTGGTAGGAGTTGTTGACTCCCTGCTTGGAGTGCAGCAGGTCCTGCCCCTCGGCCAGCATGGGGATGCCGAGCGAGGCCATGAGCAGGGCGCACATCAGGTGCGTGCGGCGGCGGTCGTTGGCGCTGGGCCAGGAGCCGTTGTTGTCGGCGTTCTCGGTGATCTTGTCCAGCCAGCACATGTCGTCGTGCGAGGCAGCGTAGTTGACCGTCTGCGCCGGGAACATGGCAAAGTAGTGCGGCGAGCCGGATACGAAATAGCGGAACTGGTCGCGGTTGGCCTCGCCGCGCACGTAGCGGCCGATGAAGTCCCGGTAGCCGTCGTTCCAGGAGGCGATCCCGGTATGGCGGAGGGCCTGGGCAATATGCCCGCGGAAGCTCCACGGCTCGGCGATGATGATGATCGAAGGCTTCACGGCCTTGAGGGCCTTTTCCACATCACGCAGCACATCCACCCCGATCAGCTCGGCCAGGTCGAATCGGAAGCCATCCACGTCGTAGGTTTTCACGAGGTGGACGAGGCTGTCGATCATGAGGCGGCGTCCCATCGGCGTATGCGCGCTGAAGTCGTTCCCGCAGCCGCTCCAGTTCATGAGGTTGCCCTTATGGTCCGTCTCGAAGTAGTAGAGCTTGTCGATAAAGAGCAGGTGCGCAGGCTCGCCCACGTGGTTATAAACCACGTCGAGGATGACGGCCATATCCTGCTCGTGAAAGGCGTCCACCATGTCCTTGAACTCGTGGATCTGTGAAGCCTTCTCCGGCTCGGTCCCGTAGGAGCTCTCCGGGGAGAAAAAGTTACACGTCATGTAGCCCCAGTGATACTCGTCGCGGCTGCGGGCGTCGTTCTCCTGCACCGGCTGGAGCTCGACCGCGTTGATGCCCGAGTCCTTGAGGTAGCAGTTGTCCGAGCGCAGCCACTTGGCCAGCCCGGCAAAGCCCTCGCGCTCGTCGGCGGAGAGATCAGCCTCGGCATGCGCCAGCAGGTCGCGCACATGCGTCTCCATGATGACAAGGTCGTGCCAGGCCGGAGGCGTATGGCGCCGATGCGGGCGGGGGAGCTTGTCAGGGTCGTAGACAATACCTGGCCCCACATGGCTAACGGTGGCCAGGGCGTAGGGGTCGAGGATTTTAAAGTCTGGGTCGAAGTGGCTGAACTCGCTCTCGTTGTCCCCATCCACGCTGTAGTGGTAGTACCAGCCGTGGAGGTTACCGGGATGGACACGCTCCCAGATGTTATCGTTCACGCGGACCAGGTCGTGGCTCTGCGCACCGGAGCCGTCGAGGTTCCGGTACACGGTCACGGTCACGCGCGTCGCACGTGGAGCGAAGAGCCGGAAGATGGTCTTACCGGCGGCCATGAGGACGCCGAGCTGAGCATCCGTCCCCAGCGCGAGCAACAGGTGCCCGTAGGCGATGGGGCACTCCTGGCGGTTGGCCTTATCCTTCCACAGGAGCTTCTCATGCCCGAGGATGTGGTGCTCGTGCGGAGGCTCGAAATAGAACACGTGGCGCCCGGTACGACCGGGGTCGAGCAGAAAGGGGTGTGTGCCGTCGCCCTCGACTTCACGGTTCGGGGCATCCAGCGGCGTCATCTGCCACTCACCCTCGCCGGAGACGAACTTGAAGCGCACCGCATCCCCCGACGCACAGACCTTGCTGGCCGGTACGCTGAGGCTGAAACACAGGCGCCCCTGATAGCGGTCGGGCGTCATCTGCCAGCGGGCCTTACCGATCGCCTTATCCCAGCCGTTAAATTCACCGGCCACGTAGAACGAGTTCTCCTTCCAGTCGAGATTCGGGAAGTGCTCAGGCCAGAGGAAGAAAATGATCCGTTTACCCTCGGCGTAGTAGCCTGAGAGCTTGGCGTACTCCTGCGGCGAGGCCGGCTCGATCTTTTTGAGCGCCTGCTTACCGGGATTGAGAAAAAGGGGCGGCAGGCCGGGGTCCAACCAGTCCTCGTTCAGGAACACAATCCCGCGCTGGTGGTTGATCCATTTGGCTTCAAAAAAAACGTCGGCGCACATAAGTTAAGCTTAACATAGCTTGGGTGATGCCGGTTTACACGCAAAATCTCGGAAAAGCACCGGGTGATCGAAGATTGTAACGTGCCCGAGCGGAACGCGTGAAATGAGTTGAAGCGAGCGGATCGAGGGTGTTGACTGGCCGGATGGCGAAAATCCTGGTAGCCCTCTCGGGTGGCGTTGACAGCGCGGTAGCGGCGCTCCTGCTCAAGCAGCAGGGGCACGAGGTGGCTGCCGCCTACATGCGCACCTGGATGAACGAAGAAGGCAGCGCCATCCTCGCCGATTGCCCGTGGGAGGAGGACATCCGCCAGGCCAAAGCCGTGGCCGCGCATCTGGACATCCCCTTTGAGGTGGTCAACCTGATCGAGGAGTACCGCCAGCATGTCGTGGATTATCTGATACGGGGTTATCGCAGCGGCGTCACCCCCAACCCGGACATGATGTGCAACCGCGAGATGAAGTTCGGGGTCTTCGCCAAATACGCCCGTGAGCAGGGCTTCGACGAGGTAGCCACCGGCCACTACTGCCGCATGGGCGAGCAGCCGGACGGCTCACGCCATGTGCTGCGCGGCGTCGACCGTAACAAGGACCAATCGTACTTCCTCGCTCTGGTGCGGCAGGAGCAGCTCAAGATGGCACGCTTCCCCATCGGCGAGCTGGCCAAGCCCCGCGTGCGCGAGCTGGCCCGTGAGCACAATCTGCCCAACGCAGCCCGCAAGGACAGCCAGGGCATCTGCTTCCTCGGCAAGGTGGACATCAACGCCTTTCTGGCCGCCTACATCCCGGACCGCCCGGGCCAGATCGTGCGCGCCGCCGACGGCACCGTGCTCGGCGACCACGCCGGACTGCACCACTTTACGCTCGGCCAGCGCAAGGGCCTCGGCATCCCGAGCAATACCGACTTCAAGAACTACGTCGTCACCGGCAAGGACTTTGAAAACAACCGGCTGCTGGTCGCCTTTGACGAGCCGGACGCCCCCGGCCTGTATGGCAGCGATTTCACCCTGCGCGACATCAGCTGGGCCAGCAGCCCCGTGACCGAGGCCCGCGTGATCGACATCATGCCCCGCTACCGCGACCCGCAGGTGAAAACCGACTTCACACCCCAGCCCGACGGCAGCGCAAAGATCCGTTTCCACGAATCACAGCGTGCCCTCGCCCCCGGCCAGATCGCAGCGCTTTATGACGGCGAGACCCTCCTCGGGGGCGGATTTTACGCGTGATTTACATCCCCCCGCCTCTGAGTACTATCCGGGGGCAATAATCAGGTCAAAAAGGCGAAAAAACGCTAGATTTTACGCAGGTGTGACTCTAGCCTACGGCTCACTGCGGCACCGAAGCCGCCGCTTCACTACCCTCTTGGCATGACCCTTAACGAGCTACAGCGCTGGATTCTTAACCACAATCAGGAAGACACCTGGTGGGTCGCCATAGACGGCGAAGTCCTCGACAACCTCATGGCGCTGCCCGATGTCGGCAAAGTCAAGGATCAGAATCCCGACAACGAGATATCCGTCCTGCACGCCACCAAGGCTGAAGACGAAGACGCCGAGTGGATCATTTTTGAAAAAGAGACCGCGCAGAAATTCCGTGTTATCTCGGAGAAAAAGATAGCCAGCGGTTTCAAGATGCCGACTCACGCCCCCTTCAAGCATGAAGAGGTAGAGGAGAAAGCTGAAGAACCGGTAGAAGAAGCCAAGGCAGAGGAAAAGCCCGCAGCCAAGAAAGAGCCCAAGCCTGAAAAAGCCCCGGAGCCCGAGCCTGCTCCTAAAGCAGAACCGGCACCGACACCCGAGCCCAAAGCGACCGAGTCCCTCGCAGGAGTCCCCTCCCCCGAGGCCAACAACGAGCAGGTCGCTATGCTCAAGGCCGAGCTGGATTCCCTCAAGCTGGCCTTCGCCAAGCTGAGCGAGGAAGTGACCGAGCTGCGCAGCCTCGCTGACGAGGTCAAGCAGCCGCTCTCAGAGGCCAAGGCGATCCTCGAAGAGCGCGAACAGTTTCTGGAAATGAGCGAGAACTCGCTCTTTGAAAAAGCCCAGACCCAGGAGGTCATGCAGAACGAGCTCGAGCAGATGCGCGAGGAACTGCAGACCAAGGAGCGCAATATCAAGGCCCGCGAACAGGCTCTCGCCGAAAAAGAAGCCGGCGCCTGATCCTGAAGGCTATCTTTTCGGGTCACGAAGATGACACGAAAAGCACAAGGGCATGTTTATCACAAAAACATCCTTTGAGGCTTCGTTTGAACCATAAACGAGTCTCGGAATAGAAGGCTCCCAAGGAGAGCAATCGAGGCATCCTCTCCGCCTAATCGGTCTCGCCGGGCTTGGCCAGCTGGAGCTTGCGGTCGGCTTTGGCCTTCTCCTTCAACTGGCTCTGGAGCTCGAACTCCTCGGCCATGGCCTCCAGGTCTTCGAGGTCCGGCGGTACAGTGGCGATGGCTTCCTCCATCGTGGTGATGCCGTGACGCACCTTTTTCATACTGTCCTGGTGAAGCGTATACATCCCGGTGTACATGGCGATGCGCTTGAGCTCGGAGGTCTCGACCTCTTTGTTGATCCCCTCGATGAGGAGCTCGGAGATCTGCATCAGCTCATGGATACCGATTCGGCCTCGGTAGCCTTTACCGCCGCAGCTCGGACAGCCCGTGCGGTTTGCGCGGTAGATATTGCCGTCGCCTTCTTTCCAGCCGATAGCTCTAGAGAGAATATCCAATTCGCGCTCAACGGGCTCGTAGGACTGGCGGCAGGTCTTACAGACGCGACGCATGAGACGCTGAGCGCAGACGCAGACCAGCGAGGCTGAGAGCATAAAGGGCTCGATACCCATATCCGTCAGACGCGCAATCGTGCTCGGGGCGTCATTGGTGTGCAGGGTACTGAAAAGCATGTGGCCGGTGAGCGCGGCCTCAACCGCGATACTGGCCGTTTCCTTGTCTCGGATTTCCCCCACCAGAATGACATCCGGGTCCTGACGCAGAAAGGCGCGCAGGGCATTGGCGAAGGTCAGCCCGATCTTACGCTGCATCTGCATCTGGCAGAGTCCGTGCAGGGTGTACTCGATCGGGTCCTCAGCGGTGCGGATACAAATCTCAGGCGAGTTAATTTCGTTCAGCGCGGAGTACAGCGTCATCGACTTACCGGAGCCGGTCGGCCCACAGTGCAGGATCATCCCATAGGGGCGGGTGATCAGGTCACGGTAGATATCGAGGTTTTCCGGCTCAAAACCCAAGGCCGTCAACGGCAGCGTTGACTTGCTCTTGTCGAGGATACGCATGACCGCGCCCTCGCCGTGGTTGAGCGGGGCGGTCGCGACACGAAGGTCGATATTGATCGGCTTTTTCGTAAACTGCTGGAAGACGATACGGCCGTCCTGCGGGAGACGCTTCTCGGCGATGTCGAGATTTGACATGACCTTGATACGCGCGAGAAGAGCACCGGCGACCTTGGGAGAGAGGTTCAGCTTTTCCGTCAGCACACCGTCCACACGTACACGCACGCGGCAGGATTTTTCAGCGGGCTCGATGTGGATGTCACTGCCACCCGAGTAGTAGGCATCCTCGATGATACGGTTGGCCAGCTGGATGATGGGGGCGGACTCTTCGGCGTCGGAATCCTCGTCGATCTCGCCCTCTTCCATGGAGAACTCCATGTCGAGTGCCTCGACCACATCGCCAAAGCCTTCGGCGACGCGCACCTCGGCCTTTTCCTCAGACTGCAGGTGGTGGAGGATGTCGCGCTCAACCGCAAGCAAAGCATGGACCTTGCGCCGCGTCACCTCCTGCACTCTGTTGCGGACGGTCAGGTCAAAGGGATTGGACAGGGCGATAACCATGTAGTTACCGACGAGCCCGATAGGGAGAACCTTGTTCTCCTTGCAGAAATCCTGGTCCAGGCGCTCAAAGGTCCGCTCATCCTTGCGAAAGTTGTGAGCATTGTAGGGGCTGAGGCCACAGGCACGGCTCTTGGCCACCAGAAGCTGAAACTCGCTGATCTCGAAGTCCTTCATCAGGAGCTTCTCAACCTCATCGCCGGAGAGCTCCTTATCGGTCTGGATGATCTGGTTGGCCTGCTCCTGTGTCAGGCGATTCAACTCCCGGAGGTTGTTGACGATAGCGGCCTGGATGCGTGCGAGTGCCATGTTTTAAAAGGTCAGGACGGGGGGTTAAGGAGGTCGGGGTAGATCAGCTCCAGGTCTTCTGGCTGGCTGTCGGCGGAAGCCTGCAAAGCATCCACACCGAGCTGCTCAAGCAGCTTGTCCAGTGGCTCACCCGAGCCGTGGAGCATGTCCCGCAGCAACAGGCTCTGCTGAGCCTTGAGGAAATCCTTGAGCGAAGGGACAGCGCCCAAATGGGCGTCGAGCCCATTGCGGGCAAAAATAGAGGCCAGCTGGCGGCCGCTCACCGGTCCATCCACAGTAAGCCCAACCACACGCCTCAAGGCGTCGGCGAGCTCGCGGTAGTTACCCGGCCAGTCATGGCGGAACATGACAGACAAGGCATTCCCCGAGAGCTCGGCACTCTCGGGAGAGGCGGACTTCTCCGCGTAGCGCGTCAGCAGACGCTGGGCGTAGAGCGCCATATCGGCCCATCGCTCGCGTAGAGGCGGCCAGATACTGTGCTTCTCCAGCAAGAGCTCTTTTAACTCGGGGTTAATCGGTGGCGGTCCGTCCGAAAAGAGTGACTCATCCACCAGGTGGACGAAAAGGAATGACTCGGCAGCATCCCGGAAAACATCGACCCAGGCCTCCTGCCGCTCGTAGCTGGCATGCGCATAGCCGCAGACACCAACTACGCTGCTCAGCCCGTCCTCGGGCGTCATGAGTTGAGCCCGGACACCCGGAGAGACCTCGTTGGCGACATTGATCAGGATGAGGCGCTCAGCGGGCTGGGTCTGCCAATGGGAGACCTCGCGCAGCAGCAGCTCAAACTCGGATCCGGCAGGTGCCCTTAAAAACAAGTGTGCCTGCTCGCGGGAGGATAGCCAGACCTCGTCCAGAAACATCTGCATGGACACGGACTCATCGGCCACGTAGCGGCTGCCCGTCGGATAGCTGCGGACATAGCTGCGTCCCTCCTCATCCGGGATCGCGTCTCGCTCGGCAGATTGTAAACGCTTCTGCCGGTGAAATTCGTCCTCGCTCAGCGGTTGGACAAAGCGCTTCACATGAGAAAGGAAGTGCTCGATATCGATGGGCTTTTCCAGCACGAGCGTGACGCTCATGTTCGCCACCTTGACCAGCTCAGGAGTATTCATCAGGCCCGAGACAAGGATCACCGGTAGGTCCGGGTTGATCTGGCGGGCTTTCTGTAAAAAGTCTGCCCCGTCCATGACGGGCATCTTATAGTCCGAGATAACCAGATCGTAGCCGTACTCCTGCAGCGCCCGCAGAGCGACCTCGGGCTTGG
Organism: Ruficoccus sp. ZRK36; assembly: GCF_019603315.1. Taxonomy (NCBI): domain Bacteria; kingdom Pseudomonadati; phylum Verrucomicrobiota; class Opitutia; order Puniceicoccales; family Cerasicoccaceae; genus Ruficoccus; species Ruficoccus sp. ZRK36. The sequence goes on from NZ_CP080649.1 coordinate 73,979, forward strand.
TAGCGGAATCGACGAGAAAGCTGTGCTGCTCCAAGAGGGAGTGCAGCATCTTGGCGTAATTTTCTTCGTCGTCGAGTACGAGAATCTTTTGCGGCATATCGGACCGGGTGTCGCGGAGATGAAAGTCTAGATTAGTCGATTGATGGACGGAAGCAAGAGCCCAATAACCCTAGAACAAGAGGAAAGCCTCCCCAATGCGCAAGAGTGCCCCCCGTGCGGCGAGAGTCAGATCGGCATCGGTCAGGGCCATCAGGTAGTCGTCATTCGAGTTCGACCACGCCCACAACGAGGCATACTCAAAGTCTACCCGCATGCGGCCGCGCGGGCAGCCATGCCCCTTGAGCAGGACATCGAGCTGAAGCATCTGTCGGGTGGCCTGCATGGTGCGGTCTTTATCGACATCGGGTCGGCAGCTACACAGCTCCCACTGGCTGGTTTCAAAATCACGGATACCGGACCAGCCCACGCCAGACAGCTCGGATAGCCGATCCGCAACCTCAAGGCGCGTAACATCCAGCAGCGAGTCTGTAGCCAGGATCTGATCCCAGGGCAGCCCATCAAAGTCTTCCCATCCGGTGACACACTTCCAAGTGCGATACTCATACCGCTCGGACGCATGTGCGAACTGCATGGCCTGCCCTTGTCCAAAGGCAAAAAGCCCTTTCCAGGCGCCAGCTTCAAGCACCTCACCGGCATTCACGCACGACCGGTTGAGCGTCCCCAGCAGCAGGCCAAGCTCTTCGGTGTCGACGGAACCATCGGCTCCCTCAACGCTGAGGAAGTCCTCCTGATAGGACAAATCGCAGGTGATCTGCAGGGCAAAGGGGTCTCCGCTCATACTCATGACTTACCCTCCTTCGCTGACGGATCCGAGGCCGGAGACACGGTGGCATCAACCATCGAAGCGTCCACACCGAGCACCTCGGCGGTCAAATCCACCTGATTGCCACTGAGCCGGTAAACGGCCTTCAGGTAGTCATCACGGCGCATCTGCAGCATGTGCTTCAAATTCCCAGCCTCTTCCGTGCGAGAGGCATTGGCGTTCGCGCAAATCTTTTCCAGGAGTTCACGGCTGATAGGATCGCCCTTGCTCTCGGCAACGGCTGCTCGCACCACGCGCTTAAACCCGAGCATACCGCTGCTCCATTCACGCTCGCGTAAAAACGAGGCGGCCGGCGCAAGCAATGAAGGCACCGAGTCAAGCTGGAGACGGGCGGCCTCGGAGGCTACCTCACGACGTGCAATCAAGGGCAGGTCGTCGCGAATCTCCCGCAAGGGAGGTACCCGCGCCTCGGAGGTGCCGAAGAACATGTAGAGGTTATCGTCGACACGACCACTATCATAGAGCGTATCGATGTCCTCGTTGACAAAAAAGATGTACCGCACCGGCAGTGAATACGCGAGGAACGGACCTTTCTTACGGGCTGCCGCGTAAACGTTTTCGGTCTGATCATAGTCCATCTGGTCAGGGCGGCTGATCATGAGGGTCAGGCGGTTGGCACCGGCCTGCTGAGCCTCTTTGACCGTCTCTAACAGCGTTGCTTCATTGAGCTGTGAAAGCTCAAGCGAAGCAAATGCCTCTCCGCTCTGCTCATCAAAACCTCGAATATCCTCCAGCAGACTGGCCAGATCCGTACCATCTTCACCGATCAGCACCAGGTTGTTCTTGAACCCGCGCAGCCCGTAGAGCTTTTTCGCAAACTCCAGACTCGCGCTGGCACGACACGGATAGGACTCGAAGGAAAAGGACAGGCCGTGCTCAAACTCGCCAGCATCGGTCTCGGTCGTCCCCTGCCCTGTGGCCTGACGCTCGGCATCGTTCTGACTGGATTCAATCAGGGCCGAGGTGCGCTTGAGCAGCGAGAAGACATTCAGGGGTTTCAGAAAAACCCCGCCTACGCCTTCGCGGATAAGATTCCGGATGGTATCGTTGTCGAGATAGCCGGAGACCATGATCACCGGGATCTCGGGACGCAGGCGTTTAATCTCGCGAATAAACTCCTCGCCAGTCAGTCCAGGCATTTTCTGGTCGGTGACGACCAAGTCAAATTCGTCTCCCCGAAACAGTTCGACCGCTTTCTCAGGGTCCTGCTCGGAAACGACTTCATAATCGGCCTGCGAAAAGATATCCGTCAGCAGATTATTAAAGTCTGAGTCATCATCCAGTATGAGTATCCTTTTACCCATTATTCAGGGGGTACATTATCAGCTAATGTGGCTGATTTACAAGTAATTCCGTTTCCAGCGGTGTTATCGGTAAATGACAGTTTAACTTAAGAACACATAGCTGAGGATTATCCCTCAGCAGTCTTGGCCTCGGCCTTTTCCCGGTCCGCGCGGTCGAGTGCCTCAGCGATAGAGTTGATACTGGCCACGTACCAAAGGATCTTACCGTCGAACTGCTCGATCCAGTACTGCTTGGCTGGTTCGCTCAGGTAGTAGCCGGTCGCTACCATGTAGAAATCCTCCACATGGTCAAACGGGATGGTGAAGGTCGCCCAGCACACATCCATATTGATCCGCATCTCACGGAACTTGCTGAGCTCGTAGTTCGTCAAGTCTACCAGACTGACGTCGTCGGTATCCATCAAGCTGTCGATGAGGGCCGCCTCATCGAGGGCCTTCAACTCGAAGATGAGGATGTTCAGCAGGCTGGCTCCCTTCAGGTCACCGGCCTGAACGATTTCCAGCAGTTTTTCGTTGGCGCTCTCGAGGTCCTCGTTGGTGACAAGGCCGCGATCGAGCAGGGCTGCGCCAAGAAAACGGTTGCTGCGCAGGACAAGCGGACGCTGTTCAAGCATGGCCTCAAGTTAGAGGCCTGCCGTCTGCGCGGCGATAAAAAAACAGAATCCTCTGCACGTGCCGAAGTAGAGTGTGCTCTGTTAACCTAATCAGTTTAAGGTGGGTGCTCTCCAACGGGCTTCTGTCTTCCGGTTTACGGCCTGACATCCACCTATCGGGCTCAAGCTCCCAGTATATGAGAAAAGGATAAGAGCAGACGTTAGGTTTCGAACACAGAAGAGGATTCTGAGAAATAACATACCCGATGCCTCGGGCATTTCAAATGGAAAAACCAGACAGTGCACGCTTTCCGGGCATCAGTCCAAAGCCTGAGACCCCGACAAGCCAGGCCAGCCAGAAGTTTAGCGCAGCGGGCCGCCCAGGATGCCGCCCTTCAGAGCCCCGTACTTCTGGGCCAGGAAGGCCTCGACCTTTTGCGTCACACCCGCTCCGTAGATAGCGGTGACATCTTCCATCATCTGGGTGCGCAGCTTATCCAGCTCGACCTCCACCTCGGCCGGGAACTTACGCCCCTGGAAGGTGCCTTCGCTCAGGTCAGTCACACGCTGCGAGATCGGGCGCACCTTGACCAGCAACTGGTTCAGGCGCTGCGGCTCGTTGTAGTTCACCGCCAGAAAGCCAATGGTATCGACCACCGGCACGCGGTACTGGACATTGAGCTCGACCTTAGGCTCCGTCCACTCGCGATCCTCATACTCCCAGCGGTCACGGTGTGCATCGATCGGACGAGGTCCGGCGAGCAGACCGCTTACGGTCAGTGCGTTGAAGGCGAGAACAGCCCCACAGAGGGCCAAGAGCTTACGGGTGTGCACCATAGATTGGAAAATTACTGGTTCTTCTTTTTCTTATCGTAGAAGGCGTTGATACGGTCGGAAACATCGCGGTAGCCGATGTCGTCCTGATAAATCTCCTTCAGTTCCTCGATCGAGCTTTCTTCGTCACCGTTTTCGGCGTAGGCGATGGCCAAGTCGTAAATGATCTCCTTCTTGAGGTCATTCATGCCGATGACATCACTCTTGGCAGACTTGAGCTGCTCGATGGCCATATCGCTCTTACCGGTGGCATTGAGCGCGCGGCCGAGGAAGAGAATCGCACGCGTGCGGACCTTCGGGTTGCGGCGGGCCTGCTGGAACTGCTGGATGGCCTCGTCGTTTTGACCGTCCTCGAAGAGGAGCTGCCCCAGCTCGAAGCGGGCAGCGTAATCGTTCGGGTACTTCTCCACGGTCTCGCGAGCGTTCTTGAGACGGAAATCGTGCTCTTCGGTGCGGAGCGTTTCAAGCTGCTGCTTGATAGCGGCGTCCTCGGGGTTGGCTTCCAGCTCGGCCTCGGCAGCAGTGATGCGCTTCTTCATCGACTGAACCGTCAGGTCGGAGGCGAGACGCTCCAGCGTGGTATCCCCACGACCGGTCGGGCGCTCACGGGCCATCGTCAGGTATTCGAGGGCCTTGTCGAAATCACCCAGGTTGCGGTAACCATTGATGATCTCGCGGTAAAGATTCATGTTGTCGGGCTCTTTCTCCAGCATCTTGAGGTTCTGGGTAACCAGCTTCTGCACGGTTTCTTCGTCGTTGACGACGCGTGCGCGCTGCTCGAGCTCGACGGCTTCTTCTTCGTTGGCGAGTTTGTCGCGGAAGCCGCCTTCCTCTTCCCACTTACCGCGCTGCATGGAATCAGCGACAGAAGCACGCTTGACCAGGTCCTGCGCCTGTTCGTTACCGGGCTGGGCGGAGAGCACCTCACCGGCTACACGGACAGCGTCCTGTGCGCGACCGGCCTCAATCAGGGCATTACCGAGGGAAAGCTTGATCTCAAGGCTCTTCGGATCGGCCTTCTTGGCCTCCTCGTAGGCGAAAGCGGCGGTCTCCCACAATTCGAGAGCCTCGGCAGCCTGGCCGAGCATACGCTGGGCGCTGGCATTGGCCGGATCAGATGCGAGCATCTTCTCGGCGGTTTCCATAGCGGCCTTGGGGTCCTTTTTCAGCTGGGTGCTGGCCTTGATGGCAAAGGGGGCGTTGGTCACGCTACCGAGCAGGCGGCTGAAGCCGCTGGTCTTGCCGGCGGAGGCGCGCTTTTGCGCGGTACGGAGGATCTTACGCACGTCCAGGCAGCCCGGCTGGCGCTGCAGGATGTTGGTGCAGATATCGATCGCGTAGCTGGCGTTGCGATTGATCGACTTTTGCGCGTTTTCGACCTGTTTGCGAAGGCGGGGGTCCAGATCCTTCAGCTCAATTTCCTGATAAGTACTTTCCGTGGTTTCCATAGGAGTAGGAGTAGGCTAAGTTACTGCTTGTGGGGCGGGCGTCAATGCCCAAGGCACGTGTACTGCCATCCCGCACGGTTTCCGGGGGGTAAACCGTGAAACACGCAGGGCCTGTAGGCAGTGTTTGTAAAATACAGAACGAGCCCGCGAAAGTTGGTTTTGAGGCTGTTTCTTGGCTTTCGAGGCGAGACAATTGAAGAATTGTCGAACCGAGGAAATAAAAAACGGGCCAAAATCCAACCGAGTGGGCGACATGAGTTATTTTGCAAATACTGCCTAAGCCTACTCTATCACTTCGAGGTCAGTTTTCGCAGCCTCGATGAGTAATTCCAGCCCCTTCTGGCTGGACGCCTCGTCAGCGGCCTCCACCAGCAGGCGCAGCTTGGGCTCGGTGCCCGAATAGCGCACGAGCTGGCGCCCTTCCTGCCCGAACTCCTCATCCAGACGCTTCATCGCCTCACTGAGAGCTGGACATTCCTCCAAGGGGATTTTCTCGGCCACGCGCAGGTTCTTAGTCGCCTGCGGGAAAAGCTCAACCTCCTGCCGCAGCGCGGACAGGGGCTTACCGGTACGCAGCATAACGGCAATCAGACGGACGGCAGCCAGCAGGCCGTCTCCAGCCACGGAGATATCGCGCTGGATGATGTGGCCGGAGTTTTCGCCGCCGAGATTGCACCCAAGAGCGCGCATGCGCAGCAGGACATTGCGGTCCCCTACCGCGACGCGTTCGACGCGGCCACCGGCCTTTGAGAGGGTTTTATCCAGCCCAAAATTACTCTGCACGGTGGCGACGAGCGTATTGTGAACCAAAGTCCCCTCCCGCAAAGCAGCCAAAGCGAGAATCCCCAGTAACTGGTCCCCATCAACGACAGAGCCAGTCTCATCGCAGACCACCAGGCGGTCGCCATCGCCATCATGAGCGATCCCCAGACGGGCTTTTTCGCGGCGCACGGCCTCGGCCAGCTTATCCGGGTGCTCACTGCCGACACCGGCATTGATATTCGTACCGTCGGGGCTGTCCCCGATGGAAACGAGCTCCGCGCCAAAGTGCCGAAGCACAGCCGGACTGGTCTCGGCGGTGGCGCCATTAGCCGTATCCAGCACGATCTTCCAGTCCCGAATACAGTGCTGGTGGAGCTGGGACTTCAGGGTGTTGATGTAGACACCCTGGCCGTCGTAGGGATAGCCACAGGTAAAAATGTTCGCGTCTTCGGGCTTGGAGGTCTGCTCCGCGATAAAGCCCTCGATCTCGGCCTCAGCCTCGACGGAGAACTTCAGCCCGCGGTTATCAAAAAGCTTTATCCCATTGTCGGTCGCGGGGTTATGGGAGGCGGTAATGGCCACACCCAGGTCAGCCTGCAAGTCGCGCACAACCTGCGAAACAGCCGGCGTCGGGACCACACCCAGCAGCATGACATGGATGCCGTTGGTGCATAAACCGCCGCAAAGGCCTGCTTCAATCTCCTCGCCCGAGGCGCGGGTATCGCGCCCGATGACGATGGTGATCGGCTTCGACGGGTTATGCTTCTGCAGAAAATGCGCCAGCGCGAAGCCACACTGATGGACGAAAACGTCGTTGAGGACGGGGCCACCCCAGGCGCCCCGTATGCCGTCGGTTCCAAAGTAGCGTAATTTCATCCCAAGTCCTCCTTGAAGCGTATTAACCATTGTCGGAACCCCCCTCCTGTTATTTGTGTGAATGCTCGTTGAACCCCGGCCTGCGGCGTCTCCGCCCGACCAGCGACCCAAAGCGCGACCCCTGCGTTCAGGGCGACGGTCTCCGTCAGCCCGGTAACGGTCTTGCCTTCGGCAATTTCCTCCAGGATCTCACGGTTGCGGGCGAGATCGCCCCCCTTCAGATCCTCCATTTCGCAGGGTTTAAAATCAAAAGTCTCCGGCAGCCACTCATCACTGAGTCCGGCCAGTTCGCCTGCCCCGGCGACAATATTACGTGAGGCCGTGGACATCTCATCCAGCGCACCGCCGCTAAAGGGCTCACCGTAGACAACCAGCGCGCGCTGGACTCCCAGCTCCTTAAAGGCTCCCGCCAGCGGCTCCACCCACTCGCGGGCATAGACGCCCATCACCTGATAAGGCGGGCGAGCCGGGTTGATCATAGGCCCGAGGATGTTAAAGACGGTGCGTTTCCCCTCGGCGGCGAGTGCCTTGCGGACCGGCACCACATGCGCAAAGGCCGGATGAAAACCCGGGGCGAAGAGGAAAGTCAGGTTATGCTTTTCCAGAAGAGCACGGAGCGTGGCATTGTCACCCTCCAGCGGAAAGCCCAGGTCGGCAAAAAGGTCCGCGCTGCCGCACTTGGACGTCACCGAGCGGTTACCATGTTTAACCACCGGTACGCCCATACTGGCCACGAGCATCGCGCTCATGCTGGAGATGTTAGCCGTCCCGGCCTTGTCACCACCTGTACCGACAATATCGACCGCCTCAGCGGCCAGGGGGCCTAACTCCGGGTCGCGGGCAAGCTCCCGAAAGGTCTTGGCAAAGGCCGCCACTTCCTGGGCAGTTTCACCTTTTTCATGCAGGGCGAGCAGGAAATCCTGCCGCTCATCGAGCGAGCCATCGCCGGCCGCCAACAGCCGAGCGGCTGATGCGGCTTGTTCCGCGTCCAGGCTTTCGCCATGGCGCAGCCCCTGCGTTAATTCTGCGAGATAGCAGCCCCCCATAGTATCAATTCCTTATGATATACCCGTCAGTGTCCACCCCAAATTTTGGTTTGAGGCAAACCCACCCACCTGCCATAGGCTTGGAGTATGCTGAGAATCCTGCCGGTCCTCCTCCTACTCTCACTGATGCCGAGCTCTTTCCTGCGGGGCCAGGATTCAGCCCCCAACGCCGATGAAATAAAGGAAGCGCAATCCTCGACCCCGGTTCAACCCAGTCCTCAGGCCGCTAACCTCAGCTATACCGACGGGCTGATTTTGGGCGTCGTCGAGGGTGTCACGGAATATTTACCTATTTCTTCCACCGGTCACCTGATTCTGACCAACCGCCTGCTCGGTCTCGATGCTCCGACGCCGTTGCTCGACAAAGAGGGCAACCTCATCCCCGGCAAGGAAATCGACCCGCTGACCGACCAGCCCCGACCCTTTACGCTCGAAGAAGCCGCCAACGCCTACGCCATCATCATTCAGGGCGGGGCCATCATTGCTGTCGCCCTCATCTACTGGAAACGCCTTTGGGGCATCGTGATGGGGATTTTCGGGAAAAACAAAAACGGCCTCCTGCTGCTGCGTAATCTGATGGCAGGCTTCCTGCCAGCCGCCATCCTCGGCCTGCTTCTGGACGATTTCATCGAAAGCGTGCTCTTTGGAGTCTGGCCCGTCGTCATCGCACTGGTCGCAGGTGCCTTTCTCATGCTCGTAGTCGAACGCTGGCGTAAGGCCCGGCATGGCCCCGATGCGCCCGACTCAGGCCCCGACCTGCACGATCTCTCCATCAAGCAATGCCTGCTGGTGGGCCTGCTCCAGTGCGTGGCGATGTGGCCGGGCACGAGCCGCTCGATGATGACCATCGTCGGCGGCTACGTGGTAGGCCTGTCCCCGGCACGGGCCGCGGAGTTCAGCTTCCTGCTCGGGCTGGTCACGCTCTCGGCCGCTGCCGGATACAAGTCGCTCAGCCTCGGCCCGCAGATGCTCGCCGCCCTGGATCTGGGTCCGGTCATTTTTGGGATCGTTGTCGCCACGATCAGCGCCGCACTGGCCGTCAAGTGGCTGGTCTCCTACCTGACGCGCCACGGGCTCGGGCTCTTCGCCTGGTACCGCCTTGTGCTGGCTGCCGCCGTCGCCGCCCTTGTTCTTTGGGGGTAGAGCTGCGAGGCTCAGGCGTCAGAAACAGAGACGAGACACGACTCGGTCTGCTTAGTCTGGATTCGCAGGGCTGTTAACCTCGTAGATCCAGTTGGGATCGTTGAGGTAGAGCCGCCCAAAGCTGGGCGAGGAGCCATTCTGAAGCCGGAAGAGTGAGTCGAGCAACAGGGGCGGGACCATTGGCTCATCAAGTTCGAAGCGCATGTAGTTCCAGCCTTTCCATACGATCGGCTCACCGGGGCAGGCGATCTTGCGGCCCGTGCTATCCATCAGAACGATGGACGGTGTCAGACCCGAGCCGTCGCCGTAGACCCACATGCCGAGGGCAACGGGCTGGGCCTCGATAATCCGGAAAGCATCCGTAAGTGGGTTAATCGCAACGGCGCCCCCACCCTGCTTAAACTGATACAGCAGCTCCATCCCGCCATCGCTGACATTCGGCAGCCCATCGGTAGGAGCCCCACCGGTGGCGGAGAGTTCCGCTCCTGCCGCAGCGGTGACCTGAAATTGCTCGACTGGCTCACCCGGAGCCGAAGACCGAAAATCCGCCGCCGACAGAAACTGCGTGATCGGGGACTCCGCCAAAACGATGCGGCGCGAGTCCAAGCCCTCCCCCATCGTATCGAGAAGGACGACCTGCATGGCATACGGGATCGGTTCGTCACTGGCCAGCGGGATCTGGAAGTCCATCGTGCGCTGGCCACGGCCCATGGCTACGTCAAACTTGAGAGGATCCATCCCGGCATCGATCAAACGCAGCTCAGCCTTGGCGCGGAAAGCCTCACCCGAGGGATTGAGAAAACTGAGCACGAGCGAGCCACCCACATCCGGTGAAAGAGAGATACCAATCGGATTTGTCGCCTGCACCATGATACGCTGCTCGATACCGTTGGCACCAATCAGGACCGGGAACGGCTCAGACTGGCGCCCCATGTCGAGCTCGCGCTGGACGATGTAGCTCTGCCCTGGCCGCAATGCCTGCATCTTTGTACCGTCTTCGAGAGAGAGCAGAAAGGGCTCATCGAGCACATTGGTAAAGGTGACGGAAAGCGGCACCGCGGTAGGTCCCTTAACCTGAATGGCAGGAGGCACACGCGTGGCCGTCACGGCCATACGCAGCAAACCATTGGGAGCATCGGGAACGATGAAGACAGGCGCGTTACGCAAGGTAACGATCACGACGTTATTAAAAGACTCGGCTGTCGCGAAGCTGTTTCCTGCGGTATCATAGAGCGTAAAGTAGCCGCGGCTGGCCGGAATCTGTACGGTGGCATCGGCACCGTCGGTCCAACCAACGACGAGGACATCCTCCCCTTTTTCAAACAAAAGCACATGGTCAGCCTCCTGTCCCACCGCCAGACGCTTGTTAAATTTGAAGCCGGGCAAAAACTTATTAATGGCCTGGGCAACCTGAATCTCCGGGCTTTCCGCAGAACCAGCCATCTGCGCATGGGCCGGAAGCAGCGCCAACAAGAACAAGGGGAAAAGATAAAAGAGCTTAGGCATTTGTAGAGAATATCAGAAAGGCACGTTTCTTTGCGGGTTAAACAAGTGAAACAGTCCGTTTTAGTCTAAAGCAATCCGGTCAGTGTGGAGGAGTTGGCAGCGTTTGTCCAGCCACGGTCCAGCCTTGTGTGTGAGCACACCCTTATCGTGGTCACTCCGATTGTCTTACCTACGGCAATCCTCTGTGTCTCTACTGCGAGAAGAACTAAAAAACCTGCTGCTGAGATTTGCGCCAATCCTCGCGGTGGTGTAAATAGCGTTGTCTTACCACCGCAAATCCGCACACAATAGCTTTGCCATGATCGATCTTATCAAAAAAGGAATGCTCGCAACCGTCGGCGCTGCCGTCGTCACCAAGGAACAGGCCGAAGGCCTCTTGAATGAGTTCGTCGACAAGGGCAAAATCACCGCGGGCGAAGCCCAGGAGATGGCCAGCAAAATCGCGGACTCGGGCAAGAAGGAATTCGAAAAGGCCAAAAAAGAAGTCAACAGCCGCATCGATGAAATGCTTCAGGGCGGCGTCCTGGTGACCCGTGCCGAGATTGAAGCGCTGGAGAAACGCGTCGCTGCGCTGGAAAAAGCGGCCAAGAAGGCTGACTAATTCTGCACGCACGTGTCTCTCAATCCCCTTGATCTCTTCAGCAACGCCGTTCGGGCGAAAGAAATCGTCACTGTGCTGGTTCGGCACGGGTTTGGCGATCTGCTCGAACAGCTCGGCATGCCACGCGGCTGGATTAAGCGCCTCATCCCCGAGGACGCCCAGCACCTCAACCTGTGGCAGCGCATCCGCGTGGTGCTCGAAGACCTTGGCCCGACTTTTGTTAAATTCGGACAGATTCTCAGCACCCGGCCGGACGTACTCCCCGAGCCCCTCATCGCCGAGCTCAAGCTCCTGCGTTCGAAGGTCAAGGCTGTGCCGTTCGAGCAGATCCGCCCCATCCTGCTGACTGAGCTCAAGGAGCCGATTGAGACGCATTTCTCGTCCTTTGACGAGGAGCCCGTCGCCTGTGGTTCGATTGGCCAGGTCTACCGCGCGACCTTAAAGAACGGCGGCGACCCCGTCGCGGTCAAGGTCCAGCGCCCCAACCTGAAAAAGCCGATCAAGGCCGACATCGAGATCATTGGCTGGCTGGCCCGACTGCTGCACGAAAAAGTCGAGGAGCTGCGCCCCTACGACCTGCCGGACATCGTGTCGGAAACCGGTAAGGGCATGATGCAGGAGCTGGACTTCACCATCGAGTGCCGCAACGCCCAGTTTTTCACCGCCCTGAACCCGGACGAGGAGCATGTCTTCGCCCCGCGCGTCTACGATGAGTACACCACTGAGAAGCTGAGTGTATGCGAGTGGGTGGTCGGTGTTTCACCCGGCGACCCGTCTATCACCCCCGAGGAGGGTAAGGAGCTCGCCCGTATCGGGGGGCAGAGCATTTTTCAGCAGATCGTCATCAGCGGCTTTTTCCACGCCGATCCGCACGGTGGCAACATCCTCATCACCGAAGACCGGCGCATCTGCTTTATCGACTGGGGGCTGGCTGGCCAGCTCACCCGCCCGATGCGCTATTTCCTGGCCGACCTCTTCGCAGCCATCGCCTCCTCCGACCCGGAGAAGGTCGTGCGCGTGATCAACGTCATGGCCGTGGGCAAGGACCGGCTCGATGAGACCAAGCTGGAGAAGGAAATCAGCTTCGTCCTGCGCAAGTACCAGAACAAATTCGGCAAGAGTGAGCCGGTCGGCGAGATCGTACTGGAGCTGCTCTACGTCTTCGGGGTCAACGGCGTGACGCTCGCCCGTGACTACTCCCTGCTGGCCAAGGCCATCGTCTCCATCGAGGAATCCGGCCTGGATCTGGACCCGAACTTCGACATCCGCATCATCGCGCGCCCCTACCTCAAGAAGCTCGCCTACGAGCGGTGGAATCCCCTCAACCTGCTCAAGCAAAACTGGTGGGGCCTGCAGGGGCACTTTGCCCGCCTGCGCGAACTCCCCGGCGAGATCCAGCGGTTCTTCCGCAAGCTCGAGGACGGCGACATCTACATCAAGCTCAAGCACGAGGGCTTCGAGCCACTGCTGAACTCTTTCGACTCCGGCGTCAACCGGCTGTCCTTCTCGATGATCATCGCGGCCCTGCTCATCGGGTCCTCGTACATCATTTCGGGTACGATTCAGGCCGGCACCGTCTCAGGCCGCTACCTGATCCACATCGCCACGGTCGGCTTCATCGGCGCAGGCGTGCTTGGCGCATGGCTGCTCTTCGACATCATCCGCCACGGTCGCCACAAAAAGAAGTGACCAAGACGCAGTCCTGGACCTGTGATCCTAAGGATCGCTCTGGCATTCTCAGGAGAAAATGCCATGGGCAATTCGCAGCCAGCGTCTGGTTTATCCCCAAAGGGTAGCCCTCAGTTTCAATGCTGCGCATCGACAGAGCAGCCTGCGGGTCTGGGCTGCATAAGCCCAGAAGACAACCCGTACCGCGTCTATCTAAATATGGCGCGAGTCTTCCTCGTCCTTTTTGACGTAGCCGCTGTCCTGCCGGTTGTGGTTGACCTTGTTTTTCTTGGCGTAGGCGTCGTAGACATCCTGCGCGCTCATCCCGAGCACTTGCGCGAGTGAGACCAGAAAGTGAAACAGGTCCACCACCTCGACGCGGGCGTTTTGCTCGTCGAACTTCTGGTACTTGGCCCACCACTTCCACGGGACCGAGTCGATCAGCTCAGCGGTTTCCTGCTGGAGGGCACGGGTGTAGTTGAGCACCCACTCGGCCTTGCCCTTCTCGTCGAGGGCGCCGGTATCCACGCCGATGCGCTTGTTAAGTTCATCCTGAAGCTGGAAAATTTCCTCGAGTTTGTCCATGCCCCACCCATAGCGGTTGCGCCGGTCCCGGCAAGCGCATTTCCAGTTCCTGACCTGAGGGGCCCAAAAATTGGCTTGAGCTTGAGCCGGATTTATACAGCGTCGCAATACGAGGTAACAAAGCGTCCGGCCCGTTCCGGCGTTTCCGCAGCGGCAAAACAGTTTGCCCTCCCTCACGCCCGCCCCGGCGACGAGCAATTACCTGCCCGCCGGACTATTACACGAATCCAAGCATAACCATGCCTTCATACGAAACCCCTTCGAAACGGGAAATCCCCGCTGACGAAGCCAACTACCAACCCGGAAACAGCTCCAAAAACGAGCTCACAGACGAAGAAGCCGAGCAATCCGAAGAGCGTAAGGCCATCACCTGGAGCGACTTGGCCGAAGAGAAAGAAAAAGACGTCTTGGCCCCTCTGCTCGAATCCGGGCCCCGCGCTCCCTGCCAGATCACTGCGGACGGCTCAGCCCCGCAAAGTTCTGTGCGCCGCCTGACCGGCGCCCCCACCGAAGAAACTGCTCCCATCAACCTGCGTGGTCGCGTCAAAGCGCCCAAATCCCAGGAAAAGGAAGCCGATGGTGCCCAGCCGGGTGAAGTCGATCCCAGCAGCTTCGAAGAATCCCTCAGTGGCCATGCCGCTCAGGGTTACCCGGAGCAGGCTTCCAAGCCGGCCCGTGAACGCCGTCCCAAGCCCGAAGACAAAGAGCAGGATAGCGACGACACGCCGACTCCGGCCAAAGAACGTTTTTACGCCAAGGACGAGGAAAACGAGGACGACGACGTCCCCATGAACCTCGACAACAGCGCTGACGAAGACAACTCGGATGACTCCGACGAGTCAGCCGAGCAGAGTGGCGAAGCCAAGTCTGCCACCGAAGCTGACGGAGAAGACCAGCCGCGCAAGCGCCGCCGTCGCCGCCGTCGCTCAGGCCGCAAAAACGATGGTGAGTCCTCCGAAGACGGAGACGACTCCTCTGAAGCCCGCGAACGCTCCGGTAACCGTGAGCGCAGCGAGCGCTCCGATCGCGGTGGTCGCGGCGAGGGCAACAATCGCGGTAACCGTGGCAACCGTAACCGTGGCGAGCGCGGTGAACGCGGTGGCCGTGGTGAACGTGGCGAGCGCAACAACCGCGGTGAACGTGGTCCGCGCCGGGACGGCCAGGGCAACCGCAATGAGCGCCCTGCCCCCAAGCCCGAGCCCGCCAAGTCCGGTGGCCTCTTCGGCAAACTCAAGTCGGCTATCGGCTCTATTTTCGGTGCCTCTGAAGCTCCCGCCAAAAGCGAACCGAGCGAGAAAAAGTCCTCCGATGACCGCCCCCAGCAGCGCCGCGGCCGCGGTGGAAATCGCCGGGGTGGCCAGGGTGGCAACCGTGGTCAGGGCGGCAATCGCCGTCAGGGCGAAGGCAACCGCAACCGCCAGCCCCGTGGGGAAGGCGAAGGTAGCGGTAACGGCCAGCGCCGTCGTCGCCGCCGCTCCGGTGGTGGTAATCGCCGCCCCGAAGGCAGCGATAACAACCGCTCCAACGATTAACCGGACGCGCCCGCATGGACGTCGTCCGCATCAGAGGTGGTCAGCGCCTCGCCGGTACTGTTGAGATCGGCGGGGCGAAGAACGCCTGCCTGCCCATTTTCGCAGCCTGCCTGCTCACGGCAGAGCCCGTCACCATCCGCAATGTCCCCGACCTGAGCGATCTGCGCTTCATGGCGGAGATACTGGAGCGGCTCGGGGCTACCGTTGAGCGGCTCGACCCGCACACCTGGCGCATCACAGCAGCCCAGGTCGCGACCCGTGCGCCCTATGATCTGGTCCGCAAGATGCGCGCCTCCGTCTGCCTGATGGGCCCGATGGTCGCCCGTATGAAGCGCGCGGAGGTCTCCCTCCCCGGCGGCTGCGTGATCGGCCCGCGTCCGATCGACCTGCACATCAAGGGCCTCTCCAAGCTCAACTGCGGCGTCCAGATCGAGAACGGCTACGTCAAACTCGACGGCTCCAACCTGCGCGGCGGAGAAGTCTTTCTCGGTGGTCGCCACGGCAGCACCGTCACCGGCACCGCCAACATCCTGATGGCCGCCGTCCTCACACCCGGCCACACGCGCATCGACAGTGCCGCCTGCGAGCCGGAGGTCGTCGACCTCTGCCGTCTGCTCAATCAGATGGGCGCGAAGATCACCGGTATCGGCAGCCACGCCCTGCACGTCGAGGGGGTGGATGCGCTTCATGGTACCGATTACAGTGTGCTCTCCGACCGCATCGAGGCGGGCACCTACCTGCTGGCCGGAGCCGTCACCCACAGCGACATCACGGTCAAAGGCGCTCAGGCCGAGCACCTGGCAGCCTTTTTGGACAAACTTTCCGAGGCCGGTCTGGTCTTCGAGATCATCGACGCGAACACCATCCGCGTGCGCGGCGATAAATCCGAACTGCGTCCGGTGGACGTCATCACCCTGCCCCATCCGGGCTTCCCGACGGACCTGCAGGCGCAGACCTGCACCCTGCTCGCGCTCATCCCGGGCCTGAGCATCGTGACCGAGCGCGTTTACCCAAACCGCTTCATGCACGTGCCCGAGCTGGGTCGCATGGGTGCTGATATTTCCATCGAGGGCCCCAGCGCCGTGATCAAGGGCGGCCTGCCGCTCTCCGGCGCTCCCGTGATGGCCAGCGACCTGCGCGCCAGCGCTGCGCTCATCCTTGCCGGTCTGGCTGCCAGTGGAGAAACCTGGGTCCAGCGCATCTACCACCTCGACCGCGGCTACGAAAAGTTCGACGAGAAGCTCGCCGCCCTCGGCGCCGATGTCGCGCGCCTCTCCGACACAGAGATGCCCAAAGACCTCTCGGTCGAAATGTAGCGGGTTGCACCCGCTGGCATTGATGGGGCTCCGCCCCATCGCTCACTGCGTTCGCTGCCCCCTTAAACATGCTGATCCAGCCGGACCGAGGGTGCAGCCCACGGCTGCCGCGGTATCTAGAGGAGTGAAGCCCCAGAATAAACTTGGCGGGGGTGAAGAAATGGGTGAATGTTTGTGCATGTCCGAACCGGAAAAAGGCACTGATTATCTCCAGCATGTTCTGGAGGCTCCGGAAACGGCGCAGGAGAAGGCCTTGCGGCCGCTTTCCTTCGCCGACTTCAACGGCCAGGGCAAGACCATCGAGCGCCTGGAGGTGATGGTCGGCGCGGCACGCAGCCGCGGTGAGGCACTCAACCACATCCTGCTGCACGGCCCGCCCGGACTCGGTAAGACCACCCTCGCGCTCATTCTGGGCAGCGAAATGGGCGCAAACGTGCGCCAGACTTCCGGCCCCGTTGTTGAAAAGCCGGGTGACCTCGCCGGCCTTTTGACTGGTATGGACGAGGGGGACATTCTTTTTATCGACGAGATTCACCGCATCCCCAAGACGGTCGAGGAGTACCTGTACTCGGCGATGGAGGACTTCCGGATCGACATCATGATTGATCAGGGGCCGAACGCCCGCAGCGTCCGCCTGAACATCCCGCGCTTCACGCTGGTGGGCGCGACCACCCGCACCGGTCTACTGACCGCGCCGCTGCGCAGCCGCTTCACACTGCAGACACGCCTCTCCTACTACCCGGCCGAGACGATGGAGAAAATCGTCAAGCGTACCTGCAAGCTGCTCGGCGTGGAGACTGACAAGGGCGGCATCTCCGAGGTTGCCCGCCGCGCCCGTGGCACCCCGCGTATCGCGAACAATTTAGTCAACTTTGTGCGAGACTACGCCCAGCAGCGTTCGGATGGCAAGATCACCAAAGCGGTGGCCGAAAAAGCACTTGAGCTGCTGGAGATCGACATGCACGGGCTCGACGAGATGGACAAGCGTATCCTGCGCCTGATGGCCGAGAACTACAAGGGCGGTCCCGTCGGACTAGGAACCATCGCCGTGGCGGTGGGCGAGGAAGAGCACACCCTGGAGGAAGTTCACGAGCCCTATCTCATTCAGGAGGGCTATCTGGCGCGCACCCCGCAGGGCCGCGTGCTGACTGCCAAGGCCTGGCGGACGATCGGTCTTGAGCACCTGCGCGAAGACAACCAGCAGAAGCTGCTGTAGCTAGCACTTCGCATCCCTCTCTCCCTCGGGTGATCTGTGTGAACGGATACAGAAAGCGGCAGCTTGCTCAGCCTTGGCTGATCTGGTCAAATATCGACGTTGCTTATTTTGACCGGGGCACACAACGCTCCCCAGCTTATTTTCCCCATGCTGTTCACGAACCATTTCTTCCGTAGCGCCCCGATTGCGGGACGTCTCCTGACCACCGCCCTGCTGGGGCTCCTGGCACTGAGTGCCGCCCATGCGGACACGTCGGCCCCAAGAGCCTCAGTCTTTAAGGACGGGGACCGCTACGCCATCGTCGGCGACAGCATCACCCAGAGCGGGACCTACCATACCTGGGTCGCGCTGTACTACACCACGCGCTTCCCCCAGCTGGATCTGGCTCTGACGAATTGCGGCATCTCCGGCGACTCCACCGGCGGCACCCTCCGCCGCTACGGCTGGGACATCGCGCCGTTTCAGCCGACGGTCGCCACCGTCATGCTCGGCATGAACGACATTGGCCGCGACAAGTACGGTCAGCCGAATCCCCCGCAGGACGTCCTCGACTACCAAATGCGCAAGATCGAGGCCTACAAGGAGAACATGACAAAGCTCGTCAAACAGCTGCAGGATGACGGCGCCCGTGTGGTCCTCGTCACCCCCAGCCCCTACGACGACACGGCCGATCTCCCCAGCGAGTCCTACGTCGGCGCAAATGCCGCCCTCGGCGAGTGCGCGGACTTCCTCACCCAGATGGCTGCCGACAGCAACGGCGAGATCGAGCTGATCGACCTGCACGGCCCCCTCACAGCCCTGAACCTTGAGCAGCAAAAGACAGATCCGTCCTTTACCATCACCGGCCCGGACCGCGTCCACCCCCAGAGCCCCGGTCATCTTGCCATGGCCTACTTTTTCCTGAAAGCCCAGGGTGCTCCCGCCGAAGTCTCCGCCGTGGGAATCGACGCCTCCAAGCAGTCCGTTACCGTTGCCCGTAACGCCAAGGTCAGCGACGTGACCTACGATGCAGCTAAGGCGACGCTGAGCTTCACGAGTTTGGAGGGGGCCATCCCCTTTAGCGTGAGTGAGTACTCTTCACCAGCTCTTGAGTACATCGACTTTAACGAAGACCTGAACCGCGAAATGCTCACCGTCGCCAATCTGCCGGCTGGAAGCTACACGATCAGCATCGACGGTCAGCCCGTCGGCGAAGCTTGCAGCTGGAGCGCCGAGGAACTGGCCAGCGGGATCAATCTGTCCACCCTCGACGACACGCCCCAGGCACGTCAGGCCGCCAAGGTTCGCGACATCGTCGTCGGCTGGTGGTCGCTGATGCTCAGAGGCGACCGCACCATCGCCAACGTCGAGCACTGGCACCTGCGCGACATACCCCACCCGATCGCCTTCGAAGACGTCCAGGCAGGTCTGGAGGAAAAACTCGCCCGACTTGAGGCCAGTGACAAGCGTCTGGACAAGCTCAACGCCAAGTACATCAAGCGCTACCTGGAGATGAAGCCCAAGCAGGAGGAGATCGAAAAAGAGCTGCCCCAGATGATCGAGCAGGCGCGCGCGGCTGCCCAGCCCGTCCCCCACACCTACGTCATTTCGCCCGCTCAATCCTAGCGTTAAGCCCTTTCCTTAAAAACAACCGCGTTATTACCCATATGCCCACCACCGCCCTCGCTCCCTACGGTCCGCTCCCCAGTGCTCCTCAGCTAAGCTGGCAGCGCCTCGGCATGAACCTGTTTGTGCACTTCGGCATGAACACCTTTACCGGCCGCGAATGGGGCGAGGGTGAAGACGACCCGAAGAACTTCAACCCCACCGCCGTGGACTGCAAACAGTGGGCCCGCACAGCCCGCGAGGCGGGGTTCCAGATCGGAATCCTGACCGCCAAGCATCACGACGGCTTCTGCCTGTGGCCCACCTCCACCACGGACTACTCCGTCAAATCCTCCCCGTGGCGCGACGGGCAGGGCGATCTCGTGCGCGAGTTTGTGGATGCCTTTCGGGCCGAAGGCCTCAAGGTCGGCCTCTACCTCTCACCGTGGGACCGCCATGAGCCCTGCTACGGCGACTCCCCGCGCTATAACGACCTTTACTGCACGCAACTCACCGAGCTGCTCACCCAGTACGGAGAGCTGCACGAGGTGTGGTTCGACGGGGCCTGCGTCATCGGCCCCAACGGGCAAAAACAGGAGTACGACTGGCAACGCTATTTCTCGATCGTCAAAGAGCTCCAGCCGCAGGCTGTGACCTTCGGCGACGGCGGCACGGACGTGCGCTGGGTGGGTAACGAACGCGGCTACGCCGGTGAGACCTGCTGGGCGTGCGTCGACCCCAAGCGCGTAAAATTCCCCGGTGACTCGGGCATCGACACTGGCGTTGATGCCGCCGCCAAAGGCGAGTTCAAGCGCCTGCTGCAGGAGGGCGACGACCCTGCCCAGACCCCGGACGGAGTCTGGCGCGCCGCCGAGTGCGATGTCTCCATCCGCCCCGGCTGGTTTTACCACGCCGCCGAGGACGACCAGGTCCGCTCGGTCGAGAACCTCGTCGAGCTGTACTTCAAAAGCGCAGGCCGCAACAGCCTGCTGCTGCTTAACATCCCCCCCACCCCCACCGGACTTTTCCACGAGAACGACATCGCCGCCGTACTCGGACTGCGTAAGGAGCTGGACCGCATCTTCGCGCAAAACGTCGCCACCGGGAGCACGGTAAAAGCCTCGGCTGAACTGCCCGAGTATCCGGCGAAAAACCTCCTCGACGGCGATCTGGACACCTTCTGGGCTGCGCCGGACAGTGCGCCCGCCACGCTGGAGATCGAGCTCGCCCAGCCGCAGAGCATCACCGTCGCCGACCTGCGCGAGCCCGTACAGCACGGGCAGCGTATCGCTGCCTGGCGCCTCGAAGCTCTCAACGAGTCGGGCCAATGGATCACGCTCAGTACCGGCACAACGATCGGCCATCGCCGGCTGCTAAAGTTCGAGCCGGTCACCACAACAAACATCCGTCTGCACCTCGACAAGTCCTACGCGCCTGCCGCCCTCACCTCCATCGGACTGTATTAAGGATCTGCTACGGACACGAGCGATCATATAAGTTTCAGCAGAGCACAGGTCATAGCGGCCTGTGCTTTTTATTTTCAGCACGGCCCTATTTTATTGTATACAATATACATAAAACCTCTAATCTATCTCTATATCATGAGCACACCTCTATCTTTACGACTGGAACAGCTGGCGGGAGCCGGGCGCGTACGCATACTGGCCTTCGGCTCCTCCAATACCGAACGATTCCTCCCGGGCATTCACTGGCTGGACTGCGTACAGTTCGGCTTCGGCGCGAAATTCGGCCCCGTCGGACACTTTATCAATACCGGCATAGGCGGAAACACCTCGGCGGACCTGCTGGAGCGCTTCGAGACCGACGCGGCGGTTTTCCGGCCGCATGTGACCTTTCTCACGGTCGCCGGTAACGACTGCAACGCCGACAAGAATGTCAGCGCCGAAGATTTCGAAGCGAACCTGCGCGAGCTTCACCGGCGCTTTGAGAAGCTGGGCACACACGTGATTTTCCAGACCTACTACGCGCCGGACTCGGACGGCACAGAGTATTTCCAGAACTTCTACCGGTACAGCGACATCGTGCGGGCGGTTGCCGCAGATACCGGCTCCTCGCTCATCGACAACCTCGCCCGCTGGATGCCCCTGCGTGAAAAATACCCCGACCTGTACGCTCCGCTGATGCGGGACGGCATGCACCTGAATGAGCGCGGCAACAAGGTTTACGGGTTCGACATCGCCCACAGCCTCGGCTGCCCCGTCGTGACCGAGAACAACGAAGCCTACTGGGCCGAGCCGGTGCGCCTGCATGCGCTGATGGACGAGCTGGCGAGCGTTCAAACAGATCGTTAACAACACAGTTGCCTGAACCCGCTACGACGCCCAAACTTGCCCGCCATGAAGCCTGCATACCGTTCCCTGCCCGAGCATGTTTACCAGCATCTGCTGGAGGAGATCGTGCGTGGCGTGAGACCGGCAGGCTCCAAGCTGACGGAGGAGAGCATCTGCGCGGAGATGGGCGTCAGCCGTACACCGGCCCGCGAAGCTCTGCTCCGGCTGCACCGCGACGGCGTCGTCGAGCGCTTGCCGAGACGGGGCTGCTTCATAAAGGGTTTCGAACCGGCGGAGCTGGCCGAGCTGTTCGAGTGCCGCGGCTGGATTGAGTGCCTGGCCCTTGAGCAGGCGTTTGACCATTTACCGGACAAGGAGCTGGCAAAGCTGGAAAAGACACTCTCCGGCTCGCTGACCGAGGAGGGCTCCCTCAAGGCTGACGATGAGCTGCACCTGCTCATCGCCAAGTCCTGCCCCAACGCCGAGCTGACCCGCATCACCCGGCAGCTTCTCACCCGCAGCTACCCGGTACGGTTTTGGCGCACCTACACGCAGGCTCCGCTCAAGCGCGTCTCCGGGGAGCGGCTAAAGATCGTCCAGGCCATGCGTCAGGGCGACAAGCCAACCGCGCTTCGCCTGCTGCGCGAGCACATCGAGCAGGGGCGCGAGCTACTCCTCCAGATGGCCGAGAAGCAGGCAAGCGAGGCCAGGGACCATGCACCTGCATGAGCGTTAAGAAGGCGTTTCTCCCGGCGGGGCTGTTGCTGGCTATCATCGTCGCCCTGTTGCTTCCGGGACCCGGTATAGCCATGCAGCGGGCACACATGATCGCTGCGTTTGTGATCGTCATCTTTCTGGTCAACGGCTGGGAGTTCAAAATCTCGGACACGCGCCTGAACCGCAGCTTCCTGCTCAGCTTCGGAGCCGTCAGTATAATCTCGCTCCTGCTGGGCCCCTGGATCGGCCTCGGTATCTCGCGACTTTTTGGAACAGAGCCGGGCTTGGCCATGGGGCTCATCATCATGTCTGCCGTCCCCGTGACGCTGTCCTCGGCGATCGTGATGAGCGAGATCAGCGGCGGTAACCGCGCCTGGGCCTTGCTGATGACCATCGGGCTGAACCTGCTGGGCATCTTCACCGTGCCCTACATGCTGGAGTTTACGCTGCAGGCCAGCGGCGATATAAATTTCTCCCCCACTGCCCTGCTGACCAAGCTGGTCGGCCTCGTGCTGCTGCCGTTCCTCGCTGGATTCGGGCTACGGCGGCTGATAGGTAGCCGCGTAGGGCGCATCCCCATGCTGGGTTATCTTCCATCAACCTGCGTGATTCTGACGGTCTATGCGGCCTTCGCCGTCTCGCGCGACATGTTGGGCGGCATCCCAGCCGCCAGTTATCCGTTGATAGGAGGTGCCGCACTCAGCATTCATCTGGCGCTGATGGCGGTGGCGCTGGGGGCTGCCTGGCTGCTAAAGCTGGCCCGGGCTGAACGCCACACCGTACTCTTTGTCACCTCCCAGAAGACCCTGCCCGTGGCGGTGAGTGTGATCGCCCTGATCGCCGCCGACAGTGCCGTGGCCATGGTCCCCTGCCTGCTGTTTCACTTTATCCAGCTGTTCTTCGACTCCTTCGTCGCCTCGCATCTGGCGCCGGCATCTGCTTCCCCGAAAGACGCAAAAGCGAGCTGCAACTGCGGCCAGTAGCTGAGACGCACCGAGGCTAAAAACTCCCCCCGCTCAGGCGAAGTCGAAAAGCAGTGCTTCGGCGGGCGCGTCAGCCGTCATCGTAAACAGGCCCGCATCCTCGGAGCTGACGCCATCGCCGACGGCCAGGGGCGTGCCATTGACGCGGATCGATCCGGCAGCCACTTGCAGCCACAGTCCGTGACCGGCCGGGAGCTGATGAGACGCGCTTTGACCCTCACCCAGACGCAGACGATAGATATCCACATCCTGGTGAATCGTTGCGGAGCCCTCATGTCCGTCCGGAGAGATGATCAAAACCTTCGGCGACTCAGTGTGCTCGGGGCTCGGGTGCCACTCCGTGTAGGAGGGAGACAGGCCGCGCTCGCGAGGATGAATCCAGACCTGCAAAAAGTGAGTCGGCTCGTCCGAGCTGGGGTTAAACTCGCTGTGCCGCACACCACTTCCGGCGCTCATGAGCTGGACTTGACCGGGGCTGAGGGTCCTGCCGTTACCGAGGCTGTCCTCATGCTGCAGCTGTCCCTCCAGCATGTAGCTGAAGATCTCCATATCGCGGTGCGGGTGCAGCCCGAAGCCCCTGCCCGCAGCGACACGGTCATCGTTGATCACGCGCAGGGTACGGAAGCCCATCTGCGCGGGATCATGGTAGTCGGCAAAAGAAAAGGTATGCCGCGAATCAAGCCAACCGTGATCAGCGTGACCACGTTCTCCTGCCAGGCGAATGCTCAATGCCGGTGTGCTGGTCTTCATCCAGCACCCTAGCACATCCCGCCTGTTTATCAAGCGGGTGGCACAGGGCATAAGCAGCCACTCCCGCTGTCTTCACGGCGTGTACAATGCCCGTTTAGTACAGACTGTTGCGGGCAAGCACCTCGGCGTACCAGCGGGCGCTGAGCTTGGGGGTGCGCTTCAGGGTCTCGTAGTCGGTATGGACGACACCAAAGCGGATCGAGTAACCCTCGCCCCACTCGAAGTTATCCATAAACGACCACAGGAAGTAGCCCTTGACGTTCACGCCGTCAGCCATGGCCCGGTGCAGTTCCTTCAGGTAGCTGCGCACCAGATCGCGACGGTGCAGGTCCAGACACTCGCCGTTGACAAGCGGCTCCTGGTGGTAGCCGCAGCCGTTCTCGGCGATGTAGATCTCGTCCTGGCCATAGATATCACGCACATGGCGCGGCCCCCAGTAGAGCGACTCGGGGGTGATCTTCAGCCATTCCACGGAAGCCTGCGGGAAGTCCGGCGGCATGGGCAGGCGCTCGGCCTTGCCATCCTGACCGGCGCGCACGTAGTAGCCCCAGTAGATATTCAGACCCAGAAAATCCGCGGGCGTCGTGATCAGGTCGAAGTCGCCGTCCTCCACCTCCGGCACAGCGTCTTCACCAAAGGCCTTGCGGTACACCTCGCCATAAGCCCCGGTATAGAGCGGATCGAGCACGCGTACGCTATCCTCGATAAAGCAGGATCGCGCCGCCTCGATGTCCGCCTCTGAGTCACTGAGCGGGATGGGCACCCACGGGTTATCCACCAGGCCAACCACGCTGCCAGGCTGCCCAAACTCGCGGACAGCGCGCACAGCGTGGCCGTGGCAGAGCAGCGCATGGTGGTAGGTCTGGTTGACGGTCGGCGTGTCGAGCTTCAGGCCGGGTGCATTCCGGCCGATGCCGTAGCTATTACGGGTAAAGGCTATGATCTCGTTGAGGGAAAACCAGTGCTTCACGCGCGGGCCAAACTCCTTCACCACCGTCTGTGCGTAGCGGGCAAAAGCCTCCACGGTCTTGCGCGAACGCCAGCCCCCGAAACGCTCCTCCAGCGACTGCGGCAGGTCCCAGTGAAAGATCGTCACCCACGGGGTGATGCCGTTGGCCTCCAGGGCGTCGAAAAGCCGATGGTAGAAGTCGATCCCCTTCTGGTTGAGCTCACCATCACCCTCCGGGTAAATGCGTGGCCAGGCCAGCGAGAGACGGTAGTGCTTCACCCCAAGCTCGCGCATGAGCTTAAAGTCTTCCTCGAAGCGGTGGTAGTGGTCGCAGGCTACGAGCAGGTTATCGCCGTTGCGGATCTTCCCGGGCTGCGTGGCATAGTGATCCCAGACGGACGGGCCTTTGCCGTCTTCCTCACCGGCACCTTCGATCTGCGGAGCGGCGGTAGCCACGCCCCAGATGAAATCATCAGGAAAAGTATAACGATCGTGAAAAGACATAGGGTCGGACATAACAAGAGAGGCTCAGCGCCAACGATAACCGAGGCGCGTTTCTCAGGACAAGGATGTAGACGCCTCGACCAAACTCGTCGGCAGCAGTGCCCCACCCTCCAGGAGAAGCTCACGCACACGCCCGTAGGGCACCTCACTGGCCGGAACACCCTTCTCAAGAGCGACTGCCGCCATCACACCGGCAGCCTGCCCGATGGCCATCGCAATCGGGCTGACCCGGAAGGCCGCCATCGCCTCGTGCGTGGCGCTGATGCAGCGTCCCGCGACGATGAGGTTGTCCGGGCTGTTGAGCAGCAGACAGCGCATGGGGATCTGGTAGCGCACCCGTCCGTCCAGCGCGCGGGTGTTCGTCTCGGCCTTATCCGGCGAGTGGATGTCGATCGGGTAGCCACCGAGCGCGATGGGATCCTCAAAGGCGTGCTCATCAAGCACGTCCTCTGCGGTCAAAGTGTAAAGCCCCTCGATGCGGCGAGTTTCGCGCACACCGATCTGGGAGGCACCCCCCAGGTGGATCGCCTTCTCGAAGCCCGCGCAGTGCTTTTTCAGGAATGCGAAAATCTGGAGGTTCTGACGACGGCCAATCACCTCTGCGCGGCTGAGCTGGTAGGGGTCGGTCCCGTCCAGCCCCTGAATGCGGGAAGTGTTTACGATGACCACGCCGGGCGTAGCGGTTTCAAAGAAGAGCACAAACTCGCGCGGCACATCGACCTCGCCGCGTTCCTTGGCAGCGCGCCATGTTTTCACGTAGGCCTTCAGGCTGACGCGCGGGGTGTCCCGCAAGCGGCGCAGGCCCTCCTCGGGGCCGAGGTCGAACTCGAAATTATCCGGGTTGGCAAAGACATCCCGCCGCACGGCGTCCATGTCCACATTGCCAATCTTGAGGTTCATCGTCATGGGCTGCATGGCGTTGTCCTCAGGGCGGCCCTTGGCGAACTTTACACCGAGCGCCGCGCAGATGTCGCCATCACCCGTCGCATCGACAAATACACCTGCCTCATAGCGGGTCAGTCCAGCCTTGTTGCACAGGGTGATCGACTTCACGCGCCCGTCCTCAGAGGTTTCCGCACCGGCGAAATGGGTGTGGTAGAGCAGCTCGCCCCCAGCCTCTATAAACATCCCCTCCAGCTCGACCTTGAGGGCCTCACTGTCAAAGGGAGTCACGGTCTTGCAGTAAGTGACGCTATCCTCGATGTGGCCGGGGCTGGCCCCTGCACGTACCAAGCGCTGTACCAGCTCCTCGGCCTGCCCACCGACGACCTGGTCCCCGGCGGCATTGTGAAAGCTCATCATCGGGCCTACGCCCATCGCTGTCAGCGAACCACCCAGAAAGCCATGCTTCTCGACCAGCAGCACGCGCTGTCCGGCACGGGCAGCGGCAATGGCTGCATGCGCCCCGGAGGGGCCGCCACCGATGACAATCACGTCATAGCTATAGGTCGTACGAGGTTCGCCTAATTCCATACGTGAACATTGCTACGACATGGGCTTATCCGCAATGGAAGCAAATCTGAATCGTTCAGATCCTACAACGTACATTTCCCACCTTACCTGAAGGCTCAGCAACGCTCCTACTCTTCGACGGGCAGGCTCTTTTCGCTGCGGGCCTTAATGCGCAGACCACCGGCCCAGAGCAGGGCACCCGTCGTAAGCACCGAGCCAGACACGGCGAGGATGCAGAGGCGGTTGAAGAGATCGTTCGGGAAAAGCAGGATAAGCAGCACCAGCAGCCCGACCACGATAACCGCCCGGGCGATGATAAAGTACTGCTCGTGGTCGACCGAGTCCCCGCCCACTTCGTCGTCGTAGCTGATCGGCTTGTGCATGACCTTATAGAACTCCTTCACATCCTCCCGCTCCTTCTGGCTGGTGAAACGCGAGAACAGCGTGCAGACCACACAGGCGACGATCCCGAAAATCATGATCCACATGGCCCGGCCCTGGATCGTCCAGACACCGCCATAGTATTTCTCGTCGATAAAGGACCAGACCGAGGGCACCAGACTGGCCAGGAAGATTGGAAAGAATGACCACTTGGGCAGCTTCTTGAGCCACAGTCCAAAAAACATCGGAAAGGACATGGGCACACCGATAACGGATGCGATGAGCAACCCGATGTCAAAGAGAGCCACATCCTTCTGCCTGACCAGCAGCAGCGCGTAGAACATGATCAATGCGCCAAGGACGACCGTCGCGACGTGGCAGATGCGCATCTCGGTCTTTGTCGAGAGCGGCTCCTTGTAGCCGAGCGCACCCCGGGCACGGGGGATGATATTGCGGGCGATAACGCCCACCTGCCCATTCAGCCCCGTATCCATACTGCTCATCGTAGCCGCAAACATAGCCGCGATCATCATGCCGAGCATGCCGTTGGGCAGGAGCTTCATGGCGATAAAGGCATAGGCGCTGTCAGCGGGGTTCTCGATCCCGGAGTCCATGATCTCGGCCCCGTAGAGGAAGCGCGCCACCATCGGAGGGATGAACCACACCGCACTGCCGACCGCCATCAGGATAAAGCCCATCCAGGCCGAGCGGGAGGCCTCGCGCCCGTCGCGGGCCGCGATATAGCGCCCGGCCGCCGAAAGGCTGACCTGCGCGTTGATCTGCATGAGAAAGACCACAATCGCCCACTTGATCGTGTAGCGGTCCCCCGGGAAGGCGCCCGCCTCCTTGAAGAACTGAAAGTCATCCTTGAAGCGTGGGTCGCTGAAGTAGCCGATAAACCCTGAGATGCCCCCTACGGCCCGCAGCGACAGGAAGCACACCAGCACGGTGATGGAGAGCATCACCATGCCCTGCACAAAGTCCGTGGCCATGACCGCCCATTTCCCCCCTGTGGTGGAGTAAAAGGTAACGATCACCGCGATGACGATAAGGATCGGTATCAGCGGCAAGCCCAGTACCGTGCTTGCAAAAAGCGAGAGCGCGTAGAGCTGGATAGCCGCGGAAATCGGCCCGAGCAGCACACCAAAGCAGGCCCCGAACTGCTCAACGGGCACCCCGAAGCGCACGCGCACGACGTCCGCCGTCGTATAGGCTCGGGTCTGTCGCAGCCAGCGGCCCACAAAAAGACCGCCCATGGCGAAGCCTGCACAGTTGGCCATGTAAATGACCAGCAGGGATGGCCCGCCCTCGAAGGCCGCAGAAGCGTTACCGGTGAAGGTAAAGGCGCTGATCCCCGACATGAGAATACTCATGCCGATGAGCCACCAGCTGCCCTGGCCGCCCCCGCGCACAAAGTCGCTCAGATTCCTGTTAAACTTTTTAAAGTAAGCTCCCAGAGCCAGAAGAACCGCCAGGTAAATGGCCAGGGTAACATATTCAAGAATCATGGCATACTTTGCACGCGGAGCATCATCAGAGACTATTCAGTCGCCCGCTTCGCGTATTGTTCATTCAGGATACGCTTAACTTCCGCCATGGATGCCTCCTGGCGCTCGTGAACGATATCCATCTCGTTTTTCATTTTCGTCTGAGTTTCCTCAGTGTTGTTGTAAATCTCCAGTACGGTCTCAGACAGCTCATCCCCGTCCGTCTCCTCGATGTCAAACATCCAGTCACCCACACCGACGTCGTTCCACATCTGCTTTTTGTGGGTCTCGGTGGGAGCCGTCACGTAGATCGAGGGCACACCGGCAGCGGCGGCGATGATCGGCGAGTGGCACTCCATGCTCACCAGTGCAATCGCGTGCTGATAGAGCGCAGCGGCCTGGTCGGGCATCCAGTAGAAGTCCACCCAGACGACGTTCTTGCGGATGTCGTCAGGCAGCTTGTCGTAAATCTCTTCCTTAGACAGCTCGACCTCGAAGGTCATCTCCGGGCACAGCACCACTTTCTTACCGGTCTCGTTGACCCAGTTGGTGATGAGCGTACGCAGCTTGGCCATGTCGGAGTCGACGTACTTGTTGTTGTAGGCTTCCTTTTTCAGATCGAGCGGCTTGGGGTCGTTTGCCCGGATCTTATAGTAGGGAGCGAAACGGGTACGCGCGATCACGCAGATGAACTCATCATCCTTGAGGTTGTTCTCTTTCATCCAGGCGTCGGCCCACTCGTTATCATACTGGTCGACACCGAACACCGCATCGGGAGCAAAGGCCTGGATCGGCGAGGAAATCTGCTCCTCCTCAGCCTCCTGGAGTGAGCGAGTCTCGCGGAAGTAAACGAAGTCAGCATCGTGGAGCACGCTGCGCGTCAACGCCGGCATCTTGTCGCGACCGACAAACTTCGCGAAAGACGAAGAGTAGTCCATGGTGACACCGTAGTAGCCGTAGGGCTTACCGGTCAGACGGCGCCAGGCATCAAACTTATCTTGAGCATGCACACCGGGGCCGGAACCGTGCATAAAAATATCAGCATCCTCAAAGGCCTGAGCAACTTCCTCACTCTCGGGGCGACCGTCCAGGCCAATCTGACCATAAACAACCTCAACATCGGGGAAGTAGGCCTCCAGCCACTCCTGAACACCATTACTCAAGTCTCCACCCCAGAGAATGATCTTCGCTTCGGGGATGTGCTTCTTGATCAGCGTAATCGTACCGGGTGTATGGGCGATGTCACCGATGTTCACGGTCTGCCAGCCAGAAAGCAGGAGAATGGTCGGAGCGTCCTGATCGTCAGCCTTGGCCTGTGCCATTGTGGACTTTTTCGAGACGGGAGCAGCCTTAACGCTGCTCTGTGCGACATAGTAACTCGCTTCCGAGGCTAAGGTGCGGGCAGCAGGCGTAGCGGCTTGAATGGCCGGAGCTTCCGCAGAGCCAGTCGTCGGAGAACCCTGGGCACTGAGCGTCGCGGCAATAAATAGGCCGGTTACAACGCAGGGGCGGGTAGCGGCGGCGAGGAGTTTTCTATAAGTGGGCATTGGATATCTTGGCAAACGTAGAACGTTGGTTATGAACCAAAAAGCCATTGCCAGAAGGAGCGTTCTTTCGGCTCTTCTTCCGGCGAAGCCGTCGGTTCCGGATGGTCTATATGCGGCTGCATACGGACTGTCCAGTTTGCCTCATGCCCACTTGGACCGTCGAGAAAAAAGGCCGTATGCGTCGCCGGAGGCTGCCCCGGAGCCTGCCCGACATAGAGCGTGAATGGCCCTGAACCCTTGAACTCTACGTCCAGAACCAAGCCACCATCGTACGCAACGGGTACACTAACAAAATCCTCAAATGTAGCGGCCTTGACATCCTTCCAATACTTAAAGGGCACCGGGCGGCCCTCGGTGAAGACTTCTTGCGGTACCGCCTTAAAGTCGTCGCTCAGCTCGGGCTCCCCGAGCAGATGCAGGGCCAGCCCCAAGGGGACGGCCTCTCCCTCTGTCACCTTGACCGAGACTTCGTCGATCAGTGTGTCACCCTCGATGCGGAGCTTGCGCCGGGCCGTAGCATTCGGGCGGTACTGGGTCTGCTCCGCCTCGACCATCCCCTCCTCGGCGTCGAAGGCCAAGAGCTTACCCGGGTGCCACGGAGCCTGTCCGTTACCATCGACGAGAGGGACATTCTGGGCCAAGCCCTGGCGATAGTACTCGCTGGAGGCCGGCGAACCGTAGGCCACCGTGCCAAAGTCACGGGTGATCATCACATCACCGTAGGAGGCCGCCCAGTTCAGGGCCTCGGCCTGCGAGTGGGAGCGGTTCAGCTGCCCATAGTGAAAGAAAACCTGCCAAGGCCCCTCTTTGAGGACGGCAAAACGGGTCGACTCCATGTTACGGGAGACGACTTCGGGCAAGTCCTCCGCACGATGGCCGGTGAGATCAGCGATCTGCTCCGGCGGGTCGACCAGGGTATCCCAGTTTCTCACCGTCGTCGCCCGGACCAGACCGATCCAGGTCGGCAGGATACGGTAGACCTGAGCCAGCCCGGTCACCGATGCGCGCGGCACGCCGGTGTTATCAGCCGGGTTCGGGATCGTACCATCGGGGAAGCGTATGCTCAGCGGGGCGAGCATGAGGTTCTCGGCAATCTCTGCCTCGCGGCGGACGGCGTCCCCCTCACCAATCAGAGCTGCGGTGGTAAAGAGCGACTCGGTCGCCATGATGATAAAGCCGTTGTAGCCCATCGACTGCTCGTACCAGACGTATTCGCCCGTCACCCCTCGCTCGAACTGCTGCCGCAGGCCGCGGCCACCGTCCATCGACTCCTTTAGCAGCTCCTTATCGCCGTACAGCAGGGCAATCTTAACCTGTGTGGCGCGCTGCCAGGTAGCGATGTTGTGGATGTTCTGAAAGGTTTTCCCGAGTAATATAGCCTCGGGCTTGAAGAGGTTTTCGTACCAGTTCTGACGGCGATCTTTACCGGCGTAGTCGAAGACCAGCCGCGCGGCATCAGCCTGACGGGAGATGATGACCGCATCATCGAGGCTCTGATAGCCGAGCCAGGAGTTGGCGCGCTTGGCCACTCCCTTTTCCCATGCCATGTAGTTATCCGCGTAAAAGTCGAGCTGTGCGGCTACCCACTCAGCGTACTTCTCGTCCTGAGTCAGGCGGTAGAGCATACCGGCCTCGATCATCATGGAGGCGTGGTTCTTACGGAAAGCGCCTACCCAGGAGCGAAAAAGCTTTGGGGTGATCTCGACGCGATCCCCGGTCTTGCTCATGAAGTGATCAACCTCTTCACCGGGCACACGATCCGTCCAGACGAGAAAGGCGTTGTCGTGAGGGCTGATAAACTCGTGGTTCCAGCCCGCCTCCCACTCGGCGCGGTCTTTGTTGTGAGCCATCCAGGCATCGACTTCCTTTTTCTTGGCCGCGTACCACTGCGCCCATTCGGGGTCGTCCTTCACCTTCTGGCGAGCCTGCTCCCAGTCCTCCTTAGGCTGGCGAAAGGCCGAGCCGTCAGGCTGGTAGACCTTCATCTCCGGAAAGGCGGCAGCAGGGTCCTTTTTCTCAAAGGACGGCAAATCCTCCGAGCGCCCCGTCCAGGCTGGCTGGGCAGCCGCGCTTTTACTGGCCGCACTCTGCGAAGAGGGATGCTCTTTCACCGCAGAGGCAGGCACCTCCTGCACGGAGAAATCATCCAGAGCAGCGGTCACGGTGTTCCCGGAAAACGAGTGCACCCAGACTGCCACCGTGGCGGTGCCCTCAGGAGCGGTTCCTGCCACGGAGTACTCCTTCCAGCCATCGAGCTGGGGCGGGATGACCCGCAGCACCTGGGTACGATCCTTCGAGCTGGTGAGCGCCTTGCCCTTGGCATCGTAAAACTCCAGGTAAACGGCGATGCCGCCCCCGCCAATGATCTTGGCGGAGAAGTCCACCTGGTAGCTCTTGCCCGGCTCCACCGGCAGACGCGCGGAACGCACGCTGCTGCCCTTGGCGCCGCTCTGATCCTCCACGAGTAGCCCGTACTCACCGCTCCGGGCGGCCTTATCCGAGACCGAGCTCATCCCGGCATCCCCGAAGCTCCATCCATCGGTGCTATTTTCAAACCCCGGGTTGACCAACGGCAACGCGGCGGCAAAACCCAAGGCGGGCAGGCTGAAAAGGAGTGGTAGGGTAAGCTTATTCATGAGCGATAAAGGCGGGTATTGAGACACAAAAATTCCATCCGCAGGCGGCGTCCAAGCCGCCTGCGTGCAAACATACAATTAATCCAACGGGTGTGGCAAGGTGCGGGCACATCGCCGGCCCCTGCCTGAGCGGTCGCTACTTACGGCGACGGCGCATGAAAAACAGGCCGATCAGCGCAGCAACACCGAGGATCATCGAGGAGCCACTGGCTTCCGGGATCGCGGATCCGTTGAAGGTAACGGTATCCAGGCGGATGCTCTGGTACTGGCTCGGGTCTGAAGTTTCGACCCACACGTAGACGCGGAAGTTCACCTCGGAGCTGATGTTCGCGAAGCTGCTGTCCAGGGTCACATTGAAGGGTTCGGCATCGTAGGTAACGCCATTCTGATTCGTGGTCGCAGGAGCGTCAAAGGTCGTGCTGCCAAGCTCATTCCCCCACCCGGTCACATCGGATTGCAGGGAGTAGTGAATCGTATAGGCGGCCTGGCTCAGTCCTCCGTTGTTACTGATGGTCTGTGCAAAAACCTCGGCGGAAAAGCTCGTGATGGAGAAGGCTTGCCCCGAATCCGGCGTCATCGTGAACTCAAAGTAAGTATTGTTCGTCGTGGCGTAGGTGTCTGTAGAGCCAAGAACGGTTGCGGCGGGTGAGGCCAGGGTCTCGACGCGGGAGAAGAGGCTGCCTTCGTTGGCACTGGAGCGGCCGTAGTTGCCAGTTTGCGTGATCCCGCCAAAGCTGCCCCAGCTCGCGCTGTCAGCGCTCATACCGATAGCGGTCTGAGAAGGAGCCAGCACATACGTGTCGGAGAAATCCCATTCGGCGAGGACTTCGGCCTGGAGAGCCGGTGTGGCGATAGCAAGGGCACCCAGCAGGGCGGTTGCAAGAATCGGGGTCTTAATAGTCATGATTCGTTGTTGGTTGGTCGGATTTTTGTGTTTTGGATGGAAAAGTTATTTCTTCTGATACTCAGGATCGGGCCACAGGTACGCTCCGTCGGCGGAGAACGGAACGAGCTTATCGAACTCGACCCAGCGCACCGAGCCGTCCGGGAAGGCGGCACTCATGCCCTCAAGCTCCCTCAGATTCGAGCGTCCCTCCATCTGGCCAAAGCTGCGGCCACCGGTGACATAGGTCAGCGTGCCCCACATGGCATGATTGGCGGGTGAGTCTATGATACGCTTAAAAAGCAGGCTATTCTCGGCGGTGGGGCGGCCGGTATTGTCTCCGGAGGCATCAGCGTTGAAATACTGAAACGTGACGAAGTCGTTTGGATCAGCAGCCGCACGCTGCACATCCGGGTCGTAGTTGCCCTCCGGGTCTTCGCTCAGAGGACCGGGTGCGTAAAGAGCCTCGAAGCGGTCGCCGACGTATTCACGCAGCGTGATGTCGTAGGCTTCGACCATGTAATAGTGCGGCGCGTGATTGTAGCTGAGCGTCCCGTCCCGGTACACTCTGGGCGCAGGGGCCAGGCCGCTATTGTCGGCGGCGTAAAGGTTTGTCCCAAGCACGAGGTGGTGCAGCTTGGCGGCCGTCTTGGATTTATTCGCGCTCTGGCGTAAGTAGCCAACAGCCGGGATGCTGATCGCCGTCAGAATGGCGATAACCACGATGCATACCAGCAGCTCGACCAGCGAAAAGCCAGCACGCGAGAAACGCTTGTGATGCAGTTGTCGGTATGAATTCACGGGGGTCGGGGTATGGGGGACTAAAGCAGAGGTATGCATCGACTATTTCCTATTTATCGGCATTGAGGCAATTTTCTCAAATCTGAATCGTTCAGGTTGACTCTTTAATTCGATGCCCCAAAATCCCCTCAAATGGCCCAAATGCCCCAACGCATCAGCTTGAGCGACATCGCCCGCGAGTCGGGTTACTCCCGTGCAGCGGTCTCCTACGCCCTGCGCAACGACTCGAACATCTCCAAGAAGGCTCGCGAGCACATCCAGGCCGTAGCCAAGCGGATGGGCTACCGCCCGGACCCGGCGATCGCCAAGCTCATGCTGCGTCTCAACGGCGAGCGCAAGCAGTCGCCCGGCAGCCGGATCGCATTCCTGAATGTCGGCAACCGCGCGGACTTCATCGCTGAGACCCCCACCCTGCGCGATTTTTTCCAGAGTGCCCGCACACGCGCGCGCGAGCATGGCTACGACTGCGAAGAGTTCTGGCTCCACGAGCCGGGACGCTCCCCTGCCCGACTGGCTAACATCCTTGAGGCCCGAGGCATCCAGGGGATTCTCCTCGGCTCGAGCGGCCAACCGGACACCCATTTGAACTTCCCGCTGGAGGCGTTCTCGGTCGTCACAGTCGGCTACTCGATCACGAGCCCGCGCCTGCACCGTGTCGTCACTCACCACTACGAAAACGCGCTGCTGGCGATCCG
Source organism: Ruficoccus sp. ZRK36 (assembly GCF_019603315.1). Classification (NCBI taxonomy): domain Bacteria; kingdom Pseudomonadati; phylum Verrucomicrobiota; class Opitutia; order Puniceicoccales; family Cerasicoccaceae; genus Ruficoccus; species Ruficoccus sp. ZRK36. Next base: position 108,952 of record NZ_CP080649.1, read on the forward strand.
CAAGGTGCGGGAAGCCGGTTACCGCCGTATTGGGCTCATCGCCGACCCTCAGATGGAGCCGACCATGCACAACCTTCACCTGGCTGCCATGCTCGCCATCCAGCACGAGTGGCCCCGCAAGGAGTGCGTGCCGCCCTGCTTCGGTCTCGACAAGCTCGCTACCTGGCAGGACAAACAGGCCCCGGATGTCGTCCTCAACGGCACAGTCCGCCCCACCTCAGAGCTCCATACGGCCGGCCTGCCGGAAAGCATCCCGGTGGTTTCACTGGTCCCCGGTGAAGGCGAGCCCGCTCAAGCTGGCATCCATGTCGGCTACGATAAGCTCGGCCCCATCGCGATGAATCTGCTGGCCGATAATATCCTGCACGACCAGTTCGGTGTCCCCGAGGACAGCCAGATCATCATGGTCAACGGCACCTGGTACGATCATGGCGCTCTGCAATCTCCAGCCTCTCAGGCCATAGAAAAGACTGCTCCTTAGCAGGTAATTCAAGTCACCGGCCAACGCCGCTTCCCATGGTTTTGCCTTAGCAAAACCATCCCGGTGCGTAGCACCGAGGGTCCAGAGCATGCTCTTGGTTAGCTGAAACCGCGGTCACTGCGGGCGGTAAACTCCAGCATGGCCGCCACGAGCGGATCCGTCACCTTTTCATGGGCCCGGAGCTGTTCCAGTGCTTGAGAGCGATTCAGCCCCTGACGGTAAAAGAGGCGGTACATGCCACGGATCAACTCGATCTGATCAGCGGTGAAGCCACGACGCTCGAGCCCAACCTTATTGATCGTGCGCACTTCCCCGGGGTTACCATCGACAATCATGTACGGGGGGACGTCCTGGACCACCTTTGAGCAGGCGCCCACCATGACGTGTGCCCCGAGACGGCAGAACTGGTGCACGCCCACGCCCCAGCCGACGACGACATGGTCGCCCACCACAACATGCCCGCCGAGGGCAGAGTGGCTGCTCATCACCAGACGGTCGCCGATGATGCAATCGTGCGCGATGTGGCTGTAGGCGAGGATGACGTTGTCGTTACCGACTACGGTGAACTCCTCGTCGTTCGTAGCGAGGTGGACATTCGTGTACTCGCGAAAGACATTACGGTCCCCGATTTTCAGGCCGGGATTGCCGCCCTTGAACTTCAGGTCGTGCGTTTTGGCCCCGATGTAGGCGTAGGGAAAGACCTGATTATCGCGGCCCATCTGGGTATAGCCTTCGATGGTCGCGTGATGAGCGATAACGGTCCCTGCCCCCAGCTTAACCTCCGCGCCGATATAGGCGTAGGCGCCAACGCTGACGCCCTCGGCCAGTTGGGCGCCCTCTTCGATAATAGCGGTAGGATGGATATGGGGTTCAGCCGTTGTCTTGCTCATAGCGGGACGGGCAAAAGAGAGGAAAAGAGTTACATATCACCACCGGCTTCGGCAATGGTGAACATCAGCTCGGCGGAGGAAACAACCTTGCCGTTGACCTTGCAGATGCCCTCGGCCACGCCGATGCGGTTACCGCGGTTCTTGGTCAGGCGCATCTCGATCACCATCTGGTCACCCGGCACGACGGCACGGCGGAACTTGACCTTGTCGCAGCTCATGAAGAACGCGATCTTGTTCTCCGAGCTGATCCGGCGAAGCATAAGGATGCCTGCGGCCTGAGCCATGGCCTCGACCTGGAGAACGCCCGGCATGACGGGCTGGCCCGGGAAGTGACCGAGGAAGTAAGGCTCATTGTAGGTCACGTTTTTCATCGCCACGAGGCGGTCACCGTTATCGGTGATCTCCAGTACGCGGTCGATCATGACAAAGGGATAGCGGTGCGGAAGCGTGTCCAGGATGCGGCGGATATCCAGCTCGCTCTCACTGGGAAGCACCTGCTGCGGGCCACGCTCGGGGCCTTTGGACTTGGGCTTTTGCTGGCTCTTAACGATGGCCTGGCAGAGTTTGGCATTGAGGGCATGACCGGTGCGCACGGCGATGATGTGTGCCTTGAGAGGCTTACCCAGCAGAGTGATGTCCCCGACCACATCGAGGATCTTGTGCCGGGCGAACTCGTCCTTGAAGCGCAGGGGCTCCTTGGAGAGGATTTTATCGCCCTTGATCACGATGGCCGAGTCGAGGCTGCCGCCCTGGATCTTGCCCAGCTTGAGCAGCTCCTCGATGTCCTCGTAAATGGTAAAGGTCCGGGCCGGGGCGATCTGCGCCACATAGCTGTCCGGGTCGATCTCCATCGAGACATGCTGGGTGTGGATACCGCGGTCGTCGGCACTGGTGCAGGTGATCTTCAGGCCGTCGTAGGGCAGCGCAATCAGCGAGCTGCTGCCGTTGGTGACGGAGACCGGCTCAGTCAGCTCCAGGTATTCACGCTCGGCATCCAGCTCGACCGGCTCGGCCTCCTGGATCAGGTTGACAAAGTGCTTGGCGGAGCCGTCAAGGATCGGGGGCTCGCTGGCATCCATCTCGATCAGGACATTATCCACGGCCATCCCGTTAAGCGCACTCAGGACGTGCTCAATCGTGTGGATCTTTGTGTGGCCGGTGGAAATCGTCGTATTACGGACCAACTCGCTTACGAGCGAGACGTCGGGCTTGATCTCCGGCTTGCCGTAGAGGTCAACGCGGCGGAAAACGATCCCGTGGTTGGCGGGGGCGGGCTTGAGGGTGAGGTTAACTTCCTCGCCGGTGTGCAGGGCTTTGCCTTTGATACTGGCGTCTCGGAGGATGCTGCGTTGCTTCATACGGGCTGGAAAATGCGTAAAAGATCAAGACCTTAGGGCCTTCACAGCATTTGTAAAGAACGTGTTGCGCCCGCATGGCCATGAAACCGGCGTTGACACGGGGGCTGTTTTTGCCATTGATCCGATTTTTTCCTGATAAACCCTATGGCATCACCGACTGAAATCCGCAAAGGACGCGTCCTGACCTACCAGGATGTACCGCACCTCGTACTGGACATGCAGCACCGCACGCAAGGCCGCCAGGCTGGCTTCGTGCAGGTCACCCTGCGCAACCTGAACACCGGCTCGTCCACCAACGTGAAATTCCGCTCGACCGACAGCGTCGAGTTCTGCCACACCTCGACGGCCAAGCTCGAGTACTCGTACATCGACGACATGGGCTACCACTTCCTGGACCCTGAAAGCTTTGAAGACTCCGTCCTGCCCTCAGAAATCTGTGAGTCGATCGCCAAGTTCCTGATTGAGAACAAGGTGTATGACATCCTGCTCGTCGATGACAAGCCGGTCGAGGTCAACCTCCCCGCCGCCGTCGAGATCAAGGTCATCGACGCCCCCGAAGGCATCAAGGGCGACACCGCCAGCAACGTGCAAAAGCCCGTCACCACCGAAACCGGTCTGGTCGTGCAGGTCCCGCTCTTTATCAAGCAGGGCGAAATCATCCGCGTCAGCACCGAGTCCGGCGACTATCTCGGTCGCGCCTAGGCAGAGTGCCTCCGCTGGCATTGATGGGGCTCTGCCCCATCGCTCACTGTGTTCGCTGCCCCCCTAGCCGCACATGAGAATAAGGGCCCTGCCCTACGCCAGCATCACGCAGGAACGGAAGCTCCTTTAAAAGAAAACCCCGCTCGGTCTGAGCGGGGTTTTTCTGTGCAAAGTGGTGGACCCTCAGCGGGCGATCAGATGCTGGCGAATGCAGTCCGCCACGACCTGCCCCTGATAGCGTTTTCCCTCGTCGTTGTAGTGCACCCCGTCCGGATTGACATACTCGGGGTGGTTGATCATCGCCGCGTACAGGTCGTTGACGGGCAGCCCCAGCTCCTGCGCCAGAGACGTCACCGTTTCATTGCGCTGGATGACACGCGCATTGCGCGGAAGCAGCTCGGGAGCGGGAAACTCGCTCACATCTGCACTGTCGGCAGCAGGGGTCTTGGCCCGGACCGGCGTACTGGTCACGAGCACCCACGGCAGGCCGGGCGTCATCTCCCGGAGCGCCTTGACGGTGCTGCGGTACAGTTTGTCGTAGACCGCCTCATCGTAGTCGAAGCCATGCAGCCCGTTATTAAAGTGGATAGCGTCAAAGGTATCGTACCGGAACATCAGCTCTAGCTGGTCCATAAAGGCCGGGTCCGCCGGAAAACGCGATGTCCCCAGCCAGGCCACGGAGGCCTCACCCTTGAGCAGCTCAGCCGCCTCCGGCCCGTAGCCCATGGTAATGGAATCGCCGATCAGCAGCACACGCGGTATGCTCAGCTCGGCCTGGTCACAATCAGGCACCCAAGTGCGGCACCATTCGATTTTTTCACGGATAACAGGGTAAGAATCGTCACTCATAACTGCTGGTGTGAGCGCTGCGGGAAACCCCGCACGCTATTGCCCCATATCCTACATCCTGCACCCGCCTACGCACGCCAGAAATACGAAGATGCAATAGATTGCATGAATCAGACCCAACAACCCCGCCCACGAAAAAACCCCGCCACACGGGCGGGGTTTCGTAAAAGAAGTCTGGTCGCTTGCACTCTGGCATTTTTCCAGAAAATGCCAGCGGTGATGCGAAGCATCACGGGTGCAGGGCAATGCCCTGCCCTGCCTGTTTAGGCGACGCGCTCGACGATGAGTTCCGGCGGATTCGGGCGCTTGGGAGCGAGGCGGTAGGCGCTGCGCAGGTACTCCAGAGCACTCTCCAGCTTGGACTCATCGTTGTAGTGGATCATCATGAGCGGCTCACCCTGCTTGACCTGGGTGCCGACCTTCTTGATCTCGGAAACACCGACAGCCGGGTCCATCTTCGCGCCCTTCTTGCTCGAAGAGGCGAGGATCTGCACACCGCGGGCGATCATGCCAGCGTTGATGGTGTGCACGTAGCCGCGCTTGGGAGCGGGCAGCTTGCGGATGTACTTGGCGGTCGGGAATTTATCCGGATCGTCGATGACGGAGGTGTCGCCACCCTGAGCGGCGAGCATTTCCTTAAACTTTTCTAGAGCCGAGCCATCCTTGAGGTGCTTCTGCACGGTCTGCTTGGCCGAGAGTGTCGAACCGGCAACACCGGCGAGGCGGACGATTTCCATCCCGAGCTTGAGCACGAGTTCCTTCAGGTCCTCGGGGCCTTCACCCTTGAGCAGTTCGATGGCCTCACGCAGTTCCAGAGCGGTACCGACCGTGTCGCCCAGCGGCTGGTTCATATCGGTAACGAGTGCCACGCAGCGGCGCTTCATACTGCGGCCCACACGGGTGATGCTGCGGGCGAGCTGCTTGGCCTGCTCCAGATCCTTGACGAAGGAACCGTTGCCCCACTTCACGTCAACGACGAGACCTTCCGCTCCTTCCGCCAGCTTTTTGCTGAGGATGCTGCCGGTGATGAGCGGCAGGCTCTGGATGGTCGCCGTGTTCTGGCGCAGTTCATAGAGGATGCCGTCCACCGGAGCGATTTCCGGGTGCTGCTGCACGATGGCGCAGTTAACGGTCTTGAGCTGCTTGACAAAATCCTTGAGCTCGATGCCGGCCTTAAATTTCGGGACAGCCGAGAGCTTGTCGAGGGTGCTGATGACGAAGTTTTCGTCCACGCCGTTCATGGCGGGCATGACAACGCCGCAGGCAGCCGCCAAAGGCGTCAGCACGAGCGAGGTCTTGTCGCCGACGCCACCGGTGGAGTACTTGGCGATCTTCGGCTTGGTGATCTTGGACAGGTCGATGACCTCACCGGAAAGCATCATCTCCTCGGCAAAAGTGGCCGTCTCCTGAGCGGACATGTTTTGGAAGTAGATAGCCATGGCCAATGCGGCCATTTGGAACTCGGGCATCTCCTTATCCAGAATAGAATCGACAATGAAGCGGATCTCATCCTCGTTGAACTCTCCTCCATCCCGTTTTTTCTCGATCAGATACGAAAAAGAGGGCTTGATGAACTTCCGCGACGCAAGTAAGGTTTTCTCTGCCATGAACTTAGGTATTGGTCAGCGTATACGTTGACTGTATGATAAACCGCTAATCCTAGACAGAAAAGGGGTCTTTTGTCGAGTTTTTTTTGTATACCGACGGTTTTAGCCCCCATCAGAGACGCGAATAGACGGCACATCCATTCCTCGCTTGACCCCGCGCCCGCGCGTGCCTTGATCCCTTAAAGACATGGATATTGCCTTTGATACGGCCCGCGAGCTGGCCCGCCTCGTTGCTGAGGCTGCGGCTGCCTGCGCAGACTTTGACGAAAACTTCGAGCCGAGCGTACGCACGGCTGAGCCCCGCTTCGGCGACTACCAGGCCAACGGCGTGCTGCCCTTTGCCAAGCGCAAGAAGACCAACCCCCGCGCCCTCGCCCAACAGCTCGTGGACGAGCTCAGCAAGGCCCCGCTCTTCGCAGAGGGCATGGCCAGCCTCGAAATCGCTGGCCCCGGCTTCATTAACATCACGCTCACGCCCGCCTACAAGTTTGCCTGGATCAAGAAGTTCCGCGACGAGTCGAACTTCGCCGACGGGGCCGGAAGCCTCCTCGCGGGCAAGACCGTGGTGGTGGACTATCCCTCCCCCAACACCGCCAAGCAGATGCACATCGGCCACCTGCGCCCGATGGTGATCGGTGAGGCCGTGGCCCGCCTGATCGACTTCTGCGGCGCCAAGACCATCCGCGACAACCACATCGGCGACTGGGGCACGAACTTCGGCACCCTTATCATGGCTATCAAGCGTGAGGGCTACGACCTCGACGCCGCCGGGGATGACGCCCTCGCCCAGATCGAACGCCTCTATAAAGAAGGCACCTCACTGGAAAAAGCCGACGAGACCGGTGCCATCCGCGATCAATCCCGCGCCGAGCTGGTCAAGCTCCAGGAGGGCGACACCGAGAACACCGCGCTATGGGAAAAAATCGTCGCCACCAGTAACAAGGCCTTTGAGCGCATCTACGCCATGCTCGGCGTGCACCCCGACGTCACTCTTGGCGAGAGCTTTTACCGCGACAAGGTGCAGCGCATCTACGACGAGCTGAGCGAGTGCGGCCTGGCCGAGGAGAGCGACGGCGCACTAGTGGTCTTCCACCCCGAGCACCCGCGCTTCAATGAGCAGCCCTTTATCGTCCGTAAAAAAGACGGCGCCAGCAACTACGCCGGGACCGACCTGGCCACCCTGCTCTACCGCCGCGAGCACTTCGGCGCGGACGAGGTCGTTTACCTGACCGACGGCCGCCAGCGCGACCACTTCGAGCAGCTCTTCCTCACCGCCAGTAAGTGGTTCGAGAAAAAGGGCTACGAGCTGCCCAAGCTCTCCCACGTCTGGTGGGGCGCCATCCTCGGCAACGACGGCAAGGCCATCAAAACCCGCTCCGGCGAGCCAATCTACCTGGAGGCTCTCCTCAACGAGGCCACCGAGCGCGCCCGCGCCATCGTCGACGAAAAGAGCCCCGACCTCTCCGACGAGGAAAAGCAGACCATCGCCCGCGCCGTCGGCCTCGGAGCCGTCCGCTATGCCGACCTTTCGCAGAACCGCACGCAGGACTACGTCTTTGCGTGGGACAAGCTGCTGGCCTTCGAGGGTAACTCCGCCCCCTACCTGCTCATGGCCGTGGCCCGCGTGCACTCGATCTTCCGCAAGGCTGGGGCCGCCCCCGGCGACCCGGCCACTGAGGCTGAGGCCTCCTGCCTGGAAACCGAGGAAGAGCTCGCCCTCTCCCGCAAGCTGATGGGCTTCCCGGAGGCGATCACGCTGGCCGTCTCCGACCTGCGCCCGCACCACCTGTGCACGTACCTGTACGAGCTGGCCGGGGACTTCAGCACGTTCTTCAACGCCAACCGCGTCGTTGTCGATGAAGCCGATGTGCGCGCCCGCCGTCTCATGCTCTGCGCCCGCACCGTGAGCACCCTGGAGACCGGCCTGCGCCTCCTCGGCATCACCCCGCTGGAGCGCATGTGATAGGCAGGACAGAGTCCTGCACCTGTGATCCTCCGGATCACCCTGGCATTTTCAGGAGAAAATGCCATGACGCAGTTTTGGCGCCCTACGCATCATAGATTACAATACACTTTACCCAGATCAGGTGAGAGCGCATACTCGTGCCCATGCCTGTCTTCGAGTTGAAAGACCCCGCCGCCACTCCGCTCCCCGAGGACCCCTTTGAGCGTGATGCCCGCCTGCTCTGCGAAGGAAAGCTGATCAAAGACCTCCGCAAACGGAAGTACACCGAGCCGCTTATCTATGCAACCTATGCAGCGGTCGCTCAAGCCGTAGCCGATATCGAAAACGCATCTACTCCACACCTACCCGCTCATACGGCCACCTGGCGAAAGACCTACGCCGGAAAAAGCAGTAATATCTCCACGCTGGTCAGCCTATTCTCTCCGTTGGGCCTCCTCTTGGCAGCCAGTAAAAATGAAACGTACGAGTGTGAAACCATACACCATTTAGATCCACGACACAGTCATAACTACTGGCTCAGACGCCTGTGCACTCAGGCGGGTGCACTTATATTTGGGACTTCAACTATCCTATCAATAATCTTTGCCTTAATCGTACTTTTATCCATGGGCATTGAAGAGCAGATGAGCAGATACTCCGCTTCGGATGTCATTAGCTTGCTACTACTCAGCATATTAAGCGCCGTGGCTTATTATAAAATTCGCATACTGGCCCCACCCTCTCCTCTGCGTATGTACGCAGGAGGCACCTTCGAGTTGGTTAAGCTGAAGCGTGTGAAGGTGCCACAGGAGTAAACTGCCATCAGGCTCTAACCATCGCGCGCAAAAACATGAGAGCTCTAGGCAACCTCGTAAAGTTTATCTGGGGCGTCCTGTTGCCGTTTATCTTAGCCTACTTTATCTGGCTAAGCGGATTTTTCGTGACCGCATTCCTCACAGATTGGGTGCCCATGCGCGTACCTCCGGGCGCTCAGGGGATCAACTTCGGTTTCGTCTTTTACGTTCTGTTCGCTGCGGTCGCACTCCTATTGATTACCAGACTCACCATGAGCTGGATAACCCGCTACGCCACGGCATTCATCCTTGCCCTGCATATCTTTGCCTTGCCCTGGTTGGGCAGTGCAAATCCCGACTCGCTTGGGTATGCTGGTCTCACACATTCCGAACTCTACTGCTCGATGGCGACTACCTTTGCCGTCGTGCTGGGTCTTTTTCTGCTCGTTCTAAACCTGCCTTGCTGGCTTAAGCGTAACCCCACGAACTAACTCTTCACCCTCACGCACGACTGGGGCGGGCGTAGGCCTGGCGGTACTCGGAGGCGGACTTGCCGAAGAACTTGCGGAAGGCGCGGCAGAAGTTTTCCGTGTTCAGATAGCCCACATCGGAAGCGATAGCCTTGATCGGGTCATCCGTCGTGACCAGCGTGTGCCCGGCCACGCGCATGCGTTTCTGGATCAGGTACTGGTGCGGAGTTTCGTCCAGGTGCTGCCGAAAAAGCATGTGCAGGTGCGAGACGCTCACCCCCGCCGCCTCGGCCACCTCCTCGATTCCGATGGGGTCGGCGTAGCGGGCGTTCATAAAGTCCGTGGCTGCGCTCAACTGCGGGTTAAGCCCGTGCCCGCGCTCATGCATCCGGTATTGCTCCAACTCGAAGCACAAACGGCTCCACACGAGATTACCGATCACACGTGAGTCCATCCCGGCGTAGTGAAAGGAGTGGATCATCTCATCGGTAAACTGGTGCATGGCCTTGCGGTCACGCCACTGAAAGCACCGCGGCCAGTCCATGACATCGGCGCCGCTGCTCATCTGAAAGCGCGGCACCACGCAGTGGTAGTAGCTGTTTTGCGGGCTCCTGAAAATGGTTGAGTGCCCGGCCCGGTGACAGAAAACCGTAGCCTCTCCGTATAGCTGCTGCGACTCGTCAGGCCCGTAAACAGAGCCCTCGGTGATGATCTCAAAGTAGATCATACCCGGCAGGATTTGAGCCGGTTCGCGACAGCCGCCGAGTCCACTTTTAAACGTACCTATGCCGACCATCGCAGGGGGCAGTTTTTGCTCACACTTCATAGGTTTAGTCAATATACACCGAGGCCAACTGCATGTATACTAGCACATTCTTAGTTTTAGAAAAGTTTTTATCAAAACAAAGCTAACCCATCCCACCTATGAAACCTCAGATCACTGTCCAACTCTTTAGCGTCCGCGAGAACGCCGAAAAGGATTACGAAGGCACTATCCGCGCCATCGCTGACATGGGCTTCGGCTGTGTCGAACCGGCAGGCTACCCCGGCTCCAGCCCCGAAAAGGCCGCCAAGCTCTTCGCCGAGCTCGGCCTGCAGGCCCCGACCGCACATATCGCCCTGCCCATCGGCGAAAACAAGAACGCGATCATCGAGCAGGCGCTCCTGATGGGGCACAAGTACCTCATCACCGGCTGCCCTCCCGGGTTCAAGGAAAACTACACCTCCATGGACAAGGTCAAGGCCATGACCGAGCTGTACTGTGAAGCTGCTGCCAACGCTGCTCCCCATGGCCTCCAGGTCGGTTATCATAACCATGACTGGGACCTCGCCGTGATCGATGGCGAAAGCGCCTACAAGTACTTCCTGGCCAACACCCCCGAGAGCGTTCTGTGGGAAGCCGACCTGTTCTGGGTTGCCAAGGCTGGCCTCAACCCCGCCGAGTTCGTCGAGGAAATCGGCCCGCGCGGCCTCGCCCTGCACTTCAAGGACGGCGTCGTCTCCGACAAGGACACCTTCCGCGAAGCCAAGACCGAGAGCGGCAACGTCATGCTCGGTGACACCGCCCCCTTCCGCCCCGCCGGTGCCGGCGATGTCGATCTGCTCAGCGCCGCCAAGGTCTACAAGTACACCCAGTACGTCGCAGTCGAGCTCGACCGTTACGACGGCGACATGATGCAGGCCGTCAAGGAAAGCTACGACTACCTCACCGGCCAGGGCATCGCCCAGGGCAAGAAGTAGTCCGCGCTTCAGGCACGTTTTTATGCACCAGCGTCCGCCCTTACCGGCGGACGCTTTTTTGTCTTTTGATAAGGCACATTGGGGCTTCTCGCCCCAAGCCCCAGCTCAAGGCATAGCCTTGAGGATCCTCGATGCTGCGCATCGTGTCAGCGATTTAACATTGCTAGCACGTTCGTTGGCCAAGAAAACCGCGTTCATGGCATTTTCCCCTGAATACACCAAGGTGATCCGCAGGATCACGGGGGCAGGACTTAGGCCCGCCTATGCCAGCGTGGCCACGAAGGCGGCCAGATCAGCGAAGACGGCGACACCGTTTTCGTCGATATAGGTACGAGCCTTTTCGTCGAAGTCCTTCCCCGTGCGCACAGCGACGGGGTGGATACCGGCGTTGACGCCCGCTCCCCAGTCGCTCGTGCGATCACCCACCATGTAGCATTGCTCCGGGTCGAGCGCGTGCGCCGTGGTCATCTCGTGGATGAAGCGCGGGGACGGCTTACGGTACGCGCTGTCCTCCTCGGGATGCTCAGGCGCGATGCAAATATCGGTAAACAGGTCCTCCCCCAGCCCGAGCTGCTCCAGCATGTAGGCATTGCAGATATGCACGTCCTCCAGCGTGTAAATACCGCGCCCCACCCCGCTCTGGTTGGTAAAGAGAAAGAGCAGGTAGCCCAGCTCGCGCGCCTGCTTCAGCGCGTCCACCGCGTTGGGCAGCAGGTGGACATCCTCCGGCTTGTGCGGATAGTGGGTATCCTCAATGATCGTCCCGTCCCGGTCCAGAAAGAGTGCTTTGTTCATGTCAGGGGCTTATCCAACGCCTTTTCCAGAGGGTCGCAAGCATAGCCAATGAAAAACAACTCCGGCTGGAGCAGCCTAAGCCATCCGCAGGATCACAAGTGCAAGGAGTTAGTCCTGCCCTGCTAAGCGATTTCCCACTCGTAGGGAGCCTCGGAGAGCAGGTCGTAGCCGTCATCCAGCACCTGGACGACGTCCTCGATGCGGCAGCCACCCAGCCCCGGATAGTACAGGCCAGGCTCGACCGTGACGACGACGCCCTTTTTCAGCCGGTCGCCCACCGGGCTCATGCGCGGAGACTCGTGGATCTCCAGCCCGAGACCGTGCCCGGTACTGTGGATAAAGCCTTCCCAGACACCACGCGATTGGCCGGTGACGTAGCCCGTCTGCTTAAAGATCCGGTCCACTTCGGCATGGATCGTCTTGCCGTTGACGCCAGCCTTGATTCCCGCGAGCGCCGCCCGTTGTGCCTTGTGCACGGTATCGACGAGCTTCTTCTGCTCGGGCGAAGCCTTGCCCTTAAGAAAGGTGCGGGTCATGTCACCATGATAACCGCTGTGCATGATGCGCGGAAAGACATCCACGATGATCAACTCGTTGGCCTTGAGTGGGCCCTCGCCCACCGCATGCGGATCGCATGCCTGGTCTCCACCGGCCGCGATCACGTGGTTGGCCAGGCCGCCTTCCTCCATACACGCCAGCTGGATCAGCGTGCGCAGACGCTCCGAGGTGAGGCGCTTGCCCTTCAGCCACAGCTCGTCTCCGCGAATCTCCGCAGCTTCCAGCGCCTTGCGGACCGCGTCGATACCGACGGCGGCCACGCGGTTTCCCTCGCGGATCGCCTCAGCTTCGGCCTCGGTCTTGGTCTCGCGTTGCGGGAAAAACGCGCCCTCGATCGGCTGAATATCGAGCCCGGCCTTCATGAGCTTGAGTGCGAGCCCGGCCGGAAAATTCTCCGGCACGTGAAAGCTCTTCAAGCCACGGTCCTCCGCCAGCAAGCGGATGATCTCTGCCGGTCCCGGGCGGGTCGACTTGTAGATCTTCTTGGCGCGGGCCATCAGATCCTCATAGGGCAGGAGCGCATCCAGCGCAGATTGCTTTTCGGCACGGCCGAACTCCAGCCGGGAAAAGACGCCCAAACGTGTGCGCCCGACCTGCATAAGGATCACCGGATCGGGAACGAAGAACCCCGCGAAGTAAAGCGCATCGGCGCTTTCCTCGGTCGAGGCGTACAAGAGCTTTGCATTCGTCGCAGTCATATCTTCAGCTTGGCGGTGATTGCGGGAATCCCTCAATCATCGCCTGCCTCCTGTATCGCACGCCCGAGGCAAAACGCCAAGGCTAGAACGTGCGGATTTGTGCAAATGCAAGGTTAGCATAGCCCATACCCGAGGCACAGACAGGACGCTGGAAAACAGTCCGCGCACCAACTATAAGAGCAGGGCATTTCACGCATCGCTGTCTGTGATAGATAGGTGAGACCGGATACCTCGGGCGCTGGCATCAGCAGCATCTACCGATGCGACTCCGCACTTGCCGCCAGCGAGGCACATGGCCAGAGTCGTGTGCGTGAAAAACCTGCTTCCGATCCTGCTCATCGTGCTGGCCGCTCTCACCCTGGGGGCCTGCCAGGAGGACACAACCCAGCCCTCCGCAAACCTTTCCCAGCCCTCGCCGGTCTCGACGTGGTATCCGCTCACCCTTGACGACCAGATCATCCAGGCACAGTTCGCCGTCGATCGCCGCGAGCAGTCACACGGCCTGATGGACCGCGACAGCCTCGGCCAGAACAACGGGATGCTCTTTGTCTTTCCGGAAACTCAGCGCATGTCATTCTGGATGCGGCGCACGCGCATCCCACTCGACATCGGCTACTTCACCCCGGACGGCGTGCTGCGCGAGGTCTACCAGATGCAGCCGTACGATGAGACCGCCGTCCCCTCCATCCGCAGCGACCTGCAGTTCGCCCTGGAGATGAATCAGGGGTGGTTCGCGGCGCATGGCGTCAAGCCCGGCGACAAGCTCGATATGAACCAGGTCAAGGAAGCCCTCCGCGACCGTGGCTACACCCCGGCCAAGCTCGGCCTGTAGCGGCTCCGCTACATACTGAGCGGGACGTCCTCGTCCTCCAGCTCAGAGGGATCGAGCCAGCGGAAAGACACCACCTCGAACGCGCGCCCAAAGCCGCCCGGCACCGTCGGCTCCATCGGGTCGGTCCCGTCCATCTGCTGCGGCAGACGACGCACTGTGGCCTCACACCAGGCCCGCGTGACGGCCCCTCCCAGCACCGATCCAGCCTCACCGTAGGCACGCACGACAAAGGTGTCCGAGCGCACGGTGAGCATAGGAGCAAGGGCCTCCATCACATCCCCCTGGGTGAGGTACAGGTTTGAGCCTTCGGGGACACCTTCGTTGATCGCAGGCAGGTCCGTACCGCGTATCACCCCGACCTCGTCAATCGCCTCCTGCAGGAGCCCGGTGTTCACAAACTCAGCCACAGTGCCGAAGGGGCCGTGCGCCTTAACCTTGTCCACCACTGCCTGCACGACACAGTCCAGCTGAGCCTCGGCAACATCCGGGTCGAGTACGCGGCCACCGCAGGAGAAGGCACTCTCCAGGCTCGCTGCGTCTTCAGCGGTCCCCAAGGGGGTATCTGCCCACGCCCCGTAAAAGGGCAAGCGGAACCAGGCCGGAGGCGTTTCGGGTGCGCCACCGGCAACTCCCCACCCTCCATCCGGCTCTTCTGCGACTGCCGGCACCAGCCGCGAAGCTCCCAGCACCGAGCGCCACGCTTCGGTGGAGGTCGAGTTGAGGTTAAAGGCACCAGCCAGGCAAAGCTGCGCGGCATCATCCTGCTGCGGCAAGCCCCCAGAGGCAGTCAGGCGACGACTCCACTCACCCGTGCGCACGGGCTCCAGCCAGGGGTTCATCAATCGGCGAGAGGAACCCATCACAGAGGACAGCGGGCTCATGTAGTAATAATCGAATACACCATTGTAAGCTGCCGCACGCGGCGTACCGATGGCAAGCGCGGGCAGCCCGGGCACCTGTGCGAAGCGCAGCACCCCGACTGAAACCGGCTCTGCCACCGGCAAGTCAAACATTACGACCTGCCGCAGATCTTCATCTTCGTGTGAGCGCGCTTTCGGATCGTGAAACAGCTCATCATCATCAAAGGCGTTCAGGTGGTCGTCCGGATCGGTGCGGGTAAAAACCTCGTAGTCGACCAGGTCTTTGACTTTGCGCTTCTTTCCCTCTCTGTCGGTGTACGTCCCATCGCAGTCCAGCACGGGCGCACGCGGATCAAGCGCAGCTAGTAAGTCAGCCATCTCGTCCCCATCAGCCTTCAGTCGGTAGTGGTAGGCGATCGTGTACAGGCCGATGTTATAGTAGTCCATATTGTCATATGGATTCGAGAAAGGCAGGATTCCTTTACCGAGCGTCTTCTCAAACTCATCGAGTTCATAGCTGACCTCCTTGCCCTTCGTGGTCTTGCCGGGATTCGATTTTGAGCGGAAGTACTGCTTGTATTTAAAGTCGCCGAAATCCAGATCCTTGATTTCAAAAAACGGCGCTACCTCGCGGTAATCCGTATCTGCGCCACTGAAGGGAACGAACGAAATACTCACCCCTTTGGAGGGTGCGTCGGCCTTGACCTGGATCTTCGTGTTGTAGTCCGGGCGCGCCCCCCGCGAGTCGGACCAGCGCAGCCCATCACTTTGCCCCTGCAGAGACACTCCAGTCTGAAAACAAAACCGGCGGGCCACACCCCGCGGCTGTGAGCCAGGGTTTGGGGCCATCGCACGGTAGACCTCACCCGGTAGTAACACAGGGATATTCCCATCCTTACTCGGGGGGCTGATATCCAGCCAGCCGTTGATGTATCTTGCGTTGGTGTCTTCAGCCGCCCCTTTAAAGTTATCCAGATCATCCTCCAGATCGGGCACCTTGGAATCCCCGATCGCCTTGACCTCGATCTCGGGCATATTCTGGAAGACCACGACAATCGAGCGGTTCTTGTTGCCCTCCTCATCCCCGGCATCAGCCGGGAACGTGATCGGCACCGGATACGGGTTCCAGAACTCGACCTCGACGTGGTAGCGGATGCGCACGATCCCGTCCGACCATCCGTGAAAGAGCCCCATATACAGTACCACTTCGGTCGGGACGGGATAGAGGGCGTGGACGGGCTCGCCGGTCTTGATCTTATGCGCGGAGAGGTCGGCGGCGGGTCCGCTCGCGGCTGATATCGGGGTCAGGAACTGCTGGAGGGCATCGTTGACAAATCCGTCCCGGTAGGCGTCGTCGGAGAGGTTGATTTTGAGGCCACCGGTGGTGGGATTTTCCAGCACCGCGTAGGCACACGGCGTATAATCGTGAAAGGCCGCACGCGCGCGATGCGGCGCCACGCCCGCGCCGGAAGCGTTACTCAGCAGAGGGATTTCCCCGCGCGTGACAAGCTTGGTCAGATCCCCTTTCAAGGCATCGTCTACCAGGACATCTGCGCCGAACAGCTCCCTCAAATCAACCCCGGCAGGGGTCTGATTCTGCAGGGTAAGGGTTTCAAGATCCGAGAGCCCCGCCGCGCGTTTACGGCCCGCCGAGAGCGAGGCTTTTACGCCCTCATCGCCGACCCACCAGGCAAACGCGTGGGAGCTTCCGTCATCCTGCTGGAAGTGGACTTTTTCCACCCTCACAGCGGGAGCGCCCGCATCAGCATAGGCGGGCACGAGTACGACCGTATCGGCCGCTATCGTGGAGGCATTCGGTGCCTGCCCGGAGACGAGCCAGACCGGTGCCTGAGTGGGCATCGCAGCATCCCATACGCCGGTCCAGTAGCGATTCGACGCCGCTGTCGTACTCCCCAAGATCTCGGCCCTGGCCGTGAGGCGGCGATCGGGCCCCGCCGTCCGCTGGAGCGTCGCCAGCGCCTGCATCAGCCCCAGGCGCGCATTTTCGCGGGCGATCAACTGCCTTTTCGGCGTTGAAACCGCCGCGAGCTCGACTTGGCTCAGCGACGATAACGCGAGGCCCAGCGTCAGAATGAAACTCAGGAGCAACAGCGCTACCACCAGGGCAAAACCCTGCGCCCCGGCAGACACACCCTGCCGGTGAGCACCGTTTTCGCCAGTTGCGCGTAACATGATCCCCCCCGTTGTATTCGACGGCAGAGCCTAGGCTGTTAACCTCAGTTCCGTCGAGCGGGAAAGCCAGTCACTGGAAAATTTACATTATTTGAGACATAAAATCTCCCAAATACCGACAGTGACCGCCCTCAGCATCACTTCGCAGACGCCGGTTGCACACAGAGGCGCAGACGCTTCTGCGGGTCAAAGGTACGGCTGGCGAAGTCCGTCAGCTCATCCGCAGAAATCGCACGGATACGCTCGGCGTAATCACGCCAGCTGTTGACCGGCTGACCGTAGAGCGTATTCAGTGAGGCCTGCATGGCCCGCGATCCGATGGCTTGCAGCCCCTGGCGCTTCTGCACGATGAGCCGCGTGCGGCAGGCCGCGAGTTCCTCCGCCGTGACGCCGCCCGAGCGCAGCCGCTGCGTTTCCTTGTCATACTCGGCCTGCACCGCGGCGACAGCTGCCGGGTGCGTGCCCGCATAGAGGCTGAACAGCCCGCCATCGAGGCCGGGGGTGCGGGCCGCGCCCACGTAGTAGGCCAGGCCGGCCTTTTCACGGACGGTCTCAAAGAGGCGGCTCGACATCCCGCTGAGCAGCTCGTCCAGCAGCTCTCCGGTGTGAAAATCTTTCGAGCGCACACCCGCGTCGGGATAAGCCTCCAGCACGACAGCCTGCTCGCGCGGCAAATGCTCCACCACATCCCCCACCTCGGCGGGAACACCGGGCAGCGCGGGAACGAGCGGCGCAGGCTCACCCGAAAGCTGGGCCAGCAGAGGCTCCAACCTATCGCGGACCGCCGCCTCCTCAATGGCACCGCTGACAGCGATCACCACATTCGGACCACGCACGAGCTGAGAGCGCAACGTCTCGACTTGGGCCAGGGTGAGGGCTTCGAGTCCCTCGCGGGTACCCAGATAGTCATTGGCAAAGGGATGTACCCCGTAGAAACGACGGCGCAGACGGCGGCGTCCGTAGTCGAGGATTTCATCCTCATCCTCCAGTAGCGAGGAGAGCTGACCCTCCCGCTCGAGTGCGAAGGAGGAACCGGTCGGACGCAGGGCGAGAAGCGCATCCGTTATCCATGAGGCTGCCAGCGAAAAATCAGCCGGGAGCGCCTCCGCAGAAAGGCCAAAAGTGTTGTTACCGATAAACTCGCCAAAGGTGCCGCCCACGCGATCGACTTCGGTTGCCAGCTCGGCCGCACTCCGTCGCTCTGTATCGCGGGTCATCAGCGAGGCTAGCACCCCGCAGGCACCGGGAGCACTGACCGGGTCAAGCCCCGGTCCACCCAACATCGCCAGACGCAGATGAACCTTGGGCAGGGTTGGGTCCGACTGCACGAGGAGGCGGGCGCCGTTGGATAACGTCGTCTCGGTAAAGTCCGGCTGCGCGCGCACCGCCGAGGTTTTCTTTGAGAGGTTCGCGGCTTTCGGCTTGGGCTCCAACGTGACTTCACACAAGCCCGGCTCCACCAGATAGCGCCGGGTAGCCGCCTGGAGGTCATCCACACGCAGCGCCGAGAGGCGCGTAAAGTACAGGCGCGGGTAGTCCAGCTCACCCACCACAACCTCGGCCACTCCCAGCCGCGAAGCCTGCCCGGACATGGTCTTGCGGCCATTGACCTCACCGACGACAGCCTGCCGCACCGCCTTGGCCAGCGACTCAGCTGTAATGGCCTTGGGTAAATCCTTGGCCAGCACACGGCGGATCTCGGTCTCGACCTCCTCGCGCTTACCCGGTTCGCAGAGGTAGGACATCCACAGAAGCCCCTGCGAGCCAGGGTTCCAACAGCTGGCGTCGATGTGCTGGACGAGGCGTTTTTCCTCGCGCAGTTTCTGCCACAGGAGCGAGCTTTTGCCGTTACCGAGGATAAAGGCGAGCATGTCCAGCGCCGGGGCCGCCGGGTCCGCCAGACCGGGGATCTTGTACCCGGCCAGACCGCGCACGATATTGTAGTCGCCGCTCAGGCGCTCGGCCCGGGGAGCCAGCTGCGGAGGCTCGGCCGCGACAACCGGAGACGGGCTCAGACCCGGCAGCGCCTGCGCGAAGTATTGCCCCGCCAGCTCGTCCACCCGCTCTGTGGAGAGCGCTCCCGTCACCACCAGCACCATGTTACCCGGCTGGTAGCGGGCCTTGTAGTAGGCATAGAGGGCTTCGCGGGTCACCTGCTCAAAGAGTGGCCGCAGCCCGATGACCGGGAAGCGATAGGGATGCTCACGAAAGGCCGTGCGGGTAAAGGCCTGGAAAAGCTCACGGTCGGGATCGTCGAGCCCCATATCGATTTCGCGCAGGATCACATCACGCTCGGAGGTAAACTCCTCCTCGGGCAGCGTCGCCCGCAGGCCCATGTCAGCCAGGATATCAAAAGTTGCTTCGGCACCCTCGACTGGCGCATCGATATAGTAAACGGTTCGGTCGTAGGTCGTGTAGGCGTTGATGTGCCCTCCGATAGCGTGAGCCTCATGGCTGATGTCGAGCGGACCACGGGTCGGGGTCCCCTTGAAAAGCATGTGCTCCAGAAAGTGAGACAGACCGGCGCCGGTCCAGTCTCCCTCATGGACGCTGCCGGTCTTCACCCACAGCTGGACAGAGACCAGCTCCGCGGAGAAGTCCTCCCGCGAGACCACGGTGAGCCCGTTGGGTAAGGTGCGGCGGTTCACCGGTTGGCGGAAGAGATCGCGGAGAAGCGCCTGGTCGGGCGAAAGATTACGGGCTGGCTGACTCATGGTTACTCAAAAAATAAAAATGGGAGTGGCGCGGGCACATCCTTCAGCGCCCCGGTCTGGCCGATCAAACAAAAACCGCCGGGTGGCTTAAACCCGGCGGCAATAGAGTGGTAACTTAACTAACTGAAACTCACAGGGAGCTCCGGCTCATTAGTCAAATATCACGTGGCAGAGTTCCCTGCATAGAACAAGTTTTGCGTTTCACGCCATCTGTAACGACGGCTTCGTTAACCAGCACTCAGTTCTTGGGCTGTGCCATGTCGGGCGGAGGCGGGAAGAGCTTCAGGTATTCGCCGTAGCCCTCTTTCTCCAGATCGCCCAGCGGGATGAATCTCAGGGAAGCGCTGTTGATGCAGTAGCGCATGCCTTCCGGGCCGGGGCCATCGGGGAAGACGTGCCCCAGATGCGCATCCCCGGTTTTAGAGCGCACCTCCGTGCGGACCATCCCGTGCGAAGTATCCTGCACCTCGACGATCTCCTGCCCATCGACAGGCTTGGTAAAGCTCGGCCAGCCCGTGCCCGAGTCAAACTTATCCGTGGAGGCGAAAAGCGGCTCCCCAGAGATAACATCGACGTACAACCCCGGTTCGTGGTTATCCCAGTAGGCGTTCTGGAAGGGCGGCTCGGTCCCGCCCTCGCAGGCTACCGCGTATTGGACAGGAGTGAGTTTGTCGCGCAGAGAGGATTTATCGGTCATGGTCGAGGTTTCCGTTGAGGATGAGAGCGTACCCGTGGCGGGTATCGAAAGTTTTTCGGCCTTGGAGGCCGTTTCGTCCGAAGAGCCCCCGGTAAAGGGGCAAGAACCGGTGCCGCAGGTGCGGTTGGAATACCCGTAAGTCAGCCAGGCGGCCACACCCAGTATGATCAGGGGCCAGATAAGTTTACGCATGGTTTTTCCTGTGTCGCACAGCCAGGCATAACCTTACAAGCCAAACTCACGCCGAGGGGGTATGGACTCTACCGCTTGCGCTTGACGTGGAAACACCCCTGCTGATTAGCTGTCAGCCTGTGTTATGGAAAAGAAACGCGTCACTCAACTGGATGTGGCCAAGGTGGCCGGCGTCCATCGGGGGACGGTTTCGCTCGCCCTGAAGCACCACCCCAGCATCCCGCAGAAAACACGGGATCGCATAATAAAAATTGCCGAGGAGCTCGGCTACCAGCCCGACCCGCTGCTCTCCGCCCTCGCCGCCTACCGGACGCACTCCAGGCAGCAGCGCTCGTTTAAGGGGACCCTGGCCTGGCTCTTGATCCAGGACCCCGACAAGCCCATGGGCTGGAAGCACTCCCCCATCTACTCCCAATACTACGCAGGTGCCAAAGCACGGGCCAGCCAGTACGGCTACACACTGGAGGAATTCGAAACCCCCAAGAGTAAAAGCAGCCTGAAACATATCGCCTCCGTCTTTCGGGCCCGGAACATCTCGGGCGTGCTCATGTGCCCGCAGGCTCGCCCAAACGCGGCCGTGGACTTCGAGTGGGACGATTTCTCGTTCGTCACTTTCGGCTACACACTCAGCCAGCCAGCCCTGCACACCGTGTCAGCCACTCAGTACCGGGCCACTGTCCAGCTCATCAAAAAGATGCAGGCCTATGGCTACCGCCGCATCGGGCTGGTTTTCGATCACACCCACAGCGAACGCACCGACAACAACTACCTGGCCGGATACCTCGCAGCCCAGTATTCCAGTAAAGAAAAGCCGATTGTCTTTGATAACTACCGGGTGGAAGACTCGAAATTCCTGAAAATGCTACACAGCAAAGACCGCCCGGATGCCATCGTGTCAGGTAACGAGTCGTTGCATGAGTATTTGAAGAAAAATGGCATCCGCGTCCCCGAAGACATCGGCGTAGCCTGCCCGGTCCTAAGCAAAAAAGACGGCGATATGTCCGGCATCTTTGAGGACTCCTTTCACATCGGCGAGGTCGCCGTGGATAAACTGACGAACATGATCATGCGCAGCGAGCGGGGCATCCCCGAGCAGGTGCAGCGCACCCTCATCGAGGGTAAGTGGATCGAAGGAAAAACGCTCCCCGACAAAAACAAAAAAGCCTCGCGCAAGCCGCGAAAACGCGCCGCGAGCAAGACCCCAAAAGCCTGAATGCAGGCGTGGGAGATTCCATCACAGGTCGGATAGACGGACCTGAAAGAGTTTTGATCAGTCAACCCAATGATTTGACAGGACTTTTCCGAGATTGGCCTAGCCATCCCCAGTTAACATCGGCAACGTCGGCTTTTTAACCCAACGCATACAATTATGCCCCAGATTAAAAAAACCGGTATCGGAATCATCGGCTGCGGGAACATCGCCCAGGCCTACTTCAACGGCGCCAAGCTGTTTCAGAACCTCAACGTCGTCTCCTGTGCAGACCTCAACATGGAGGTCGCCAAGGCCAAGGCCGAGGAAAACGAGTGCACGGCACAGACCGTTGATGAGCTGCTCGCCAACCCGGATGTCGAAATGGTCGTCAACCTGACCATCCCCGCCGTCCACGCCAAAGTCAGCCTTGCCGCCCTCGAAGCCGGCAAGCACGTCTACAGCGAAAAGCCGCTCGCCATCGACTTGGATGAAGCCAAGAAGGTCATGGAAACGGCCGAGGCCAAGGGCCTCATGGTCGGCTGCGCTCCGGACACTTTCCTGGGTGGTGGTTACCAGACCTGCCGCAAGCTCGTCGACGACGGCTGGATCGGCAAGCCCATCGCCGGTACGGCGTTCCTCATGAGCCGCGGCCCCGAAGGCTGGCACCCGAACCCCGCCTTCTTCTACGAGCGCGGCGCAGGCCCCATGCTCGACATGGGCCCCTACTACATCACCGCTCTGGTCAACCTGCTCGGCCCGGTCAAGCGCGTCAGCGCCTTCGCCACCAAGGCCTTTGACGAGCGCATGGCCACCTGCAAGGAGCAGTTCGGCAAGATGCTGCCGGTCAGCGTCCCCACGCACAATGCCGGCCTGCTGGAGTTCCACAACGGTGCCGTCATCACGCTGACCGTGTCCTTCGACGTGTATAAGCACAACCACGGCCCGATCGAAATCTACGGCACCGGCGGCTCCCTCAAGGCTCCGGACCCGAACACCTTCGGCGGCCCGATCGAGCTGTGGACCCCCTCCACCAAGGAGTGGACCCCGCAGTCCTTCAGCCACCCGTACCTGCAGAACTCGCGCAGCATCGGTGCTGCCGACATGGCTGCCTCCATCGCCTCCGGCGGCAAGCGCAAGCACCGCGCCAGCGGTGCCCTCGCCTACCACGCCCTGGAGGTCATGCTCTCCTTCGAGAAGTCCTCGCTGGACGGCAAGCCGGTCGATATCGAGTCCCGCCCCGAGCAGCCCGAAGCCCTGCCGATGTATCTGCCCGAAGGCATGATCTAAGCAGCCCGGCGACTCGTACGGACATTCTTTGACGCCAAGAGCCTGAGGTGAGAAACCTCAGGCTCTTTTTTGTACTCAAATCCCTCGCCCAGACACCTGAACAGTCCCCCGCCTGAGCAAGTTACTGAAACAATTCAGCACTTCGCCCTCATACGCCTCCCCCAAAGCTACTGTAACAGTTCAGCACGCGTGTTTTTTATCAGTGAACACGTCTCCTCAAAGTCGCCCGAAAGCCAGCCCCTACACGAAAAAGCTGCCACGGTGAATCCCATGGCAGCCTGTAGCCGTACCTGAACAGCTAGGTCGAAGTGCCCTTAACTAAAGCCGCTCGATATAGACGTAGTAAGCGCCCTGCAGGAGTTGACCAGCCTCGTCGAGGAAGTACGCCTCCAGCACATCCTCACCGGCTTTCAGCTCAGCAGTGATCTCGGCAAAGACCTCACCGGATTTGACGGGGACGGTAGCCTCGACATCGCCGAGACGGATCTTTGCCGCCGAGGGGGCGATGATCTCGCAGGGCGCGCGGTCATCGTTGGCGACCGGAGCGTCGATGGACAGGTCGAGCTCTTCCGGCCAACGCTGGAGCTTGAAGCGGTACTTGCCGTCGGCCACGACCTTGACGTTCCAGCGGCCCGAGCAGGTCTGCGCGCGGATGATGTTCTCCTGCCGCCAGACCATATCGCCCATCACATCCATGGCATCCAGCCGCACCGGGTTCTCCTCCGGGCACCCCAGATACAGGGGGCAAAAGACCTTCAGCCCCTCCTCGACCTCGGCCCAGTAGGCCTCGTAGTCCGCCAGCATCTGCGCGGCCAGCTCGGGATGCTCGGCGGCCACATCTTTGCGCTGACCGGGGTCCTCGCCGATATGGTACAGCTCCCGGCCCTTAACCAGACGCCAGGGGCCGCGCATCATCGAGGTGTCCCACTTGCGGGGCGGCTCGGTATTCTGGCGAAAGTTGACGAAGATGTTGCGCTCCTCAGGGGCCGGAGCGTCCGGGCTGAGCTGTGCGCGGAAGGACTGGCCGTCGAAGGCGGTATCGGCTGGCGGCTCCAGTCCAAACAGCTCGATGAAGGTCGGCAAGAGGTCGATATAGTTGGCGGGCGAGGGAATATCCACCCCACCCTGCATGCCGCCCTGAGGCCAGCGGATGAAGAACGGCACACGGTGCCCGCCCTCGTAGACCGAGGCCTTTCTGCCGCGCATACCGGCGTTGTAGCCGCTGACACAGAACTCGTCTTCGTCCATCTGCATGCCGCCGGAGGTACCGTTGTCGGTCATGAAAATGAGCACCGTATTTTCAGCCAAGCCAGTTTCCTGCAGCATTCCCTCCAGGCGACCGACATTCTCGTCGATGTTCGTGATCATCCCGTAGAACTCCGGGTTGGCGATCTCGGGGTTACCCCGGTAGGGAGCGGCATAGCGGTCAGCTACCCGGTAGGGATCGTGCGGGGCGTTCGTCGCCAGGTAGCAGAAGAAGGGACGGTCCGCATCCTTGTTTTCGCGGATGTAGGCCATCGCCTCGTCAAACCACACGTCCGTACAGTAGCCGTTGTGCTCGACCGGATCGCCGTTGTGGAAATACGTGTCGTCGAAGTAGCTGTTACCCCAAAAGTCCGGCACCTGGCCGACGCCGCCACCCCTGTGCGCCACGACCTTTTCAAAGCCCCGGTCCTGCGGGCGGTACGGGTAGCTGTCCCCGAGGTGCCACTTACCGAAGAGGCCCGTCGCATAACCACTGGCACGGAAGACCTCGGGCATCAGCACCTGATCGGCACGCAGGATGGAGCGGCCCCAGGCGGTGGCCCAGGCTCCGTTGCGGGCCGGATAGCGCCCGGTCATCATCCCGCCGCGGGTCGGCGTACACAGCGGAGCGACGTGGAAGTCCGTCAGCCGGTAGCTGTCTCCATGGAGGCGGTCGATATTGGGCGTGTTGATCCACGGGTTACCGGTGCAGGCCAGGTCACCGTAGCCCTGGTCATCCGTCATGATCAGGATCACATTAGGTTTCTTCGCGGGGTCGGAATTCATACAAAAAAAATACCCCACGGCAAAGTTACCCGACAAATTGTTTTCAACCGTCGGGCATGCCGACCCGCCCACACACCTGTGTAAGCCCGTCAAAACTTTTTTATCAGGAGCCGCCTTGATCAGGGGCTGAAGAAAATTTTTCTGGGCAACCGCGGTCGTGTCTTCAAATTACGGAACGAGTCCGCGAAGGTTGGTTTTGAGGTCGTTTTTCGGGCTTCGAGGCGAGGCAATTTGCCGAATTGTCGAGCCGAGGACACGAAAAAGGAGCCAAAATCCAGCCAAGGGGACGACATGAGATAATTTGAAGACGCGACCTAGTCCAGCCGACTTACCTAGCTGAAGCCCCGCACGCACACCCCGTCCACCGTACCATCATGACACCCGCACCCGATACCTCCGCCATTAACGCCTTTCGCCAAGCCCGCTTCGGGATGTTTATCCACTGGGGCCTCTACGCGCTGCCGGGTGGTCGCTGGAAGGGCGAGATCATGGACTACATCGGGGAGTGGCTGCAGGCACGATTCCGCATCCCCAACGCCGAATACGCCCGGCTGGCCGAGCGCTTCGATCCGGTAGACTTCGACGCGGACGCGTGGGTACGCCTCGCCGCCGAGGCTGGCATCCGCTATCTGGTTTTCACGACGAAGCACCACGACGGCTTTGCCATGTACCACAGCAAGGTCAGCCCCTTTAACATCGTGGACGCCACGCCCTTTGGCCGCGATGTGCTAAAGGAACTCGCCGAGGCCTGCGCCCGCCACGGCGTCAAACTCGGCCTGTACTACTCGCACGCGCTGGACTGGGAAGACCCCGACGGGGCCGACCCCGGCCCGGACATGCACTCCAACTTCGGGATGAGCTGGGGCAATGACTGGGAGTATCCCGAGCGCAAGGAAAAGGACTTTGCCCGCTATCTGGAGCGCAAGGCCAAGCCGCAGCTCAAAGAACTGCTCACCGGCTACGGC
The DNA here is from genome assembly GCF_019603315.1 of Ruficoccus sp. ZRK36. NCBI lineage: Bacteria > Pseudomonadati > Verrucomicrobiota > Opitutia > Puniceicoccales > Cerasicoccaceae > Ruficoccus > Ruficoccus sp. ZRK36. The sequence goes on from NZ_CP080649.1 coordinate 134,802, forward strand.
CCGATCTTCACCCTCTGGTTTGACTGCCCGCTGGTCATCACCCCCGAGCAGTCCGCCGAAATTCGCCAGTGGGTGAAAAGCTTCCAGCCCGATTGCCTGATCAACAGCCGCATCGGACACGGGATGGAGGACTTCGGCAGCCTTGGCGACAATCAGCGCCCCACCGGTCGCTCCGAGTACCCACTGGAGTCACCCGTCACCCTGAACAAAACCTGGGGCTTCAAGTGGGACGACGACAACTGGGTAGAGCCACGCAAGATCGCCTGCGAGCTGGCCACCCTCATGGACAAGAACGTCAACTACCTCGTCAACGTCGGCCCTCAGCCCGATGGACGATTCCCGGAGGCGAGCGTGGACATCCTCCAGCAGCTCGCCCAGTGGCGCAAGGCCGAGCAGGTCACCATCCAGGGTGCTGGCCCCAACCCCTTTGCGCAGGACTTCCCGTGGGGCTGCTGCACCACGACTGACAGTGGCCTGCAGCTGTTCGTCACGAACTGGCAGCCGATCTTAAACATCCACGGGCTTCTCAGCCCCGTGCGTAGTGCCAGCGTGCCCTTTACGCAAGACGGCGACTCCCTCACCCTCACCCTCCCGCAGTCACACAGCCTGCTGCCCGTGATCCATATTGATTGCGGCGAACCACCCCGCGTGGACACACGCCTCATGCCGCAGCAGGGACGCCTCGACCTCATGCCCTCCCTGGCCGACATCCGCCATGGGGAGCCCACCAAGCTGGGCAAAGGCGCTAACCTCCTGGGGGCCGCTGCGGAGAAATTCGATGTCGATGCGCCCTGCTCGCTCGATGCCGGGGGTGCTCTCATGCACTGGCACCACCCCGGCGATAAATTAATCTGGCGCATCTACGTCCCCGAAGGCGGACGCTACCGCATCAGCGTCATAACGGAGAACCAACTGCACAGCGCCCCGTGGGTGGGCGGACGCGAAGTCGCCATCGGCTTTGACAACCAGACGCTGAAGGGCTGTCTCGGGGAAGACTCGGTCCTGAGCACCGAGTTTTACGCCAGCAGTCTCTCACAGGTGGGAGAGCTGGAGATCAGCGCCCGCACCGAGCACGTCATTAGCTTGGAGAACCTCGCGATCAGCACGCCTCAGGAGGCTCACATGAATCTCGTCGCGCTCCGCCTGGAGAAAATCGGAGACTGACCTCACCTGCCTTAGCGCGCACTCGCGTAGCCCGTGGCGGCAAAGGCTTCCTCATAAAAAGCCACAATCGGAGCCGGATCCGGCAAACCATGCGGGTGGTGTTTACCGCCGGGGATGGTGATCTCCCGGTAGTTGCCTCCCAGCGCCTTAAAGGTTTCGCGCAGCACGCAGGTGTTTTCCTCGTAGGGGACGGTCTCGTCACTGTCGCCGCACACATGCAGGACCGGGATTCCCGCCTGCACAATCGGGGCCAGCACGTCCTTTGACAGCGGTTGGCGTGCGTAGTTGCGGGCCTCGGCATCCGTCAGGCCATAGACAGCGAGCAGCTTGGCCCAGTCTCCGGGACCGCCGGGGCCAGCCCCCATGCCGCCCGGCCAGGTCCGAAAATCGCAGACCGGATTATCCGCGTACAAAGCGAAGACCTTCTCCGGGTGGGCCGAGGTGTAATTGTAAGCGGAGAGACCAGCCCGGCTCATGGCAAGAATCCCCATGCGGGGAGACAGACCGAGATCGGTGGTCGCCATCGTGTGCATGCGGTCAAAAGCCGCCACCGCGCGTGGGCAGCCGTAGTGGTCCGGCAACTCCAAAAAGGCCAGCACCCAGCCACGCTCCAGCAGCGCCAACTGCGTATTCGGAAAAGCCTCGAAGAACTCCGGCTTCCAGACCCACGGGTGTCCTGCCGCCAGCTCACGCGGCAAAACGAAGCGGCAGGGGATGCCCCCACACTCCAGCTTCCATTGTTCAAAACCTTCCCACTCGGAGCACTCGGCTCCGCGGGATTGAAAGAATTCACGCATGGCTTTCATCGGTCGAAGCCCATCTCGATACACCCCACACAGCTCATTGACAACCCCTCTCTTTAACTGAACCACATCTCCGCACAAAGAGATCAAACCTTAGCGCAAAAAGGCACTCAGAACGGCAGTACGCCCATCCCTGAGACAGAGAACCATACAATCCGCTGAGAATTATCCGCAGTTATGAGTTGAATCAAACGACGGAGGGCAGACAATAGGCCGTTAATTCTCTCTGTCCCCGGACGCATGACTGCTGCCCGCAAGAAACGCAAGTACGCTCACTTCAAGGCCGCCAACAGCCCGCGCGATGAACTCATCCATCCCGCCGCTGGCGAGGCCTCGGCCTATGCGCCTGTCCTGGACATTGTAGAATCACTCAGCCCCGCCGAGCTGCGTGAACGTCAGGAGCGCCTGGAGCGCTCGGCCCGCGACGTGGGCATCCACTTCGGGGTCGTCGAGGACGGTAAGCCCCGCGAAGCCGATTGGCGGCTCGATGTGCTGCCACGCATCATCGCCCGTGGCGAGTGGGAGATGCTGCGTGAAGGCATCCTCCAGCGCGCCCGCGCCTTTGACGCCTTTATCCGGGACATGCACAACGAGCAGGACATCCTGCGGCAGCGCGTGCTCCCACACGGACTCCCTCTGGGGGACCCGGCCTTTCAGCGCCCCTTGACCACCATCGATGTGCCCGGCGGCCAGTACTGCCACATCGGAGCCTTTGACCTCGTGCGCGGGGAGGATGGCCAGTGGCGCGTACTGGAGAACCACATGGCGACCTCCTTCGGGATGTCGCTGGCCATGCAAAATCGCCGCATGCTCGCGCAGGCCTTTCCGGAGCTGTTCCAGTCCATGGACATCAGCCCGGTGGCCCCCTTCATCACCCAGTTTTCCGAAAACCTCCGCGCCGCCTCTGGCCAGTCAAACCCGCACATCGTCCTGTTGACCCGGGGTGAGACGAACCAGGCGTACTTCGATGAGAGCTTTCTGGCCCGCCAACTCGGTATCGCCATGGTCCGCCCGGCGGACCTGCTCATCCGCGAGGGCCGTGTATTCCTGAAGACCATCCGCGGGCTGGAGCAGGTGGACGTCATCTACCGGCGGCTGGCCAGCGCTGCCATCGACCCGATCGCCTTCGCCGAGTCGGGCATCCCCGGCATCCCCGGCATCGTCAACTGCGTGCGCAACGGCACGGTACGCTTCGTCAACGCCCTGGGCTGCGGCGTGGCCGACAACCGCTCGCTGCTGCGGCATTCGCGTCAGCTCATCGGCTTTTACCTCAAAGAGCACGCCATCCTCGACTCGGTCCCGACCTACAACTGCGCCGACCGCGACCAGTTCGACTACATCCTCTCGAATAAGGATGACATGGTCCTCAAGCCGATCCAGGACTCCTACACCCTGTTCCGCTACTTCGGGGGCAAACAGCTGCCCGAGAAACGCAGCCGCCTGCTGCGTCTGGCCCGCAAGTGGCCGCACCTGTTCGTCGCCCAGCCTTATCTGCACCCTTCGCAGCTACCCTGCTACGGGCCGGACGGGTTCAAGTCGCACAGCGTGTACCTGCGAGTCTTTTTCCAGCTCGGAGAGAAACCCTCCGTGCTGCCCGGCGGGCTCACCCGCCAGAGCTGGGGCATGCACCGAGACAACCCGCTGACCATCATGTCCGAGGGCATGAAGGACACCTGGGTCCCCGCTCAGCCCTTTGAGTACGCCTCCACCCCGGACCGCGTCACACTCAACCCCGACGAGTACTCCATCAGCTCCCGTCTGGCCGAGGGCCTTTACTGGACTGGCCGCTATCTGGAGCGCATGCAGAACACCGCCCGCCAGCTCAACATCCTGGAGACCCTGCGCTGGGATCAGCTCGGCCGCGCCGCCCAGCGCAGCTACTGGCCACTGTGGAAAGCCGTGGCCGCCGCCAACGGCCAGAGCCAATGGTCCAAGCGCAAGAGCCCGCCCAAGGATACACTCGCCATGACGCGGGCTCTGGTCCTCAAGGCCGACGAGCCCTCGTCCATTATTTCCAGTGCCACCGCCGCCTTCCTCGGAGCCCAGCACATCCGCGACTCGATCAGCCCGGAGGTCTGGCAGGTATTGAGCGAGTTTTACTGGTTCCTGCAAGAGGCCGCGCGTACGCCCAAGGCTTCCCGCACCCGCCTGCGCGAAATCTGCCAACGCATCGTGGACGATGCGGCCCGCCTGGCCGGGACCGCCGACCGCACCATGCTTCATGACGACTCCTGGCAGTTCTTCCGGATTGGTTCCTTCATCGAGCGGGCTCAGGGCACCGCCACTGTGCTGTGCGAAGTGCTCTCCTGGGTCGCCGCCAACCGCGCCGAGGGTAACACCGACGAGGCCGACCTGACCTCCCTGCTGCGCCTGCTCACTTCTCTCGATGCCTACCGGCGTGAGTTCCGCTCCCGCGCCTACCTGGAGCGCGTGGTGAACCTCCTGCTGCAAAACGCCTGCAACCCCAGCTCGGTCAGCCACTGTCTACGCCAGCTGCGCTACGCGGTGAGCACCCTCTCCATCTCGGATGCCACCAATGCCCCCACCGCGCTGGATGAGTCGGTTAATAAACTCATCGCCAAGGTCGAGGGCCTGCCCCTGCAGAGCTTGATGCCCTCCTCCGTCCAGGAGCTGGACTCTGGACTGCTCGAATCCGCTGCCGGACCGCGCCCGGAAATGAAATTTATCCTCGAATCTCTCACTCGGGAACTAGAATTGCTGCATGACCGCTTCGAAGACACGTTCTTCAGCCATCAGACTGAGTTCTATCCCGATCGCCAGCTCCCGCTGGACTGGCAACCCGACGAGTAATGCGCTTCAAGGTCACCCATACCACCCGCTACCGGTACAAGACTCCCGCCTCGGAGTCTTACGCGGAGCTGCGCGTGTGGCCCCAAAACGGGCCGACGCAGAAAATACTCAGCCATAAGCTGGAGATCACCCCCGCTGTACCGGTGGACCACTACACCGATTACTTTGGTAACAAGGTCGAGTACTTCTCCATCCCTTTCCGGCACAACGAGCTCTCCGTCGACGCCGTAGGCGAGGTCGAAACCCATGAAGGGCCTGATCTGTCCCGCGTTCTGGAGACACGCGTCGGGGATGCCCGTCAGATCCTGGCCAGCCAGGCCATCAACACTTTTGACTTCATCCAGAACACCGAGCTCGTCCCCTACTACCGCATCAAGGACGAAGTGGACCGCCCGAACTTCCGCGATGCCGAAACCATCGGCGAGGCCATCCACGGGCTTAACACCTGGATCTACGAGAACTTCGCCTACTCGCCCGGCAGCACCGACATCGGCACCCCCCTGCCCACCGTGCTCGAGACCCGCCAGGGCGTCTGCCAGGACTTCGCTCATTTGATGCTGGCCATCCTGCGCATGCAGGGCATCCCGGCCCGCTACGTCAGCGGCTACATCGAGCCCTACGACCCGACCAAGCCCGGGGCCGAGATGACCGGGGCTGCCGCCAGCCATGCCTGGGTCGAGGTGTACCTGCCCGGCGGGCACTGGTACGGGCTCGACCCGACGAACAATCAGGCCGCCGGTCTGCGGCACGTACGCGTGGCCTCCGGGCGCGACTACAACGACGTAGCCCCGATGCGTGGTGCCTACAAAGGCGCTCAGGACCAGCGCCTGCAGGTTATTGTCACTCTTAAACGCCGCCGTCCCCGTAAAACCGTTTCTTCCCGATCATGATCCAGGTCGAAATCGAACACACCACCCGCTACCGGTACGACAAGCCGGTCAGCTTCGGCCCTCATCAGTTGTTCCTGTATCCGCGTGAAAACCAGGTTGTCCGCGCGCAGGACTTCAAGCTGGAGACCTATCCGGCCGCTCCCACCCGCTGGGTGCGCGACTGCTTCGAAAACGTGGTCGCGCGTACGGACTTCGGAATTCACGTCTCCGAGCTGCTGGAGTTCAGCGCCCTGATTCAGGTACGGCTGCGCATCGAGAACCCCTTTGACTTCATCCTCGACCCCCACGCCATGGCCTACCCCATGCGCTACCAGCCCAAAGAGGAGACAGCCCTCGGGGCCTACCTGCAGGAAGGTGTCAGTGCCGGAGCCAACCGCGTGCTCGACTGGTTCTACCACGCCGTCAGCAACCCCATGCGCTCGGACAACATCGTTTCCTTTCTTTCCGAGATCAACACGGCCATCTTTAAGGACATCACCTACCAGCGCCGGGATGAAATGGGCATCCAGACGCCGGACGAGACGCTGGAAACCCGCTCCGGCTCGTGCCGGGACATGGCCGTGCTCATGATCGCCCTCGTCCGCCAGCTCGGCCTGGCCGCCCGATTCGTGAGCGGCTATCTCTACGATCCGCCCCCCAAGGAGGGTGAGGAAGACCACTCCTTTAACCGTGCCCGCGGCTCCATGCATGCCTGGGTCGAGATCTACCTGCCCGGCGCGGGCTGGAAGGGCTTTGATCCGACCAACGGCATTCTCGCCAACCATTATTTCATCCCCACCGCCGTCTCCAGCGACCCCTACTGGGTCAACCCGATCCAGGGCCGCTACTATCATGACGAGGCGGTGGAATCTCACATGGAGGTAGAACTCAACATCCGGGAAATCACATGAAAAACACGCCGCAGACTCTCGCCGCCGCCCTCGAAGCTTTTTTCACTGCCCGCGACATTCACCTGACCATGGGCGGCGAGCCCACCTTCGTGCCCCTCCAGCCGGAGGCAGCCGAGTGGAACACTGCGGCGATGGGCGAGGAAAAACTCGGCTATGCCCGACGCTTTACCGGCGAGCTGCTCAAGCAGGCCTATCCCGGTGGCCTCGCCATGCAGGTCTTTGGCAAGCACTACCCCGGCGAACCTCTGCCGCGGTGGAACATGCTCACCCTCCACCCCAAAAAAGGCCCCGCTCTGTGGCCCTCACCCGAGCGCCTGCTACTGGACGATGTAGAAGGGCACAACGAGCCTGAGGCTGCCCGCGATCTCGTCAAAGCCCTTGCCGCCGAGCTCAAGCTCTCCGACTTTGCCCTGCCCTGCGCCGAACAGGGCGAGCGCAAAACCGCCGCATGGGTGCTCCCCCTCGACCATGAGGACGGCAAATGGATTTCCGCCACCTGGCCCTTCACGACACGCCAGCCGGTCAAGCTCATCCCGGGGGACAGCCCCGCAGGCTTGCGCCTCCCGCTTTCCGAGCTGTCCGAAGATACCCTGAAGCGTGCCCTCACGGTTGAAGCACGCCACGGCGCCCTGGAGGTGTTCTTCCCGCCGCTGGAGTGGAAGCCTTTCCGCGAGCTGGCCGGGATGATTTTTTCCATCGTGGAGAAGCAGGACCTGCACGAGCTGGTCTTCTGTGGCTATGCCCCCTCCGGCTGCGGCCCGACCGTGGAGAAGTTTTCCCTCGCCGCCGACCCCGGCGTACTTGAGGCTAATCTCCCCCCCTGCCCGGACTGGGAGACGTACCAGCGCTGTCTGGACCAGATGTATGACACCGCCGAGTCCACTGGACTGCGCGCGGTCAAGTACCACCTCAACGGCTCTGTCCAGGCCACCGGCGGCGGCTCGCACCTGTGCTTTGGCGGTCCCGACGAGAAGCGCAACCCCTTCCACCGCGACCCGGCCCTGCTGGCCTCCATCCTGCGCTACTGGCAGCACCACCCCGCTCTCGGGTACTTTTTTACCGGGCAGTACGTCGGCACCGGCTGTCAGGCCCCCCGCATCGACGAGAGCGGCACCCATGCCGCCTACGAGCTGGAGCTCGCCTGCGAGGCACTGGAATCCTCCCAGCCCGACCCCGAGCAGATCGACCGGCTCCTGCGCAACCTCCTGACCGACTCCAGCGGGAACACCCACCGCGCGGAAATCTGCGTGGACAAGTACCATAACTACGCCGCCCCCAACGGCAAGACCGGCATCATCGAGCTACGCGCCTTCGAGGTCTTCCCCACCGCCGAGATGCTTGGGCTGGCCGGGCTCTTTATCCGCACCCTTATCGCCCGCCTCGTAGTAGAGCCTTTCCGGGAACCGATGCACCGCTTTGGCCCCGAGCTGCACGACAAGTACTTCCTCCCCGCCGCCCTGTGGGCCGATCTGGGAGCGATCTGCCGCGACCTTAAAAAGCACGGCTTCGACTTCAAGCTGGAGTGGCTGCGCCCGCTGCTGGACTTCCGCTTCCCGCTGCGCGGCGAGCTCGATCTGGGCAAGGACGCGACACTGACCGTCCGGCAGGCCCTGGAGGCCTGGCCGCTCATGGCCGAGGAAAACATCGGCGGGCCCACCGTGCGCATGGTGGACAACTCCACCGACCGGCTGGAGCTTTCGCTCTCCGACAAGTCCCTGCTCGAAACTCACGCCCTGCTCTGCAACGGCGTAGAAATCCCCTGGCAGCGTATCGGTGGTCAATCCGTCTGCGGCCTGCGCTACAAGTGCGCCAGCGGCTGGCCCGCCCTGCACCCGCATGTGCCCATCCAGGCGCCGCTGCTTTTCCAGTGGATCAACCGGAAAACCCGCCGCATCGCCAAAGCCGCCCACTACTACTACTGGAATCCACACGGCCCCGTCTACCACGGCCGCCCCAAAGATGCCGAGGAGGCCACCAAGCGCTCGACCGAGCGCTGGCGCATCCTGCCCCCGACCGACGAAAAGGCTGACACCCGCGAGGCCCGGAGTTTCCCGGAAATGCGTTTTACCCTCGATTTGCGGCGGCACGCGCATTGACCCCGGCCCGGATGTGCGTTTTGATCTGCGCCCATTGATGCGGTTCCTGCTCCTCATACTCGCCCTCACGCTGCTTGCTGGCTGCGGTCGCCACCGTACGCCGGTGGAAAAAGCCAACGAGGAGGGCATCCTGCTCATCGGTAATGGCACCGACCCGAAGGACCTCGACCCGCAGATCACCACCGGGCTGCCCGAGTTTGTCGTGCAGACCTCGCTCTTTGAGGGGCTGACCACGCCCAACCCAAAGACCTCCGCCCCCGAGCCCGGCGTCGCCGAGAGCTGGACCGTCAACGCAGACAGCACGGTCTTCACCTTTCACCTGCGCCCCGAGGCCCGCTGGTCCAACGGCGACCCCGTCACCGCGCAGGACTTCGCCTTCTCCTACGAGCGCATCCTCAGCCCGGCCTTTGCCGCCGAGTACGCGATGCTGCTCTTCCCGATCAAAAACGCCCGCGCCTTTAACGCCGGGGAGGTCACGGACTTCTCAAAGGTCGGCGTCAAGGCACTCGATACGCACACCCTGGAGCTCACACTGGAGGGCCCGACGCCCCACCTGCCCACCGTTATCAGCCACAACGCCTACTTTCCGGTCCACCCGCCCACCATTTTAAAGTTCGGCAAGATGACCGACCGGCACACCCGCTGGACCAAGCCCGGCAACCTCGTCTCCAACGGCCCCTTCCAGCTCGAAGACTGGAACCTCAACGAGCGCGTCCTGGTCAAGCGCAACCCCTACTACTGGGACGCCGACACCGTGCGCCTCAACGGCATCGCCTTCCTGCCCATCACCAACCAGAACACCGAGGAGCGGGCCTTCCGCTCCGGGCAGCTCCACGTCACCAACTCCGTGCCCCTGAGCAAGCGCGACGCCTACCGGCTCGCGGACTCGCCCGACCTGCACATGGACCCCTGGCTGGGCACCTACTACTACCTGCTCAACACCGCACGCCCCCCCTTTGACGACCCGCTCGTGCGCGAGGCCTTCAACGCCGCCATCGACCGGCAGGCGCTGGTGGACACCGTCACCCGCGGCGGAGAGACCATAGCCTTCTCCATTGTCCCCCCCAACATGGAGCCCTACCAGCCCCCCGCCAGCCCGATAAGGGAAGACGTGGCGCACGCGCAAAAGCTCCTCGCCGAGGCGGGCTACCCCGGCGGCAAGGGCTTCCCCACGGTCGAGCTCCTTTACAATACCTCCGAGACACACCGCCCCATCGCCGAAGCCCTCCAGCGCATGTGGTACGACAACCTCGGGGTCGAGGTCGATCTGGTCAACCAGTCCTGGCCCGTCTACCTCGACCGCCGCAAAAAGGGCGACTACGACATCGCACGGGCCGGGTGGTTCGGCGACTTCAATGACGCCAGCACCTTTCTGACCATGTGGACCGCCGACTCCGGCCTCAACCACTCCGGCTGGGCCAGCCCGGAGTTTGACGCGCTGATCAAGCAGTCCGAGATGACCGGCGACCCCACCGAGCGCTTAAACATCCTCCGCGAGGCCGAGTCGGTCTTTCTGCGCGACATGCCGATCATCCCGCTGTACTACTACAACCGCATCTACCTCAAGCGCCCCGAGGTCAAAGGCTGGTACCCGAACCTGCTCGACCTGCACCCCTTCAAGTATGTGTATCTGGAAACGGATACACCGGCCAAGAGCGAATCCGGCAACTAAACAGTAATCCTTCATGCTAACCTTTGTCCTTAGACGTTTCCTCGAAGCCATTCTGGTGCTCTGGCTCATCGTGACGGCGACGTTCTTCATGGTGCGACTGGTGCCGGGTGGGCCGTTTGATGGCGAGAAGGACATCCCCGAGGTCACCCGCCAGCAGCTGGAGGCCTACTACGGCCTCGATAAACCGCTGCCCGTGCAGTACCTCAACTATCTCGGTAACCTCGTGCAGGGAGACCTCGGCACCACCTTTAAATATCAGGGCTGGACGGTGAACGAAATCATCGCCCGCAAGCTGCCCGTCTCCTTTGAGCTGGGGGCGCTCGCCATGGGCATCGCGCTGGTCATCGGCATCGGCGCCGGTGTACTGGCCGCCTGGCGGCCCGGTACCACAACGGACACCGCCCCCATGTCGCTGGCCATGCTCGGTATCTGCCTGCCCACGTTTGTGCTGGGGCCGCTGCTCATCCTTGTATTCGGATTAAAACTACACCTCGTCAATGTCATGGGCTGGAACCTGCCGCAGGACCGCATCCTGCCTGCGCTGACGCTGGGCCTGTTCTATGCCGCCTATGTGGCCCGCCTCACCCGTGCCAGCATGCTGGAGATTCGCCGTGAGGACTACATGCGCACGGCCCGCGCCAAAGGGCTGCCCGAGGCGCGCGTGTACCTGCTGCACGGCCTGCGCAACGGCCTCTCCCCCGTCGTCTCCTATCTCGGCCCCGCCCTGGCCGGGCTGATCAGCGGCTCCTTTGTGGTGGAGACTATCTTTAACATCCCCGGACTGGGCCGGTTTTTCGTGCAGGCCGCCCTCGACAACGACTACACCATGGTCCTCGGCTGCGTGCTCTTTTACGCCGCTCTCATCATCGTCTTTAACCTGATCTCGGACATCCTGCTGGTTTGGCTCAACCCCCGGAGGAAGCTCTCGTGAAGAACTTCGGGGAAAAAGCCGCGCCGGTGGCCGGACGCTCGCTGGGCGCCGATGCCTGGCGCCGCCTCTGCGCCAACCGCATGGCCATGGGCGGGCTGGCCTTTACCGTGCTGGTCACGCTGGCCTGCATCGTCGGCCCGTGGCTGCTGCCGCACGCTCCCGAGACGCAGGACCTCGCCCTCGGTGCCAGCGGTCCAAGCGCCACGCACTGGCTGGGCACGGACACCCTCGGGCGCGATCTGCTGGCGCGCATCCTCAGCGGCGGGCGCGTCTCGCTGATGGTGGGAGCCGTCGCCACGACAGTGGCCCTCGTCATTGGAGTCAGCTACGGGATCGTCTCCGGCTACGCCGGAGGCCGCACCGATCGCCTCATGATGCGCTTTGTCGAGATCATCTACTCGATGCCCTTCACGGTCTTCGTCATCATCCTGATGGTGGTCTTCGGGCGGCACCTGTGGCTGATATTCGTCGCCATCGGGGCGGTCGAGTGGCTGACCATGGCCCGCATCGTGCGCGGCCAGGTCCTCGCCCTGCGCGAGCAGGCCTTTGTCCAGGCCTCGCGCAGCCTCGGGCAGGGTCCCTTAAAGATCATGACCCGCCACCTGCTGCCCAACCTGCTGGGCGTGATCATCGTCTACGCCACCCTGACCGTGCCCGGTGTCATGCTGCTGGAGGCCTTTATCAGCTTTCTCGGGCTGGGCGTGCAGCCGCCGGACACCAGCTGGGGCGACCTCATCCGCGCCGGAGCCGAGAGCATGGAGGAGTACCCCTGGCTGCTCATCTATCCCAGCCTGTTTTTCTCCGCCACCCTCTTCTCGCTCAACTTCCTCGGGGACGGCCTGCGCGACGCCCTTGACCCCAGGGCTTAGTGTTCATGGGGGCTATGCGCCCCCATACCCCGCAGCAGGCGAAGCCTGCACTTTCGATGCTACGCATCGTGTCAGCGATACTAGTGTTTGGAATTGTCTGTTAACCGGGGCAGCGAACGCAGTGAGCGATGGGGCAGAGCCCCATCAATGCCACCGGGTGCAACCCGGGGGGCGCAGAGCCCCCAACGCAAAACTACTACCCCCACACAAGGCGGCAGCGGCAGATGGCTTCGGAGCCGCGGAGGGTTTCGACCACGGTCTCGTCCTCGGAGAGATCGTGACGCGTCAGGCGCAGCGCGTCCCCGAAGTAACCCTCGGCCAGATAGGTAATTTCAAAACGCCGGATGGCTTTCTCCCGGTACTCAGACAGGTCGAACACATCGAGGCTATGCTCGATGTACTTCACGCTGTTGAGGTGGCCGTTGATATCGATGTCGCTGTAGCCCACCGTGTAATCGCGCGCGGATACACCATCAGGTGTGCCAGCCGGGATCTTTTTCATGCGCGCAATCGGGCACTCGGTCTCTTCGCAGACATAGTCCGCGATGTCCGGACGCCAGGACGGGATGTTGACCGGCCGGCGGGTCTCCATATTGAGGGCGACCCACACGCTGCGGGCGTAGCCGATGGGCTGCCCCTGCTCACCCAGAAAGCGGAAGCAGCGCTGCGTGTAAAAGCGGGCCACCGCCTCCACCCAGGTTTCAATCGTCAGCGACTGATCCCGGTGCGGCGGCTCCAGCCACTCGATCGCCATCTTTGTCAGTACCCAGGCGACGCCGTCGCGTGAAATATGCTCGTACCCGAACCCGCGCTCGTGCGCGTGGCGGCTGGCTGCATGCAGGATCATCCCGCCCAGCAGCGGCATCGGAGCCCGCCCCTGAAAATCGCACATGTAGGACTGGATGTGAAAGGGGAAGGAACCGACTTTGGATGACATGGGGTGCAAAAAATAGAATGAGCGGCTGCTAAATCCTGGCCGGGACCCGGAGCTGGCGCAGGGCCTCGTAGGTCGCGATGCCCACGGCCGTGGAGAGATTGAGCGAGCGCAGTTCGGGATTATACTGCGGCAGGGTAACGCGGTTCTCACCGACCTCGGTATGAAGCCACTCGGGGCTGCCGTGCCCCTCGTTACCGAAGACTAAGCCGTCACCCTCCTCAAACTTCGCATCCCAGTAGACCTGTGTGGCCTTGGTGGTAAAAAGCCAGAGTCGCTTCGGGGCGTGTTCGCTGGCCCGGAATGCCGTCCAGTCGGCGTGGTGGTGAACATCGAGCGAGTACCAGTAGTCCATGCCGCTGCGCTTGAGGTGCCGGTCGGTGATCGTGAACCCCAGCGGATGGATCAGGTGCAGGCGGCACTTTGTAATCGCACACATGCGCCCGACATTACCCGTGTTTTGCGGGATTTCTGGCTGAAATAGGACGATGTGCAGCATCACGAAGAAGTTTGGGAAGTCCGACTGGACCAGTCAACAATAGCGTGCCTCATGGATAACGAGTCTTGTTTTTATCCACTGATTTCACAGATGAGCACAGATTTTTTCTTCATAAAAAATATCCGTGTTTCATCCGTGGCTAATTCGTCGTCTCAAAACAAATGAGAAGAGTATTGGCAGGGTAAGGCAGTACCGGGGCAGCGAGCCTTTGCGAACGATGGGGCGGAGCCCCATCGGCGATGCGAAGCATCACGCGTGCAGGGCTTAGCCCTGCCTACCGGCGGTAGCTGATGGCGCGCTCGGCCTCGCGCATCTGGTCCTTCTTCTTGATGTCCTCGCGCTTGTCGAAGAGCTTCTTGCCCTTGCACAGGGCGATCTCGAGCTTGATCAGGCCAGATTTAAAATACAGGCGCAGCGGGATCAGTGCCTGCCCACCGGCCTCCATCTCGAGCTTGAGGCGGTCGATTTCCTTTTTATGCAGGAGCAGGACGCGGGGCCGGGTCGGGTTGTGGTTCTCCCGGTTGCCGAACTCGTACTCCAGGATATGCGAGCCGTAGAGCGTGGGCACATCCCCACGGTCGATGCGGACAAAGGCGTCGTTGATCTGGCCCTTACCGGCGCGGATAGATTTGACCTCGGTGCCGGTGAGTTTGATCCCGGCCTCGAACTTCTCACCAATAAAGAAGTTACGCCCCGCCTTGGAATTGCGGACCTCGCGGTAGCGCTCCTGTTCTTTCTTTTTGGCTGCCATCGGTCAATCCGGGATGCAGAGGCCGCTCCGCCCAGTCGCCCAGACGGAAGAGTCTTTACGGGGTGTGCGAGGCCTCAGCGGCCCGTCATCAAGCTTCGCTTTCGGGGCGATACAGCTCGTAGTCGATCTTGCCCTCGATGACTTCGCGCAGCGCAATGTCTTCGGGTTCAAGCTTTTCAAGCGACTCAACCAGGGGCTTCATCCCGTACTTGAGCTGCTTGACACGGCGTGACACGACATTGATCAAAACGTTCGGATCGTCGATGACCTTCTGGGCCTCTATTAAGTATTCGTCTCTCAAACTAGTCCTCCTGTTGGTACCTGACTGGGGAAAAGCGGGAAAAAATGAACCCGCCACGCGATAGGCGCAAGCAAATTCTCACACCGTCCGAATTGCCCCTCAATCACTTTTGGCGTGAACTTCTGCCCACGGGCATCTATACCCGTCTCCGTATGAAACAATTGATGATTGGCTGGACCACCGCCCCCAACGATGTCGATGCCCGGCGTCTGGCCGAAGGCTTGACCCGTGAGCGGCTGGCGGCCTGCGTGCAGGTCGAGGGCCCCATCATGTCCCATTACCACTGGGAGGGCCGCGATGAAATGCAGCCCGAGTTCCGCCTGGCCATTAAATTTCCCGAAGAACGGGGGCAGGACCTCGTCGAATGGCTTCACGAAAACCACCCCTATCAGGTTTTTCAATGGGTCGCCCTGCCCGTGCCCGTCTCCACTCCCGAGTACATCCAATGGGCCGATGAAGTAACGCGCCCGCCCCGCCAGCAGCCACCTTTCCCGCCCCGCAGGTAAATTTTTGTTTGCCTTTGCCGCAGGAAACGCTTTGCTCCCTCTCTTTTTCAACGAAAGACCAGTCATGTCCCAGCATCCCAGCTTTATGAAAGGCGCTGCCGCCGCCCGCAAGAAACGTTCCGTGCTCAAGCGCTTTGAACGCGTAGACCTGCTGCGCGAACGCGGTGAGTGGAAAGAGGGCGACCGCGTCCTGGGCCTGAAGAAGACCAAGCCCGACGAATAAGCCAATACGCTTTTCAGCATTTTGCCCAAGCCCTTCCAAACGGAAGGGCTTTTTTCATGCATAAAGTTGAGCCGGGCCCGGCGGGGTCTTTTTCGTTTTGCCAGCTGCCAGCAGACAGCCCTGAATAAAGGCCAGATGGCCTTTATCCAATGCAACCTGCACTCTGAGGCGCTCGGCATGGCCAGCGCCATTAATGTTATCCTGCCCCAACAGACCACCTCGCAGGTCGGCCTGAAGGGCCGCAGCGGTAAAGGCCCCCACCCCACGCTGTGGCTGCTACACGGCCGCAGCGACGACCACACGATCTGGATGCGCCGCACCAGCATCGAGCGCTACGCCTCCGAGCTCGGGCTGGCCGTCGTCATGCCCAATGTCCATCTGAGCTGGTATCAGGACATGGCCTACGGGCCGCGCTACTTCACCTACCTCTCCGAGGAGCTGCCCCGGCTTTGCCGTGAATTTTTCCACCTCTCGGACCGCCGGGAGGACAACTTTATCGCCGGGCTTTCCATGGGCGGGTACGGCGCCTTTCTCCATGCCCTGCGCAATCCCCAAAACTACGCGGCTGCGGCCAGCCTCTCCGGCGCCCTCGACCTGCCCAGTCGCATCGCCGCCAGCCGTACCGATGGCAGCACCGTCCCCGCAGACATGCGGGCGGCATTCACAGATCCCGACGCCATCACCGGCACCGATGCCGATTTGCTCGCCCTCATCCGGCAGGCCAAGGAAAAAGGCACGGACCTGCCTGCCCTCTACGCCTGCTGCGGTACGGAGGACTTTCTCTACGCCGACAACCAGAGCTTTCGCCAGCACGCCTCTGATCTCGGCCTGCCCCTCTCCTACGAGGAAGGCCCCGGCACCCACGACTGGGGCTTCTGGGACCAGTGGATCCAGCGCGTGCTCGCCTGGCTACCGCTCTGCAGCTAGCCAGGGGGAACCGTTAGGTTTTATCGAGATACTGCCCGATCGCAGCGCGAGCATAAGAAACCACCGAGCATTCAATAAGACGAACTTATCAACCCGAGGCCCACCTGCCTCACCTTATTGAGACTTGGAATCGTTTAATTGCCTATTATTCAAGCCATCCGGGCAAGTCCGCCTGAAAGTGCGGAGATAAAAATATTGGTGCCTTTTTCCTTGTCGGCTCCATTTTATTCATTACTTTTGCTAATTAGCATTTTTAATCATGGAGGTGCTTTTCCTCACCCTCTTACTGAGCCTGATTCTGGCCGCGGTTTTTATTATTTTATTTTATCGCGACCGGAACCGTAACCGCTTCGCCTCCCCTGAGAGCGATGCGTTAATTCCGTTTGAGGAGGAGAAGTCCCGCCCGGCCAAGCCGAAATCTCCACCACAGAATCCGCCTGGGCCAACGCCCCCGGCCCACTAAGCCGAGCAATCTGTTTCTCTCTCCGCAATCATGCCCGCTAAGACCGTTACCGTAGAATACAACGACCGCATCGTCCGCTACTTCATGCTCGCCTCCATTTTCTGGGGGATCGTCGGGATGGCCGCGGGTGTCTTCATCGCCTGCCAGCTGAGTTTCTGGCAGCTGAACTTCGACACGTCGTTTCTGACTTTCGGGCGCCTGCGCCCGCTGCACACGAATGCCGCCATCTTCGCCTTTGTGGGGAACATGATGTTCGCGGGCATCTACTACTCCACGCAGCGGCTGTGCCGGTGCCGTCTGGCCTCGGATTTCCTCTCCAACCTGCACTTCTGGGGCTGGCAGCTCATTATCGTAGCGGCTGCCATCACGCTGCCGCTGGGCTTCACGCAGGGTAAGGAGTACGCCGAGCTGATCTGGCCGATCGACATCGCAGTAGCCGGCATCTGGCTGGTCTTTGCCGCCAACTTTTTCTGGACCCTCGGCATCCGCCGCGAGAAGAGCCTCTACGTCGCGATCTGGTTCTACATCGCCACCATCGTGACGATCACGATGCTCTACGTGGTCAACAACCTGGCGCTGCCCACCGGCTGGCTGCACAGCTACTCGATCTACGGCGGGTTTAAGGATGCACTCGTGCAGTGGTGGTACGGACATAACGCCGTGGCATTCTTTTTAACGACGCCGATCCTCGGTATCATGTACTACTACATCCCGAAGGCCGTCAATCGCCCCATCTACTCGTATCGTCTGTCTGTCGTTCACTTCTGGTCGCTGGTCTTCATTTACATCTGGGCCGGGCCGCACCACCTCCTGAACACCGCGCTGCCAGGGTGGCTGCAAGGCCTCGGGATGCTCTTCAGCCTCATGCTGTGGGCACCGAGCTGGGGCGGCATGCTGAACGGCCTGCTCACCCTGCGCGGGGCCTGGGACCGCCTCCGCACGGACCCGGTGATCAAGTTTCTCGCCGCAGGTGTCACCTTTTACGGGATGGCTACCTTTGAAGGGCCGCTCATGGCGGTCAAAGCCGTCAACTCCCTCAGTCACTACACGGACTGGACCATCGGCCACGTCCACGCCGGCACCCTCGGGTGGAACGGTTTCATGGCCGCGGGCATGTTCTACTGGCTGGCTCCTCGCCTGTGGAAAAACCGCCAGGGCAACGAGAGCGACCCGAAGTACTCGGGCACGAGCTGCGCCGGACTGTGGTCACCCGGCCTCGCCAACATGCACTTCTGGGTCGGGCTGGTCGGCATCCTTCTTTACATCGCAGCCATGTGGGTCGGCGGTATCGGCTCAGGCCTGATGTACAACGCCACCACCCAGGAAGGCACCTTGCTGGCCTACCCGAACTTTGTGGAAGTGCTTGAATCGGGCATCGTGCAGAACGCCTACATCCTGCGTGCCATCGGCGGGTTCCTCTACCTCAGCGGCTTCGGCATGCTGGCGGTGAATATCATCATGACCGTCCGCGCAGGCATGGCTGTCAACGGCACTATCGAGGTCACTGAGGAAGCCCACGGAGACGCCAAGGGCCGCTTCGCCACCTACCTCAACGCTCCGGTCCTGTACACCTTTGCGATGATCATCTGCTCGCTGCTCTGGATCTTCGGTGAGGGGCTGGTCCTGCTGGCCGGGCTTTTCGGCACGGCGTTCTTTGTCCTGATGGCGATTATCCACTTCGAGGTCAGCGGCGCCAAGTGGAGCCAGTGGTACGATCAGCTTCTGGAGCACACTTTCGGGTTTACGATTTTAACCATCATCGCGGCCGCCATCGGCGGAGCCGTCCAGATCATCCCGACCCTCTGGGTCGATCCAGCCCATAACCGCGAGGGGCGTATCCAGATCGAGTACACGCCACTGGAGCTGGCCGGGCGCGACATCTATGTATCCGAAGGCTGCTACAACTGCCACTCGCAGATGATCCGCACGCTCGTCCCGGACGTGATGCGCTACGGACGCGACCACGGGTACTCCCGCCTCGGCGAATCCATTTACGACCACCCCTTCCAGTGGGGCTCGAAGCGTACCGGCCCGGACCTCGCGCGTGAAGGCGGACCCATCGCCAAGGATCACCAGTACATGCGCATCGGTCTGCGCGACAACACCTGGCACTACCGGCACTTCCTCAACCCGCGCGATCCCTCACCGGGCTCGAATATGCCCAAGTACCCCTGGCTGCTTCAGCAGGACTACAGTAAGTCCGCCCTGCCGATGAAGATTAACGCCATGCGTAAGCTCGGCGTCCCCTACCCGCTCGACTACGGCGAGTCCGAGATCTACGAGCAGGTAAAAATCCAGGGCACGGAAATCGCTTCCAACATTATCGAAAAGGACCTGCGCGACCTCAACCCGGACTGGACCGACGAGCAGGTCAAAGCCCGCACCGCAGAGCTTGCTCCCGATCTGGCGGATAAGAAGATCATCGCCCTGATCGCCTATGTGCAAAAGCTCGGTGCCTTCCGCATGAAGGGCGAGGAGCCGGTCGAACAGGACTTTGAGGCCGTGGACGTCGTCTCCGAAATCACCGGTGAAGACGACCTCGACCCCACCGGCGACATCAAGGCCGACACCAAGAACTGAGAACAGCGAACGGAGAACCGAACAACAGGTAACCGCTAACCGGCTTCACCCATGTTTCACCGCATCACCTACGAGGACTGGACCAGTATCGTGCCGATCATCGGCTTCGTGCTGACCTTTAGCGTGTTTCTGGTCATCGTCGTGCGCGCCATCCTGATGAAGAAAAAGAAGCGCGACCACATGGCAAACCTCCCGCTGGAAAACGAACATTCTTCCCCCGATCATGGCTCAAAAGAAACCTGACATCACCCTGCGCGACCACGTCTACGACGGCATTCAGGAGTACGACCAGAAGCTCCCCAACTGGTGGCTGTTCACGCTCTACAGCGCCATCATATTCTCCGTGGGCTACTGGTTCTTCTATTTCCAGAGTAACGTCGGCATGACAGACGGCGAGCGCATCAACGCCGCCATGAACCGCATCGAGCGCATCAAGCTCTCGAACTCGATCGACGTCACCGACAACGACCTGTTCTGGAAGATGGAGGCCAACCCTGAGTTCGTCGCCGCCGGGGAGGCCACCTTTATGGCCAACTGCGCCGCCTGCCACAAGTCCGACCTCTCCGGGGACATCGGTGAGAACCTCGTGGACAACCAGTGGAAGCACGGCCACCTGCCCGAAAACATTTACGCCACCATCTACGACGGCGTTCCCGAAAAGGGCATGCCCACCTGGGGCGGCCTGCTGGGGCAGAAAAAGATCACCGAGGTCGTAGCCTTTATCCTCTCCAAGCACGGTGACCGCGAAAAGATGGAAAGCGAAGCCGTCGTCAAAACCGACTAGGCAGGGCCGAGTTCTGCACCCGTGATGTTGGTACAGCATTCTTTTGCAGAATGGCCTGCCCAAGAGCAGCTTTCATGATAGAGTAACCCCGTGGCTAAAGCATCCCCAGTCCGAGAATCCGTCACGAGCATCAACGTCGATGGCTCGCGCAACTTTCTGCGCCCGGCGGATGTGTCGGGGAAGTTCAGCCTGTGGCGGCGGATCAGCGGCATCGCTCTGATCCTCTTTTATGTGTTGATGCCGTGGATACCGATCAACGGCTACCCGGCGCTGTTCTTCGATGTCGCTAACCGGCGCTTTCACTTTTTCGGGTATACGCTGGCCGCGCAGGACATGTGGATGGCCTTCTTTTTTATCACGGGGTTGGGCTTCACACTGTTTTTGGTCACCGCGCTCTTCGGGCGACTCTGGTGTGGCTGGGCCTGTCCGCAGACGGTCTTCATGGAGCACGTGTACCGGCGTATCGAGCGCCTGCTGGAGGGCGACGCGCTCAGCCAGCGCAAGCTCGACAAGGTCTCGTGGGCCGACCCGGTAAAAATCCTTCGCCGCGGCACCAAGTACGTCTTTTTCGCCATCGTCTCGGTCCTGATCACAAACGTCTTCCTGGCCTACTTCGTCTCGGTCCCCCAGCTGTGGGGCTACATTCTGGATGGGCCGCTCGAGCACTGGGACAGCTTTCTGTTCGTCGTAGTCTCGACCCTGCTGCTGTTTTTCAACTTCACCTGGTTCCGCGAGCAGCTGTGCATCTTTATCTGCCCCTACGGGCGGCTGCAGTCCGCACTGATCGACGACGACACCCTCGTCATCGGCTATGACGACAAGCGCGGCGAGCCCCGCGGCCCGCCCAAGCGCGAGGGCGTGGGCGACTGCATCGGCTGCAACCGCTGCGTACAGGTCTGCCCGACCGGGATCGACATCCGTCAGGGGCTACAGATCGAGTGTATCGGCTGCGCCAACTGCATCGACGCCTGCAACACCGTGATGGACAAGCTCGGGCGCGAGCGCGGACTGATCCGCTACGACTCGCTCAACGGCCTCGCCGGAAAGGCCCGCAAGATCATCCGACCCCGCCTCTTTGCCTATCTGGCCCTGCTTGCGCTGGGCGCGGGGGTGATGACCTTTGCCGCCAGCCACCTCAAGCCTGGCAGTGTCAGCCTCGTGCGCATGCCCGGCTCCCCCTACGTGGTCGACCAGAACGACGTGCGCAACCAGTTCCTCATCCGCCTCATCAACAAGCGCAACGCACCGGTCGCCTACACCCTCACCATCGAGAGCAGCGCGCCGGGAGTGAGCTTCGCCGGGTTCGACCAGGCCGTCGAGCTGGCCCCCATGGAGGAGGTCCAGCGGCCGCTCGTACTCATGCAGCAGCGTGCTGACTATAAGGGCGAAAGCACCGTGACGCTGCACTTCAAGGGCGAGCCGGGAGAGTTTGAAGTGACCAAACAGGTAAACTTCCTCGGCCCCGACCCGCGCCTGATCTCTCCCTAGGGCCTGTTCAGGCAAACGGAAAAGATGGAAAAATGAGGGATTTTTCGAGGCTGGATTGCGGTTTTGAGACGAGGTGAATCCAGATTCATCGAGTCGAAAAACCTCGATTCCAGACCGAAAAGACTCATTTTCTGCCGCTTTGAGCGTTTACCTGAACAGACCCTAGGGAAAACGCTTTTGCCAAAGCCCAAAGAGGCCATCATCATTTCGTCCATGAGCACCGCGCCCACCCCCACAACCGCACGCCGCCGCAGCCTGCTGCAATCACTCTGGTTCTGGGTCGTGCTGGCCTTTCTCCTCCTGATCGGCGCATGGACCACGATCATCATGATCGCCACCAAAAACCGGCCTGCCAACGTCGAGCTGGAACAAGTGGAGCACACAGAGCAGACCGCCAGCAGCGCGGCGCCATAAGCACCCAAGGGGGCTGAAGGCCGATGGAGGAAGTCCACACAGCCAGCAAATCCCAGCGCCCCTGGCCGCTGCTACCCACGCTATGGGTGTATCTGGGCGGGACGCTGTTGTATAACGTCTTGGTCTATGCGCTCGATGGGCGCAATGAACCCCGCATGGTGTTGTTCCTCGGTCTGTCCCTGCTCTACTGGGGCCGCTTTGCGCTAGCCAGCGCGCTGCATGAGAAAAAGAGCCCGTACAAACTGTACTGGACGGTCATGCTGCTGAGCGGACCGATCGAAATCGTCGCCGAAATGTTGCTACTGCGCTGAAACTTGCGCTAAGGTGCGTCTCATTCGACCATCAGGGTCCTTTTAATTTCTCTCTGACGCATGGATATCTACGTCATCGACGGAGCGGCCACGGCCTTTGTTGCCGGGCTGCTGACCAGTCCGCACTGCCTGGGCATGTGCGGGCCGATCGGCTGCGCCGTGCTCCCGATGGGTAAGGCCGGAGGCGGATTGACGCCCGCCATCGCCGGTTACCATGCCGCGCGCGTCGTCGCCTACGCGCTCTTCGGGGCCGTCGCGGGTTGGATTGGCTCGGCCGCCCTCAACGTCTTTTCGGCGCAGGCGGCACGGATTTTCCCGTGGGTGATGGTCGCACTGCTGCTCACGCTGGCCTTTAGGCTCGACCGCTACATCCCCAAGCCCGCCATCTGGCACCGCACCTATGCCCGCGTGACCGCTAAGCTCCGCCAGTGGCCGCGTCCGCTGGTCGGCGTCGGGCTGGGGCTGTTTACGCCCTTCATTCCCTGCGGCCCGCTTTACCTGATCCTGACGCTGTGCCTGTTCAGTGGTTCTTCGGCCGTCGGCGCTCAGCTGGGGTTCGGGTTCGCGCTCGGGACTATCCCGCTCCTGTGGGCCGGGCAGAGCGGCTACTTCTGGCTGGGGAAAAGACTCCCGGCCAGCGGCCTGCGCTGGACGCAGTGCGGGATAGCCCTGGCAGCCGCCGCGCTCATCAGCTGGCGCATGCTTGCCAGCTCCGACGGCCTAAACGGCATGATCTGCCACTAGCAGGGCGCAGCCCTGCACCAGTGATGCTCCCGCATCACTGATGCCGCCGCCAACGCGGCTGTATGGGCAACAGAAGTTGACTCAACCCTAGCGGACTTTTCTGACCACATGGCCAAGCATAGATGTCGCTGCCAGTTTGCCTTTCCGATTCCAGTGGACACGCTGAAAAAGCCTTTGTGATCTTCGTGTTTATTTGTGTTCTTCGTGACCCATCCAGTTTATTAAAACACTCTCACCGTGAACGACTCCCCTAAGACTCCTGCCAGCCGCGAATGCACGCACTGTGGCACGCATTTTCGTCCGCACACACCGGATGAGCAGTATTGCTGCAAGGGCTGTGAGTTCGTGCACGGGCTGATCGAGGGACAGGGGCTGGATCAGTTTTACCAATTGCGGCGTGGGGCCTCAGACCCGGTCAAGGGCGTACCCTTCCAGCCCCGCGACTATGCCTGGCTGGAACCCCTGATCACCGAGGCAGAGACAGAGAACCCGCAAGAGCCTGCCCTCGTACTCGACGTGCAGGGCATCTCCTGTATCGGCTGTGTCTGGCTGATCGACAAGCTCTTTGACCGGCAACCCGGCGGACGCGGGATCGAGGTCAACGCCCAGCGCGGGCAAATGCGCCTGAGCTGGCAGGCCGGAGCGTTTGACGCGGTCGGGTTCTTGCGCGAGCTGCAGCAGTTTGGCTACCTGGCCGGACCCGCTACGGCCCGACGCGGGCACGACACGCACCGGCTGACCTCCCGGCTCGGCCTGTGCGGGGCCTTTGCCCTCAACGCCATGATGTTCACCCTGCCCCGCTATCTGGGCATGGAGGACGACTTTCCGCTGGCCCGCTGGCTCGACCTGCTCACCGTACTCTTCGCCACCCTGTGCATGGCCACCGGGGGCACGTACTTCATCACGCGAGCGGTAGCCGCCCTGCGTCGGGGTGTGCTGCATATCGACCTGCCCATCGCGCTCGGGGTCAGTGCTGCCTATCTCGGCTCCCTGGCTGGTTGGCTCAGCGGGCACCCGAGCCTGATCTACTTCGATTTCGTCGCCATCTTCATTTTTCTCATGCTGCTGGGGCGCTGGACCCAGGAGTATGCGCTGGAAAAGAACCGCAACCGCCTCCTCAGCGCCGACCATCGACCTGAGAATGTTACCGTCGAAACTCCCGGCGGTGAACGCGCCCCCGAACCTCTGGACAAGCTCCGCGCCGCGCAGCGGTTCTTCATCGAGCCGGGCGGGCTGGTGCCCGTCTGCGCCCGACTGGAGGGCTCGGAGGCGACCTTCTCGCTGGAGTGGATCAACGGCGAGTCCGAGCCGCGCATCATCCGTGCGGGTGAGCTCGTGCCTGCCGGCGCGCTGGCCAGCGGGATGACCGAGCTCTCGCTGGTGGCCGTAGAGACCTGGAAGGACTCGCTCCTGCGCCGCCTGCTCCTGATCAGCCAAAACTCTGGACGTCACGCTGTCCTCGAACGCGTCCTGAAGGTTTACCTCATCGCGGTGCTCACCCTCTCCGTCCTCGGCGGGCTCGGCTGGATACTGGCGGGCGCTGGCATCGTCAACGCGCTTCAAGTCTTCATCTCCGTGCTGGTCGTTTCCTGCCCCTGCGCTCTCGGGGTTGCCTTCCCCTTGGCCGGGGAGCTGGCCGTCTCCCGCCTGAGGCGCGAGGGGGTCTTCGTGCGCGAGGACAGCCTCTGGCAACGCCTTGGCCGCGTGCGGCATATTCTTTTCGACAAGACCGGCACCCTCACTCTGGAGGCACCACGCCTGCGTAACCCCGAAGCCCTCGCCACGCTCGATACGGAGGCGCGTGCAGCTCTCGGGCACCTGATCGAGCGTAGCCTGCATCCCGTCAGCCGTGCGTTGCGGGAAAATCTCGGGCAGGCCCCTGCCACGACGGCGGTGGATGACGTCGTCGATCACGCCGGGTACGGGCTGGTCTGGCATAGCGGTGATGACCGCTGGTCGCTCGGTCGGCCCGGCTGGAGCGGCGAAGCCAGCACGGCGGGCACCATCCCGCCGGATGCCAGCAATGCCTTTGACTGTGAGTTTCGTCGCAATGGCGCCATCGTCGCGGCCTTTGCCTTTGAGGAGGAGGTGCGCCCCGACGCCATGGAGGAGATAGCAGCGCTCCAGCAGAAGGGTTTCCAACTGCATGTGCTCAGCGGTGACCGCCAGCAAAAGGTCGGCAGCCTCATGGCCAAGCTCGGCCTGCCCGAGGCCAGCGGACTGGGCGGCCTCAGCCCCCAGCAAAAGGCCGACTGGATCGAGACCCATGCGCCTGACTCCTCGCTGATGATCGGCGATGGTGCCAACGATTCGCTGGCTTTCGATGCAGCCGCCTGCCGCGGCACCCCCGTGGTCGACAAGGGTCTGCTGGAGCAAAAGGCGGACTTTTATCTGGTCGGGCGCAGTCTGCGCGGGCTGGCTCGGCTATTCGAGCTGGCCCGGAGGCGTCGCCTGGCCGTCAGAAACGTTTTCGGGTTCGCCGTGGTCTACAACGCCCTGGCCGTCCTGCTGTGCCTGGCTGGCCTCATGAACCCCCTCATCGCGGCCATCATTATGCCACTGAGCTCGCTCGTTACCCTGAGTATCGTGGGGCTGCAGCTCGGTCGTGCCTGAGGTCCCGGCGGAGTCAGAGTCCTCGTCCTCATCCTCCATCCACTGCGGGGCCAAGGGCTTGGGGTCGGGATCGCTTTTACGGAAAAGCCCGTCCACAGCCTGCTCCTCAAGCTCTTCCTTGGAGACCTTTGCGCGACTGTAGCGCTCCTCGATCTGCTGGGCCGGCTGCGGCAGCGAGCCGACAGCGTTGGCGAGGTTGGCGATGGAGTTGGCCAGCTTGGACTCGGCATCGATCAGCAACTGCCGCTCGGCGTCGAGGTCCTGCTGCGCGGTGAGCAGGTCCAGCAAGCTGTTGATACCGGTCTCGTAGCCGATGGAAATCGCATCATAGGCCTGCTGCTGGGCGGCCACGGCCTCCTTGCGGGCATCGACCTGCTTGATGGCGGAGCGGAAGGCAAAGTAGTAGGTCCACACGTTTGAGACCACCTGAAGCTTCTGATTGATCACCGCCTGCTGCTGGGCGCGCAGGTCCGAGCGGGCCTTTTCGATGGCGTACTTCTTGTTAAAGCCCTGGAAAACATCCCACTCCAGCACGAGCGCCGCCTGGGCGTAAACCATCGGGTTATTGTACTGGTTGATTGCGTGCTGATAGGAACTCTCGGTCTGCAGGCTGAGCTCGGGCCAGAGGTCGGCCTTGGCCGCCTCAAGGTCGTACTCCGCCGAGCGCGTGGCCGCGTAGGCCTGAAGGATCTCGGGGCGCTGCTGGAGGGAAAGCGCGACCAGCGTGCTCACGCCCTCGTCGATCTCCGCAAAGCTGGGCGGCTCGTCGGGGGCCTGAATTTTCAGGTATTCGCCGACCTTGATCCCCATGGAGGCCGCGAGCTGGGCTCGGGCTTGCTCGATGCTCGCGTAGTCCTCTTCCAACTGCGCCTCGACGGCCTTCACTTCAGCCAGAGAGCGAAGCATGTCCTGCTTGTTCCCCAGGCCGGTGTCGAGTTTCGTTTTGGCGGCCTGATAGGTGGCCTTGGCGTTCTCCAGAGAAGCCTCCGTCGCCGCCAGCGAGGAGTTCGCAGCATGCAGATCGTAGTACGCGATCACGACCTGCTGGACGATGTCCTGGTAAGTCTGGTTGTAGGAGAAATTCGCGGCGTAGAGGGACTCGCGGGCGGAGTCTGCCGTGGCCGAGCGCTTGCCGAAGTTGAACAGCAGCCAGTTCATGGTCAGCGAAGGACCATAGGTGGTGGCGCGCTCCGTACCGGGCACGAGGTAGTTCTTCAGGTACTCGCGGCCGATGCTGCCGCTGACCGTTACCGTCGGATAGTAATCACTCTGGCTCTGCCCATAGGCGGCGGCTGATGCCTTGGCCTGGTACCAGGATGTCCGTGTCTCGGGGTTGTTCTCCAGCGCCACATCCAGCAGCGAGGGCAGGTCCATGGGCTTCGTGCCGAGCTGGGCCGAGGCCGATGTCGGACGGGGGCCGGGCACCGTCACCACACCACTGGGCAGGGCTTCGGAGGGCGGTTTCCACAGCTCACTGGGACGTCGTGAGACCTCCTCGTCAACATTCACACAGGAAGTCAGCAGGAGGCCGGCTCCAAGAGCGAGGACCCCGGCACTGAGGGGGAATCGGGTAAAACGCGTGCGAGTCATGGTCGTCACTGGCTGGGAGGAACAAAGGTGCGGATCGGGGCGGCTCATGCGTCCCCCTTCTGCTTATCGGTCTCGGAGGCATGCTCCTCGTCCGGCTCGGGAGGTACCGAGGTGTTGATGCGCTCGCCACGGTGGAAGAGCGGGATCTTGTCGGTCACCTTCTCCTGGAAAGCATCAAAGTACAGATAAAGCGCCGGGGTGATGTAGAGCGTGATCAACTGCGAGATGATCAAACCACCGACAATGGAGGAGCCCAGCGGCTTACGGGCGGCGGCGTCAGCGCCCCAGCCCAGAGCAATCGGAACCGCACCAAGCAGGGCGGCAGCCGTGGTCATGATGATGGGGCGGAAACGCTCCATACAGGCCTCGTGGACAGCCTCGCGGCGGTCCATGCCCTCAGCCTGACGCATGATGGCAAAGTCGATCATCATGATACCGTTCTTTTTCACGATACCCATGAGCATGAACATCCCGATCCCCGCGTAGAGCGAGAAGGTCTGGTCCAGCAAGAGCAGCGTACCCAGGCCACCGACGACAGCGACCGGCAGCGAGGTCAGCACCGTAATCGGGTGGATGTAGCTCTCGTAGAGAATACCGAGGATCACGTACATGACGAAGATGGCCACGATGGCCATAATCCCCATGCTCACGATCGTCTCGCGGAAGAGCAGCGCCTGCCCCTGGAACTGGGTCATGACGTCCTCAGGCACAACCTGATCCGCCGTCTTCGATATAAAATCGGTGGCGGAGCCAATCGGAACCGAGGGCATAAGGTCAAAGTAGATCGTGACCGAGCTGAAGTTGTTGAAGTGGTTAACAGCCAGCGGGCCGACATCCTCCCTGTAGCTGGCGACCAGATCCAGCGGCACCAGATTGTTATCGATGACAAAGTCCTGTGACTGGCCGATATACAGATCGCTCTGGTTGAGGGCACTCGGCATGTACAGTGCGCTGAGCTGACCGGGCTCGGCACGCCAGTCCGGAGCAGCTTCCACAATGACCTGATACTGCAGGAACGGGCTCTTGATCAGGTAGCTGTAGTTCAGCGAGTAGGCGTCCTTCAGGATCGTGGCGAAGTCCGTAGCGGTGACCCCGTAGACGGAGGCAATATCACGGTTGATATCCATCTCGATCTGCGGGTTGTTCAGGTACAGGTCACTCTGGACGCTGCTGAACATACCGCTCTGGTACATCGCGCCAACCAACTGCTGGGAGGCCTTGTAAATGCCGTCAGTGTCCAGACCGGAGAGCGTATAGGCGTAGGCACCGAGATTAGTGTTGGTGGCACCCGTACTGATTTCCAGCGAGGGCTGCGCACGCACGGCCGGGATGATCCCCGGGATCGTGGCCAGACCACCGTTAATCATCTGGGTGACCTCCTCAATCGGAGGGCGCTTGTCCGTGTCTACGAGTGAAATAAAGGCGATCCCGTAGTTGCTCTGGATAAACTGCCCCACCCCGGTCACGGTCACGAAGTTCTTGATGTAGGGGTTGGTGCGCAGGACCTCTTTCACCTTTTTCTGGTAATCCTGCATCATGTCGTCCGAGGCACCGGACTTGGCGATAAACACCCCCTGGATAAAGCCGCTGTCCCCGGTCGGGATAAAGGTCTTCGGCACCAGCATGAGGAACCAGACCACACCCGCCATACAGGCCACCCAGCACAGGGCGGAGATCCAACGATGCTTGAGGAAGAAATGCAGGGACGAGCCGTAGTACTTGAGCAGCCACGCCTCCAGGTGGTGCGCCACGCGCTCCATTGCTGTCTGGCTGTTCTTGTCGTGCTGCTTGAGCATGCGCGCGCACATCAGCGGCGTCAGCGTGAGCGAGACCAGACCGGACATGAGCACGGCCACCACAATCGTGATCCCGAACTCGCGGAAGATGCGCCCCATCAGCCCGGCCATAAAGACCAGCGGGATAAACACCGCCGCCAGCGACAGGGTCATCGACAGAATGGTAAAGCTGATCTCCTTGGCACCGTTGAGGGTCGCCTTTAGCGGCGTCTCACCGTAATCCTGCATACGCCGCACCATGTTCTCCAAGAACACGACCGCGTCGTCCACCAGGAAGCCGATGGAGAGCGTCAGGGCCATGAGGGAAAGGTTATCCAGCGTGTAGCCCAGCAGGTGCATGACCACGAAGGTCAGCAGCAGGGACATCGGCAGGGCCACCACCGGGATCAGGGTATCACGGGCGCGCCCGAGGAAGAGGAAGATGACCCCGCAGACCAGCACAAAGGCGATGATGAGCGTTTCCTGCACATCGTCCACCGAGGCCTTAATCGTCGTCGAACGGTCGTAAATCTCCTCGATGATGACCGAATCCGGGATCAGCTCCCGCAGCTCCGGGTAGAGCGCACGGACATCCTCAGTGATGGTCACGGCGTTGGCACCGTCGGCCTTCTGCACGGCCAGAACGACCACAGCGGCACCATCCGGGACGCCCTCCTGCCAGTAGTCCAGGGCGAGGTCTTCATCCTGGATACCATCCACAGCCTCGCCGATATCACGCAGAAAGATCGGGCGCCCGTCCTTGACGGCGACAATCAGGTCACCGTACTGCTCGGCATGGTCGAGCTGGGCATTGGGCTGGATGGTGTAAATCATCGTGTTGCCCTTGATCTGGCCAGCCCCGAGGCTATTCGTCCCCTGCTGGATGGCCGTCGTGATGTCGCTGAAGGTCAGCCCACGCTGATAAAGCTTTTCCGGGTCGAGCTGGATACGCACAGCACGGGGCGAGGCGTACACATTAACCTGAGAAACCCCCGGCACGATCTGGATGCGCTGGGCCACCTGCATGAATGCGAGGTCGTACAGGTCGCCCTCGGTCATGGTGTTCGAGGCCAGGCCGATATAGTAGATCGGCTGCTCGTTCGGGTTCGTCTTCTGGTAAGTCGGAGGGCTGGGCAAGTCCTGAGGCAGGTTACCCTGAGCGCGGTTGATGGCCGACTGCACGTCGGTGGCAGCCGCGTCGATACTCTTATCCAGCGAGAACTGCAGCACGATGCTGGTGTTCCCCTGGGTATTCGACGAGGTAATGATCTCGATCCCGTCAATCTGGAGGAACTGCTGCTCCAGCGGGGAGGCAACGTTCGCGGCCATGATCTGCGGGCTGGCGCCCGGGTAGCTGGCCTGAACCTGGATGACCGGGTAGTCAACGTTGGGCAGGTCACTGACGGGGAGCTGAGTGTAGCTCCAGATGCCAAACAAGAGGGCCGACAACGCGCAAAGCAGCGTCATCACCGGACGTTTGACGAAGGGTTCGGAAATGGATGCCATGGCTTAGAGTCTCAGGGCCGGGTTTACTTGGAGGTTTGCCCGGAGGCATCCTGCGAGGTTTTCTGTCCTGGCTTGTCCTTGCCGGCGTCACCGTAGCCTTCCAGTTGCTCGATAAAGGCGGCTTCTTTGGTGGAAAGTTTGTCGTGCTTCTTGAGCCCCTCGATCAGGTCGAGCGGCAGCTGCCCGGACTCTTCGATCTGCTTGTAGAGCTCGGGAGAGCCCTTGTCGTACTTCTTGAGGATCTCAATAACCCCGTCCAGCGTGGACTTGGGGAGGCGGTTTTGCTTCGGGTTGTCGCTGGCCACGATGACCTCGTTACCCGGCATGAGAAATACCTGCCCCTCGACGACCACGCGCTCGCCCTTGTTCAGGCCCTTGCTGATAACCATCGTGTTATCGGCCTGGAGCTGCCCGACCTCGATCGGTCGCTGCTCGACGGTGTTGTCGGACTTGATGACAAAGGCGTAGGCGCCCTGCTGGCCGTAGGCCACGGCCCCCTTCGGGACAACCAGTGCGTCCTGAAGGACCGTCATGATGATGCGTACGGCGATGGGCTGATTCGGCCAGAAGGCGTAATCGCTGTTCTTCATCGTGGCACGGAGGTTGATCGTCCCGGTGTTGGAGGCCACGAGATTACCGAGGATGGTCATGTCCGCGTCGCGCACGATTTTCTTCTCCATCGTGCCGCTACCGAGCGGGCTGACCTCGATGGTGAGCTTACGGTCGGCCTTGTCGTAATATTCCTGAATCTCCGGGAAAACCGTGATCGGGACGATAAAGTCCACGTAAATGGGGTTCATCTGCTGGATCGAGGTCAACTGCGTGTTCGCAGAGGCGTAGACCACGTTGCCCTTATTGACCTGATAAACGCCGATCATGCCGGAAACCGGCGCGGTGATCGAACAGTAGTTCAGGTTGATCTGGGCGGCTTCGAGGGCACCGGTGTTCTCCTGGACCTGCCCCTCCAGCTGGATGACATTGGCCTCCATCTGCTCGAAATTCTGCTCAGCGACGAGTTTCTGGGGCACGAGGGGGCGGCTACGCTCAACCTCGAGCTTGGCGATCTCCAGAGCGGCAATCGACTGCTGCAGGCGGCCTTTAGCCTCGGTCACCATGGCCTCATAAGGCGGCTGGTAGATCGTGTAGAGCAGGTCGCCCTCCTTGACGATGCTCCCCTGCTCGAAATGGATGTCCACGATCTGGCCATCGACCTGCGAGACGATGTTGACGCTCTGCAGGGCGGTGATCTTACCCAGCGAATCGTAGTACAGGGGTACGTTTTTAGCCTCTACCGTGGCGGCCGTTACCGTGCGCGCGTGGGACTTCTGCTGCGGGGGAGCCTCATCAGCGCAACCGGCGAGCAAAAGAGAAAGAGTAGTTAGAGAGATGGCCAGTCCTCCCAGGCCGGACCCGAACGTTTTTGACAGGTTCATAGATAGTGGAAGTTGTTAGTTCGCAGAACACCGCTCCCCTGTCAACATCAGGTATCTACTGGGGGTGAACAGTCCAGTTGTAAAAACTGCAATACGCCATAAGTTTACCTTGTCATTACGAAAATGCACTGTTAGCTCTACTAATGAATCTATGACGCAGTCACTCTCCATCAAGGACGCCAACGAAGCGGTAGCCCAAGTTGCCTACAAGTTGAGCGAAACAGTCTCCATCTACCCGATCACCCCTTCTTCGCCGATGGCGGAGCATTGCGATGAGTGGTCGAGCCAGGGTAAGCCCAATTTGTGGGGTGTGGTACCCGAGGTCACGCAAATGCAGAGCGAAGGCGGTGTCGCCGGTGCCGTACACGGCGCATTGCTCGGCGGGACGCTGACCACGACCTTTACCGCATCGCAGGGCCTGCTGCTGATGATCCCGAACATGTACAAGATCGCTGGCGAGTTGCTGCCGTTCTGCATGCACGTGACCGCCCGCAGCCTGGCCACCCAGGGCCTATCGATTTTCGGGGACCATAGCGACGTCATGGCCTGCCGCCAGACCGGCTTCGCCATGCTCGCCTCCAACAGTGTGCAGGAAGCCCACGACCTGGCCGCCGTCGCCCATGCCGCGACGCTGAAGTGCCGCGTGCCCTTCATGCACTTCTTCGACGGGTTCCGCACCTCGCACGAGATCAACACCTATGAGCCCCTCCCCGAGGAACTGCTCAAGGATCTGATGGACGAGCAGGCCATCTCCGGCTTCCGCCAGCGCGGGATGAGCCCGGACGATCCCTTTATCCATGGTACCGCCCAGAACCCGGACGTGTACTTCCAGGGCCGCGAAGCCTCCAACCCCTTCTACCATGCCCTGCCCGAAGCCGTCTCCGAAGCGATGGAGACTCTCGGTAAGACCACCGGCCGCCACTACAGCCTCGTAGACTATGTGGGCGACCCCGAAGCCGACCACGTCGTCGTGGTCATGGGCTCGGGTGCCGAAACCTGCGAGCAGGCCAGCGAATGGCTGAACAAGAACGGCGAAAAGACCGGCGTGATCAAGATCCGCCTCTACCGTCCCTTCCCGCTGCAGGCTTTCCTCGACGCCATCCCGGCCTCCGCCAAGTCCATCGCTGTGCTCGACCGCACCAAGGAGCCCGGCTCCCTGGGCGAGCCGCTTTACCAGGACGTCATCACCGCCCTGGCCCAGAGCAACATGCGCCGCGAGATCACCGTCATCGGTGGCCGCTATGGCCTCGGCTCCAAGGAGTTCGACCCGGCCATGGCCAAGTCTGTCTTTGACAACCTCAAGCAGAAGGAGCCGAAGCACGGCTTCACCGTCGGCATTATCGACGACGTGACCAACACCTCCCTGCCGATCGACGAGCACTTCGACCTGGAGTCGCCGGAAGTCTTCCGCGCGGTGTTCTTCGGCCTGGGTTCAGACGGCACCGTCGGCGCCAACAAGAATTCCATCAAGATCATTGGGGAAGAGACCGACAACTACGCACAGGCTTACTTCGTCTACGACAGTAAGAAGAGCGGCGCCATGACCGTCTCGCACCTGCGCTTCGGTCCCAAGCCCATCCAGGCCCCGTACCTGATCAAGAATGCGCGCTTCGTCGGCTGCCACCAGTGGCAGTTCATGCGCCAGTACGACCTGCTCAAGTACGCCGCCGAGAACGCGGTCTTCCTGCTCAACTCCCCCTATGGCCCCGAAAAGGTCTGGGACCACCTCCCCCGCGAGGTGCAGGAGACGATGATCCGCAAGAACATCCAGCTTTACAGCATCGACGCCTACCACGTCGCCAAGGAAGCCGGTATGGGTGGCCGCACCAACACGATCATGCAGACCTGCTTCTTCGCCATCTCGGGCATTCTCCCGAAGGACGAAGCCATCGCGCAGATCAAGAAGGCCATTCAGAAAACCTACGGCAAAAAGGGTGAGTCGATCGTTAAGAAGAACTTCGACGCCGTGGACGCCGCCGTGGCCAACCTTTACGAGATCCCGCTGCCTGCCTCAGCCAGCTCGGAGGACGTGATTCCGCCGACCGTCGCCAACGAGGCCCCGGACTTCGTCAAGAACATCACCGCCATCATGATGCGCGGCGAAGGCGACCGCCTCCCCGTCAGCAGCATCCCGATCGACGGCTGCTGGCCCACCGACACCGCCCGCTGGGAAAAGCGCAACATCGCCACCGAAATCCCGATCTGGGACCCGGAAATCTGTATCCAGTGTGGCAAGTGCGCCATGATCTGCCCGCACGCCACCATCCGTGCCAAATACTTCCCTGAAGATGCCGTCGAAGGCGCTCCGGAAGGCTTCCGATCTACCAAGTTCCGCAGCCGCAACAATCCGGGCAACAACTTCACCATCCAGGTCGCCCCGGAAGACTGTACCGGCTGCGGACTGTGCGTGACCATCTGCCCGGCCAAGGACAAGGCCAACCCGCGCCGCAAGGCCATCAACATGGAGTCCCACGAAGAAAACGTGGATCGCGAACGCGAGAACTACGACTTCTTCCTCGACCTGCCGGCCCCGCCGCGCTCCGAGCTGAGCCTGACCGTCAAGGACAGCCAGCTGCGCGAGCCTCTGTTCGAGTACTCCGGTGCCTGCGCCGGCTGTGGTGAGACCCCGTACCTGAAGCTGCTCAGCCAGCTCTTCGGTGATCGCCTCGTCATCGCCAACGCCACGGGCTGCTCCTCCATCTACGGCGGTAACCTGCCCACCACGCCTTACGCCAAGAACGCCGACGGACGCGGCCCGGTCTGGGCTAACTCCCTGTTCGAAGACAACGCCGAGTTCGGCTTTGGTCTGCGGCTGGCCACCGACCGCAAGGGCGACATCGCCCGCCACTACCTCAAGCTTTGCTCCGAGGAACTGGGCGACAACCTGGTGCGCGAAATCCTGCACGCCCCGCAGCAGACCGAAGAGCAAATCTTCGCTCAGCGTGACCGCGTCGCAGTGGTTAAAAACCGCCTCAAGACCGTTAACACGGACAACGCACGTACGCTGCTCGACCTCGCCGACTTCCTCGTCAAGAAGTCCGTCTGGTGTGTCGGTGGTGACGGCTGGGCCTACGACATCGGTTTCGGTGGGCTCGACCACGTGCTGGCCTCCGGCCGCAACGTCAACATCCTCGTCCTCGACACCGAAGTGTACTCCAACACCGGTGGACAGTCCTCCAAGTCGACCCCGCTGGCCGCAGTCGCCAAGTTCGCCGCCGGCGGTAAGGCCACGCCTAAGAAGGACCTTGGCATGATCGCCATGGGCTACGGCAACGTCTTCGTCGCCAGCGTCGCCATGGGTGCCAAGGATAGCCAGGTCGTACAGGCCATGGCCGAGGCCGAGAGCTTTGACGGGCCTTCGCTCATCATCGCCTACAGCCACTGTATCGCCCACGGCTACAACCTGAACTTCGGCCCCGAACAGCAGAAGAAGGCCGTCGCCTCCGGGCACTGGCCGCTGTACCGCTACGACCCGCGCCGCGCCTTCACCGGCGAGCCTGCCCTCAAGCTCGACTCGCCCCCGCCGAAGATCCCGCTGCGCGAGTACATCGAGAACGAGGTGCGCTACCGCATGCTCATGAACAGCGAGCCCGACCGTGCGACCGAGCTGATCCGCCAGGCACAGGAACGCGTGCAGGAGAAGAGCATCCGCTACCAGCTGCTCGCTTCCGCCTCAGCCGATAACGCCGAAGAGAATTAACCGATGAACCTGAAAACCACTTATCTGGGCTTCGAGCTGCCGCACCCCTTCATGGTCGGTGCCTCGCCAATCTCCGCCAAACTCGACCGGGTTCGCCTGGCTGAAGACGCCGGTGCCGCCGCCATCGTCATGAACTCTCTCTTCGAAGAGCAGATCGTGCACCATGAGGCCGGCCTGGAGGAACACGTCCTCAGCCACACGGAGTCCTTTGCCGAGGCCACCAGCTACTTCCCCGCCGCTCAGGACTTCCACCTGGGCCCGGACGAGTATCTGGAGCGCATCCGCGAGATGAAGCAGGCCGTGGACATTCCGGTCATCGCCTCCCTCAACGGCACGAATCTGGGCACCTGGATGGAGTACGCCAAGTACATGGAAGAAGCCGGGGCCGACGCTCTGGAGCTGAACCTGTACTACCAGCCGCGCTCCGAAGAGGAAACCAGCGAACAGGTCGAAAGCGGCCTGATCGAGGTCGTTGAAAAGGTGCGCCAGAGCGTAAAGCTGCCGCTGGCGGTCAAGCTCTCGCCCTTCTTCTCCTCGCTGCCGCACTTCGTCAAGCAGATCGAGGAAAAGGGCGCGAACGCCGTGGTGCTCTTCAACCGCTTCTACCAGCCGGACATCGACATCGAGAACCTCGAAGCCGTGCCCTCGCTCAAGCTCTCCGACTCATCCGAACTGCTGCTGCGCCTGCGCTGGCTCGCCATCCTGGCTGGCCGCTACGAGAAGCTCAGCCTCGGCATGACCGGCGGTGTCCACACCGTCGAGGACGCAGCGAAGGCGATCATGGCCGGTGCCGACGGTATCCAGCTCGTCTCCACCCTCCTGCGCCACGGCCTGCCCCAGCTCACCAAGCTGCGCGGCGACCTGTCCTCGTGGATGGAAGAGCACGAGTATGAGTCCCTCGAGCAGATGAAGGGCAGCATGAGCTATCAGCACGCCCCGAACCCAGAGGTGATCGAGCGCGCCAACTACCTGCGCATCCTCCAGAGCTGGGACGTCGAAGCCTAAGGGTTCATCCAAGCAAAC
Source organism: Ruficoccus sp. ZRK36 (assembly GCF_019603315.1). Lineage (NCBI taxonomy): Bacteria > Pseudomonadati > Verrucomicrobiota > Opitutia > Puniceicoccales > Cerasicoccaceae > Ruficoccus > Ruficoccus sp. ZRK36. Next base: position 171,493 of record NZ_CP080649.1, read on the forward strand.
GTTTTCCAATCAACGCCGGGCCTAACCGCCCGGCGTTTTTTTATGCGGGCATATGTGGCCGCACTCGCATGGATGGGGCTCGACCCCACAGGCCTTACATCGCCTCTAAGGTCTTCAACACGATAGCTTCGTCCGGGGCGAGAGTTTCGCGAATGCGGTAGAGCGTACGCGCGGTCTGGGCGTAGTCGGCCTCTTGCCCGGTGCGGCGGTGGTGCAGCTCGCGGATATAGCGCACCGCACGGTCGATGAGCTTGTTATTGGAGGGCTTGACCCAGGTCATGAGATTGCCCTCGTAGCGGCCGAGTCTGCCCATCACGAGCGTCGAGTGGGTGTTGAGGATGAGCTTGAGTAGCAGGTGCCGGTGCAGCAGCGGAGCCCCGGCAACGGGCAGGGTGTGGCGCAGTCCACCCAGATGCAGGGCAACGCCTTTCTCATCCGTGGTGACGCGGAATCGGTCAAAGGTCTCGCTGGCGCGGTGGAGGCGGGCCTTTAGGGAAATGTCAAAACCCAGCAGCGTCTCCAGTCCGGCCACAGCGCGGCACTCGTCCCACTCCAGACAGCGCGGCGCGCGATGCAGGAGCGTAGCCCATGCCTCGTCCGCGCTACGGGTCTGCGGCAGACACAGGTAGCAGAGGCTGGGCGGCTGATCGGGCAGACGGGTGTTCTCAAAGGCGGGCAGCGAAAAGGTCGGGGCGCGCTCAGTGGTATCGGTCAGCACGGTGATCCCGTAGTCGTCAGTCTCGTAGAGCACTTGTTCGCCCTCGGCGTAGCGGCGGGCTTCCTCGGCGGTAAATTCCTCAATAAAGCTCCAGTCCGTTTCCATCGCCAGCCGGGTAAATGCCGCCAGCGCGGCGGGAATCTTTTCCGGTGCGGCGTGATGCTCCAGGGCAAGGCCGGCGGCGAGCATCTGCACGGTGCTGGCCTGCATGCGGGTGCTTCCGGCCAGCGCCATCGGGCCGACGGTGAGGTTGAGTTTGCGAATGGTGGGGTTCTCAAGCACACGCCGCGAGCGTTCGGCCACGCGTGCAAGGACCGTATCCGGATTACAATACAAGAACCACGGCGCATGCCGCGAGAGCGTAGCTGCAGCTTCACAGGCCCCGATGACGAACGGCGTCTCACCACCCTCGGTGATGGCCAGCAGCAGGTCGTCTTCGGTAAAGCCCAACTCGCGCAACTGGCGCTCACCGTAGCCGGGGAAGTCCTCGAAGCCCTCCAGAGAGCGGATGAGCGCGGCGTCACCCCCGGCCATAAATCCGACCACGCGCCCGGCCAACTCCGGGAGCAGCATGCCCTCGCGGGAGAGGGTTTCGAGCGAGAGGGAGAGCCGCCCGGTAGCGCCGCAACCACACAGGTAAACGCTGCCGCCAGCGGCCAACACTTCGCCCACAGCAGTGGCCAGCTCGGTGATGCCACCTGCGTACTCGGCCATTTGCTCCAGGGCGAGCCGGTCCACTTCCTTGAGGGTGGCGATGGCGCGGGGCAGGTCGTGCTGAGCCTGCTCGGAAAGCGTCTCGGTGAGCGGATGCGGCTGCTCGGTCACGAGCTCGCCCAGTTTAAACTGATCCGCCATGGACAGGAATTCGTCTGCGTTCGCCGCTGTCTTCATGGAGTGTTGTGATTAACCACAAAGCCCTAAAGACACAAAGCAATATCTGCGTCCGGGGATTGATTCCCGGCGAAGGACACACCCAGAGGTCCCAGGCGTACCAGTATGATGAGGCAGAGGCCCATCATTGCTGCTCCAGCCGGAGCGTCCTGTGCGGTTACGCACCGCCGGACTGGACCGAGCGCTTGACGGCCTCGGTGTGGCGCACGTCGTCGCCCTCCAGCAGGTAGATGACGTCCTCTGCCACATTAGTGGCATGGTCGCCGATACGCTCCAGGGCCTTGGAGATAAAAATCATTTCGATGAGCTGCTCGGTCAACTCCGGCGTCTTGCGGATAGCATCGGTCAGCTCGCGGTAGTTCTGGCGGTGCAGGTCGTCGATCTCGCGGTCCTGCTTCGGCACCGAGTAGGCGACTTCGGCGTCCTCGCCGATAAAGCTGTCCATCGCGTTACGCAGCTGCTCGATCACCTTCTCGGCCATCTGAGGCACAGCGTAGAGGTTACGCGGCGGGTAGTTCTCGTGCATACGGCGGGCGTACTTGGCGATGGTGGTGGCTTCGTCACCGACCCGCTCCAGATCGTGGCAGGCCTTCATCGCCATAGTCAGAAGCCTCAGGTCAGAGGCAACCGGTGAGCGCAGCGAGATATAGCGGATAGCCTCACTGTCGATCGAGAGCTCCAGCTCATCGATACGGTCATCCATCTCGATAACCTTATCCGACAGCGAAGGGTTTCCCTCAACCAGGGCCTGGACAGAGAAACGGACGACCTCGATCGCACGCTCGCCCATCAGGACAAGGTTTTGCCTGATCTGTTTAAGTTCTACCTGATAAAAAGGGTGCATGAAGGTGTAGATTGCGGGGAGGATGGCGATGGACCACGCGGAAACAAAGTGAGAGGTGGCCGTACAGATCCGGCTCAGTCTCACAGTGCAAAGCAAAGCTGATGCCGGGTTTTAGGTAAAGATTCAACGAAATAAAGATGCACGGCCCGTAAGTAAACGCAATGGCCGTAATGTGAAATTGCCGTAACAATCAGGGATTCAGCCGGTTTTGTATAAAAGCGGACCGGGCAAATCTTAACGCCATATCCCTCGCGACAACAACCCCTCGCACACTGCAAAAGCCGGGGCGCTATTCCCCACCCTTGTCCGGGAGGAGATCGATCAACTCGTGCAGGGAGTGGAAGTACTGGGTGAAGTCCGCCCCACCCGGCGCAGCCCGCATTGTCTCCTCAAAGATGAAGCGCTTGCTGTTCTTGAGCTGCTGGACGCGGTCCTCGACCGTGCCTGCGGTGACCAAGCGGTAGACAAAGACGGTCTTGCGCTGGCCGATACGGTGGACACGGTCGATGGCCTGATTTTCCACGGCGGGGTTCCACCACGGATCCAGCAAAAAGACATAGTCCGCACTGTGCAGGGTGACCCCGGTGCCCCCTGCTCGCAGGCTGACGAGCATGACCGCGGCGTTTTTTGCCGTCTGGAAGGCCTCGACGGGTTTGGCGCGGTCAGCGGTCTTACCGGTCAGGGTGTACAGGTCCAGGTCGGGCAGCTCGATATCGAGCATATGCTTCACCCGGTCGAGGAAGGTCACAAACTGGCTGAAGACGACGGCCTTGTGTCCGTTGGCAACGACTTCGCGCAGACGATCAACGAGCGTGAGCAGCTTACCGCTCTGCTGCCAGTCGGTCTGCTTCATCCACGGCAGCAGCCCCGGATCACAGGAGACCTGCCGCAGACGCGTGAGCAGCGTCAGCAGGCTAAATGTATTCTCCGCGGTGTAGGACTGGAGGTTGTCGCCCATACGTGCCACACCCTCTGTCGCCAACTGCTGGTAGAGGCGGCGCTGCAGCTCGGTCATGGAGCAGACGAGGTCTGTCTCGACCTTGCCGGGCAGCTCCTTGAGGACCTTGTCCTTGGTCCGGCGCAGGACAAAGGGCGCGATCTGGACGCCGACCTTCTTCATGAAAGCCTCGGGATCGGCGGTGTACTGCTCCTCGAAGCGGCGGCGGCTGCCCAGCAGCCCCGGCATGAGGAATCGGAAAATCGTCCACAGGTCCAGGAAGCGATTCTCCAGCGGCGTACCGGTCATTGCCACACGGTGCTCGGCACGGATATTCATACATGCCTGGGTGACCTTCGCCTCCGGGTTCTTAATGTACTGGGCCTCGTCGAGCACCGCGTACCCAAACTCGATCTGATCGAGCTGCGACTTGTGGCGGCGCAGCTGCGTGTAGCTGGCGATCCAGAGGCACGGCTCCTGCGAGCTGCTGAAATCCTCGCCCTTGCGCAGGATGCGGCAAAGCTGGTCCGGGAAAAACTTGCGCAGCTCACTCTGCCAGACCGGTACGACACTGGCCGGGCAGACGATGATTGAGCGCTTCCCAGCTACCGGGTGGGCAACCAATAGCGAAAGGATCTGGAGCGTCTTACCCAGCCCCATCTCGTCGGCAAGGAGGCCGTGGCAACCGTTGCGGCACAAGTGTGCGAGCCAGTGGCAGCCGTAGCGCTGGTAGGGGCGCAGGATGGGCAGCAACTCGTCCTTGGTGGAGCGCGGCGAGCTCAGGCGCTTGCGCCAGCTCTCTAGCCGTTCGCTCAGGTCGAGTTTGACCTCATCACGCCCGAAAAGGGAACAGAGCAGGTAAAGCGGCAGCACACCGTTACCCTGCTGCATGAGAGAGGAACGCCAGTCGGCGAGGGCCTCGCTCTGACGCTTGGAGAGGCGGACCAGCCCCTTACCCTTGAGAAAGACCAGGCTCTCGCCACGGAAGAAACGCTGCTGCGCCTCACGCTCGGCGATGCGCTCGCCCTCGATCTCGAAGCGCCAGTTCAGCTCAAAGGCGCCGTTGTTGAGCTCGTGTGCCTCGGCGGCGATGTTCAGCTCGCGGATGCCGTTTTTCAGCGCCAGCGCGTCCGGCGTCAGCAAGCAGGCGAAGTATTTACGCCAGCGATCGAGCTCGTTCTTAAAGAAGCTGGGGACCTCGTCCAGGCGGCCCAGCTGGTAGCGGTTGGCGGCACTGGAGAAGCGGAAGCCCGCCTTGCGGGCGAAGTTGGCCAGACGAATAAGCTTTTCGCGGTCGGCGACGGAAAGAGCGTCGCCGCTGAGGGCATTCTCCCCCAAGGCCGCAACCTTGACGCCGTTATCGAGCCAGTGGACGGAAAAATCCAGCCCCTGCTCAGACGCACTGAAGTCGAGCTGGAGTTCACGCGTGGCACTGATACCCGGCGCGGGAGCATCGTCCTCCTGGGCGCTCTCCGCAGCAGGCTCGGTGGCGTTTGACTCGCCGTCGCCTTCGGGCTGCTTCTCGGGGGCTTTGCGCTCAGTCGGCAGGGGCGATATCTCCTCGGCAATCAGCTCCTCGATCTCGTACAGACCGGCGGCAGCCAGGCAACGCCCACGGATGTTATCCTCCGTCGAGCTGCGCACCTGAAGCTTGTTCTTGTGCCACTCGACAACGGCGTAACTCTCCTGATCGCGCCAGTTACCGTGGATAATAGCGTCATCGGCGGTGAGCTCGATTTCGCGGATGCCACCGTCGCGGTAACAGGCGCGCCCCTCACGCAGCTGGCCCTCGCTGAAGGTCCGCTCCCAATCCTGACAAAGCTTGCCAAACCAAGCCTCAAGGGCATCGGCAGAGTACAGGCGTTTGGCGGAGCGGCAATCCATGAGTCACATTCCAGCTATAAGGAACCGGGAATGGTAAGCCAGCTAACCGAGGCGAGGCAAGCGAAACCGGGGCAGTATTTTCGCACAGTATAACCATTCGTGCGGTTAATCGCCGATCAGCGTACGCGCTCCCCCACTAATCAGGGATGAGGCGTGCGATCCAGAATCCCCATGCCCCGCAGGCGAGCGTCCTGCGCCCAGTGGTAGACATCGAGATACTTATCAGCCGACTGCGTCCAGCTCAGGTCCGTACGCATGGCGTTTTGCTGGAGCATGCGGTAGTCATCGGGACGGTCGTACCAAGTCGAGCAAGCCCAACCAATGGCGTAGTAGAGCGCCTTGGCGCTGGCCTCATCAAAGCGGAAACCTGTACCCCGCTCGCGACCCTCCACGTATTGCTGGACGCTATCGACCAGGCCCCCGGTGGAGCGCACGATGGGCAGCGTACCGTAGGCCATCGAGTACATCTGGTTCAGCCCGCAGGGCTCGAAGCGGCTTGGCATCACGAAAAAGTCGGACCCGGCCTCCATCAGGTGGGCCAGCTGGTTATTGTAGCCGATGTAGACCCCGACCTTACCATGGAAACGCTCCTGCAGAGCCAGGAAAGACTGCTCCAGACCACCATCACCGGCTCCCAGCAGGGTGATTTGGACGTTCATCTCGCTCATGATCCATGGGACGATCTCGGCCAGCAGGTCGAGCCCCTTTTGATCAAAGAGGCGCGCGATGGCGCAGAAGATCGGCACCTTGGAGTCGTGCTCCAGACCCATGCGCTCCTGCAGTTTGCGCTTGCACTTGGCCTTACCGGAGAGGTCATCGGCGGAGAAATTGGCGGGCAGGTGCTTATCGGTGGCGGGGTTCCACTCGTCGGTGTCGATCCCGTTAATAATCCCGATCAAGTCCCCGGCGCGGTACTTGAGCACATGGTTCAGGCCGCAGCCATACTCAGGCCCCTGAATCTCGGCCGCATAGTTCGGGCTGACCGTGGTGATCTTTGTGCTGTTGTAGATCCCTCCCTTCATCATGTTCACCAGGCCCATCGACTCCAGATTATCGGGGCGGAAAACCTCCGGCGGCAGCCCGGCGAACTGGAGCACCTCGCGCCCAAAGATACCCTGGTGCATGAGGTTATGGATGGTAAAGACCGTGGCAGCACGCCCGAGCGGTGTGTTGTACTCCGTGGTGTTCAGGTAGACCGGGACAAAGCCCACCGTCCAGTCGTGGCAGTGGATGACGTCCGGGTACCACTGGCGCGAGTGGCAGTAGTCGATCGCGGCACGGCTGAGGAAGGCGAAACGCTCGTGGTTGTCGCTGTGGCCACCCCAGGGACCGGTGTAAATCTCGTGGCGGTCGTAGTACTTGCCGTACTCGATGAAGTAGACCTGCGCGTCAGAGCCGGGGTACGTCGTCTTCCACAGGCGAGTAAACTCCTCCTTGTAACCACCCAGATGGACCGAGAACGCGCCGGGCTCGGCCGTCCAGTCCTCCTTCGGCTCCAGAAAGCCGTACAGCGGTGTGATGACGCGCACGTCATGCCCGGCCCGGGACATTTCCTTGGTCAGAGCTCCAACGACATCGGCCAGGCCTCCGACTTTGGAGAAAGGGGTCACCTCAGGGGCGACTTGCAGGATTTTCAAAGGAGCTTTCGGCATTTAGGCGTAAAGGTTTCAGATTAATACGCTTAAGCCCCACGCTCGGCAAGTCTGTCTTCCTTGGATTTCATAAAGGCTAGAAAAACAGAATAAACGAGCGATATTCCTGGAATCAAAAGAAGTATGAGCGACCATTTTGACATACCAGTGTCTTGACAGCGTCCGTTTGCCAATACCGCCATAACGGCTACGATGCCGATAATACCGAGCGCCAGACCAACATGCACTCCAGACGTTGATTGAATCCCTAGTTGAAGGATAAGCAGGACAAAGTTGCACACCGCAATCGCACCAATATACGGGCCTCGCTTAATCCGATAAGAGAAGACCGAACGATCCTGTTCTGTTTCGGAATCGTTTGTTTCCTGAATTTCAAAATCTTCCGCTTCTTCTTCATCCTCATCGGGGGGAGCGATCTTAAAATTGAAGATCGGGAGGAGCACCAACAACGCGATAAAAGTCAGGCCCATGACCGAATACCCGGCAATGTCATGCACCGAAGCGAAGACGAAGTCCGGGTTTTCCGAGCCATCAGGAAGGGTGTGGGGATTGCGGAAAATGTCACCGTCGATAGCCCCCGAGCCGTATGCATAGGCCCAGCCGGTCAGGAAGATACTGCGGAAGATATTCGTGATAACCGCGAGGATCATCGACACGAAGACCATGAGCACCTTTTTCCAGAAGCGATCCAGAAAGACCGCCGCCATAAAGGAGCCCACGAAGATACAACCCGTGAGCGAACGCACGCCCGAGCAGGCATCGGCCACCCCGACTTCGCCCTTGGGGAGTTCGAGGATGTTGCCATTACGGATGACCGTGTAGCCGAGGAAATTAAACAGCGTGTAGACGATCTTCGTGACCCACTCCAGCAGGACGAGCTTCACGGTGGAGTCCATGTACATCACCATCGGAGCCGAGATGAGCCACGCCAGCGCCGGGAACAAAAACAGGAAGGTAAAGCCCAGTCGCTCCTTCCAGGACAGGATGCGGCCCTTGGAGTCGTCCCGCGCCACCATAAAGGCCAGCCCCAGCACGATGCCTCCGAGACCTGTGGCCATGAGCATACTGCCTTGGTTCGACGGTCCCTGTGAGGCCAGAATCAGCCCACCGAGCAGGAACATGAGCAGAGCCATCGTCAGCCCCAGATAAACGACCAGCTCGGTCAAACGCATCAGGAGCGAGGGTGGGGTCGAGGTCAGCTGATCATCGTTATCCCCCAGCAGGAGCGCCCGGATCTTCGGCCAGCGGTCATAGATGACATAACCCACGAAAATAGGCACGAGATAGCCGAAGCTATAGTCCTCCATCGTAGACCAGTAAAAAAGCTGATCGTAGATAACCAGTCCGACAAAAACCAACCCGAGCCAAAAGGCGAATTGGGTTGTCCGGGGCAGAGAGAAGAAATCGGCTTTCTTGGGCATGGGGATAAGACTTTATGATCACAGGATTTCCTCGCCTGGGGCAACCCGTAAATAGCGGAAGAAAATAACCGGAGGACGCAAAAAAGCTGTCCTCGGTCCGAGCCATGGACAAGATGAAAGCGTTTTGGTTCACAACGATATCGTCATCGCCGGAGGCGGCCTGGCCGGGGCCATGGCTGCCATCACCGCCGCCGAGAAGGCCACAGGTCAAGTCACCTGGCTGATTGCAGAGGAAGCCCCGCTGGCCGAGCTGCAACGCACCGGCAGCGATGCGCGGCTGGTCACCTGCTCCTGCGCTGACCCCTCCGAACTGCTCCCCTCCTATCCACGCGGTGGCCATGACGCCCTGCCCGAGCTCTACGCCTTTGGGCCAGAGCAGACCCAGGAGTGGTGCCACCACCACAACATCGACCTTTACGAAACAGCCGAGGGCACCCTGCGCCTTCCCGACGAAGCCCCCGACCTCCCTGCCCGCCTGATCGAGCTGGCCCGTAAAGCCGGAGTCGACATTCGCACGGGCGAAAAGCTCGTTGCCGTCGAGGCCAAGCCGCAAGGCGGGTTTTGGCTCACGGTGACCGCCGAGCGCACCGTACAGTGCGCACAGCTCGTGCTGGCGGGAGACCCGGAGAACATCCCGCAGGTGATCCGGGCGGCGACCAGTCTGGGCCACAGCGTAGAGCGACCGGTCCCCAGCCTGTTTCATTTCCTGATCGACGATCCCCTCTTCAAAGGCATGCGGGCCGAGCATGTTTCAACCGTCCGGCTTTTTCTACCTGCCCTCGGGCTGGAAACGACGGGGCCACTGCTTCTGGAGCCATGGGGACTAGCCGGGGAGAGCGTGCTGGAGCTTGCCTGTCTGGCCGCCCCTGAGCTGGCCAAGCCAAACGACCAGGCCCTGCGCATTAACTGGTGCGGACGCCTCAAAGCCTCTCGCCTGCTGGAGGAGCGTGTACGCCTGCACCCGCGTCAGCGCTTGATCTCCGAGCCGCTGGCCGAGCTGCCAGCTCCGCTCTGGAGCTACCTGCTCGAAGCCGCCGGGCTCGACCCCGACCGGCACTGGGGGCAGCTGAAAAAAGGCGAGCTGCGCAGCCTGCAAGACCATCTGGAGAACACTGAGCTGCACCTCGTCCGCAAGAAACTTGCCGCCTCCGAGCGCGCCCTGTGCGGAGGCGTTGCCCGCACCGAGATCGACTTTGAGACGATGGGCAGCCTCCTCGTCCCGGGCCTCTATCTCGTGGGTGATCTGGTCGATGTGGATGGGTTTGCCAACGGCCCGCACCGCCAATGGCTCTGGACCAGCGGCCACGCAGCAGGCAGGGCATGCCCTGCACCCTAAGTGCTTCGCGCCTGGATGGCATTTCAGGAGAAATGCCATGGAGAGAACCACCCCTACACAGAGGATAACCGCCTCTGCCCATGTCGCCGCGTTGGCGGCGGCATCAGTGATCCATAGGATCACGGGTGCAGGACTGTGTCCTGCCAGGTGCAACCTGGTGACGGAATTGTCACAATATCGCCCTTGCGGCCCAAGCCTTCCGCAGTCAGGAGTTTGTGACAATCCTCTGACATGCGCGCGGTCCTCACATCCCACGGCTCCACTGGAGATATTTACCCAATGATCGCCCTCGGCAGAGCCCTGCTTGAGGCCGGGCACGAGGTGGTCTTTGCCACCGCTCCCCTCTACCGGGCAGCCATCGAGCGCGCCGGTCTGGAGTACCGCCACCTGCCCCCGGACTGGGAGAAGGAGATTTTCATCGAGTTCATGCGCGAGCTCAACCGCGCCCCGCTGCCCCTGCTGCAACTGCGCTGGATCTATAAGGGTGCCCTCCCCTTCATGGGTGAGCTCATCGACGCCATGGACGAGGCCCTCAAGGGCGCGGACCTGCTGGTGAGCTCGTACTTCTTCCCGCAGTATCGCAAGCTCGCTGAACGCCACGGCATCCCCTTCGCGACTTTCGCCTTCTGCCACAACCTCGTGCCGACGTCGGACTATCCGCCCGAGGGCACCCCGGCGCTGTATAATTTCCCCCGACGCCTCCAGCAGCGCTGGAACCGCTTCCTGTGGCGCATCTCGAACCAGGTGGTGGACTTCACTGTCAACCGCACCGTGGGCGAACTCTATCAGCAAAAGGGACTCGGACGCTCCGAGGGCTTCCTGCTCACCCCGGCCGAGCTGTGCATGGTCGCTGTTTCTCGGGAGCTGATGGGCGGGATCGAGCACGACCCGCGTTTCAAGTTCACGGGGTTCCTGCGCTGGCAGTCCGAGGAGGCCCCCGAAGTGCAGGCCGAGCTGGAGGCATTCTGCGCGGGCGAGAAAGTGCCGATCATGACCTTTGGGAGCGTGGCTTTCGACGACACGCACACCATCATGAGCCGCTTTCTGAAGAACTGGCCACGCGGCAAAAAGATCATCCTGCAAAGTGGCTGGGCGGGTCTTTCGGTCGAGCTGGAGAGGCCCGAGATCAAAGTCGTCCACCAGATGTCTCATGACCAGCTTTTCCGCTTCGCCTCTATGGTCATCCATCATGGTGGAGCGGGTACGACGGCCTCTGTGCTGCATGCAGGGGTGCCGAATATCATCATCCCCCACATCGCCGACCAGCAATGGTGGGCAAGCGAGGTCGTCCGCCTCAAAGCTGGGCTCTGTCTGGGCAAACGCAAGTGGCCCGAGAAACTCCCCTCCTACGTGCGCAAGATCGAGAAACACGCCGAGTACGCCGAGCGCGCCCGTGAAGTAGCCGACACCCTCGCCCACGAGAACGGCCCCACCTACTCCGTACGCCTGCTGGAAGACTTCGTCCGCACCCGTGCCGAGCGCGCCGCCCACGGCAAACGCACGGCGTTTGATCCGAACTAGGGGCTCCCGCCCCTACGGCACTTCGTGCCTACCCCATCAACAGACGAGCCAACCACAACAGCAGGATAAAGTCCTGCACCTGTGACCAAGGCTCGCCCTGCACCTGTGATCCTACGGATCACTCATGGGTTTACCGGAGCCAACGAGGGAGACACTGTGCACCCCCTGCCAATACTTGGTTCTTTAGGCTCTGGCGGGCAGTTGCTGGCCTTCGAGGAGCTCGTCGAGGTGGCGCAGGGCGTGGTTGATCTCGCGACGCCACTCGGCGATCTTTCCCTTCGAGAACTCGACGCGCTCGGTCACGCCTTTCTGCACCTGGTAGTAGCAGCTGGCGAGCTCCTCCTGCTTGGTGTGCAGGTAGTCGAGCGAGGAGCGCATCTTCGCGCAAGCAGCCTCGGTCAGGTCCGGGCTCTTAAAGTAGGCCAGTCCCTTGTCCATCCGGCGACGGGCCTCGGACAGCTCGGCCAGGAGGATTTTCGCATCGGACACCCGGCGGAGATTATAGGTCATACCGACCTTTGAGAGCAGCCAGATGGCCCACTTCGTCGGGTCAAACTGCCAGGGCTTTACGCCATTACGGTAGTCATGCTGAAACTCGTGGTGGTAGTTGTGGTAGCCCTCCCCGTAGGTAATGAAGGCGATCCACCAGCTATCGCGCGCGCTGTGCTTGCTGGAGTACGGCTGCTTACCGAAGTAGTGGCAGGCGGAGTTGATGCAGAACGTGGCGTGCTGCACGATAACCGTGCGCAGGACACCGACCACGAGAAACCCGCCCAGCGCGGCCATCCACGAGCCATAGTAGAAGCCGCAGAGCGCCGCAGGCAGGATAATACCGACGACCAGCGCGATCCAGTGCACATTACGGTGCTGCCAGAGAACCCACCGGTCCTTGCGCAGGTCGTTCACGTTGTCCATCGGGGGCTCAGGGCTGAGCTTGAAAAGCAGCCAGCCCACGTGCGCGAAAAAGAAGCCGTTGTTGATGTTGTACGGGTCGTCGTCGTGGTCTACGTGCTTGTGGTGACGGCGGTGGTCCGAGACCCAGTCCAACACGGAGTTCTCCCAGGCGGCCGCGCCAAAGAGCAGCACAAACATCCGCACCGGCCACTTAGCACCAAAGGACAGGTGCGCAAACAGGCGGTGGTAGCCAAGGGTGATGCTAAGACCCGTGGCGATCAGGTAAAAGGCGAACAGCGCGGCCATGAAGCCACCCATCCCCTGGAGGATGAGGTAGGCGGGAGCAGCCGTCACGGCCAGCAGGAGCGTAAGGCTCAGAAAGACCGTCGTCGGCCAGGAGACACGCTCAAGGGGGATGTGCTTAAAACCCATCATAGGATGTCAGAGATCAGAGTGTAAGAATAAGGGGGAATGCGAGGGATCGCTGGGGATGCTAAGCGCCTCGCTACAAAAGAATTTATAAGCAAAGCTCAAAAACGTCATCAGCGCAACTCAAACCGACCGCTTGCCGGGCTGGAAGTTGCCAAAAATCGAAGCGACCGGACACAAAAAACCTCCGTCCCAGAGTGGAACGGAGGTCTTGGAAATTGTTTAACTCGCTGAGCTTAAACTTCTTTGAAGACCAGAGTGACGTTGTGGCCACCAAACCCGGAATTGTTGCTGATGGCAACCTTGACCGGGGCCTCACGCATGGCGTTGGGCACATAGTCGAGGTCACAGTCAGGATCCGGCGTGGTGTAGTTGATGGTCGGAGCAATCTTCTTCGTCTGAAGCGTCTTGCAGGAGACCGCAGCCTCCACACCACCAGCGGCGCCCAGCAGGTGACCGGTCATCGACTTCGTCGAGCTGATCATCAGCTTGTTGGCGTGCTCACCGAACGCCTTCTTCAGGGCGATGGTTTCAAACTTGTCGTTATACGGCGTCGAGGTGCCGTGCGCGTTGACGTAGTCCACCTCTTCCGGAGTAATACCGGCGCTCTTGAGCGCATTGGTAATGCAGCGGGCCAAGCCCTTACCCTCAGGGTCAGGCATGGTGATGTGGTGGGCGTCACAAGTGGAAGCGTAACCGGCAACCTCAGCGTAGATGCGGGCACCGCGGGCCTTGGCGCTTTCCTCGGTTTCGAGGATCAGCACACCGGCACCGTCACCCATGACAAAACCATCCCGGTCCTTATCGAAAGGACGGCTGGCCTGCTCAGGGCAATCGTTGTACTTCGTGCTCATGGCGCGCATGGAGCAGAAACCGCCGAAACCAAGCTCGGTGATGGCCGACTCGCTACCGCCTGCGATCATGATGTCCGCCTCGCCGCGCTGAATCACGCGAAGGGCCTCGCCGATGGCATGAGCCCCCGTCGAGCAGGCGCTCACGACCGACATATTCGGGCCGCGGGCCTTCATCTGGATCGCTACAATGCCGGAGGCCATGTTAGCGATCAGCGAAGGAATCATGAAAGGCGAGAGCTTGCGCGGACCCAGCTCAAAGAGTCGCTTGCTCTGCTCCTGAATGGTAATCATCCCACCGATGCCGGAGCCGATGATGACACCGGCACGGTCGGGGTCCCAGGACTCGGGATCGAGCCCGCTGTCCTTGACGGCCAGGCACGAAGCAGCGACCGCGAAGTGTGTGTAGCGGTCGTTGCGCTTGGCTTCCTTGCCGTCCATGTAGTCCTCGATATTGAAATCGCGGACTTCGGAAGCGACTTGGGAAGAATAGGTGGAGACGTCGAACTGCTCCAGACGACGCACGCCGCTTTTACCGGCGAGCAGGTTCGTCCACAACGTTTCGATGTCGTGGCCGAGCGAGGATACAACCCCCAGCCCGGTCACCACTACTTTGGAGACTGGTTTATCCGATTCCATTCAGGGCAATAACAACTGGATCCTAGGGAAGGGTCCGTGTGTGCGAGATGGGCAGCCTCAGGAGGCTTGCTTTTCCTTGATGTAAGCGACGACGTCGCCCACCGTGCGGAGCTTTTCCGCGTCGGACTCGGGGATTTCGCCCTGGATCTCGTCCTTGAATTCTTCCTCAAAAGCCATGACGAGCTCGACCTGGTCGAGTGAGTCGGCACCGAGGTCTTCCATAAAGGAAGCTTCGGGAGTCACCTGCTCTTCATTCTTGTTGAGCTGGTTGACGATGATTTCCTTAACGCGTTCTTCGATCGTTTTGTCGGCCATATTCTTGATGGTATAAGTAAGTTAGCAGTTGTTTACATCGCCATGCCGCCGTCAACCGTAAAAGTTTGACCGGTGATGTAGCCAGCCTCCCCCGATGCGAGGTAGGTGACCATGCTGGCGATTTCTTCGGGTTGTCCAAAGCGTTTGAGCGGAACAAGCTTTTTAGCAGCTTCAGAGACTTCCTCGTTGAGCGCGGCGGTCATGTCCGTGGCGATAAAGCCGGGCGCAACCGCGTTGACCGTGATGCCCCGGGAGGCAACTTCGCGGGCCATGGACTTGGTCAGGCCGAAAATACCGGCCTTGGCGGCGGCATAATTGACCTGTCCAGGGTTCCCCATGATCCCGACGACCGAGGAAATATTGATCACGCGGCCCCAGCGCTTCTTCGTCATCGGACGAAGCAGCCCCTTGGACCAGTAGAAGCAGCTGGAGAGGTTCGTGGAGATGACCTCGTTCCAGTCCTCGTCGCTCATGCGCAGCATGAGGGTATCGCGGGTGATCCCGGCGTTGTTGACGAGGATATCTACGTTTTCGTGCTCCTTGATGAGCGATTCGCAGGCGTCGGCTACCATGGCGCCGTCGGAGACGTCCACGGCCAGTGCGGAGGCCTTGCCCCCCTGGGCCTTGATGGCGTCGGCAGCAGCGCCGCAGGAGGATTCGTTGCGGCTGACGCACACCACGTGCACGCCCTCGGCCGCAAGGCCTTCGGCGATTGAGCGGCCAATTCCACGGCCTGCTCCTGTGACCACGGCCACTTTGTTGTCAAATGTCAGCTTCATTCAGCAAAAGGGTAAACAGGCGACTGTGCCCGAGCCGCCCGTCAAAGCAAGCAAAAACCTGCCACGAAAACCCCGCGCACGCATGCAAGGCGCATCAGGGCTCACAAACATCCGCATGCCAGAGCCTTACGAGCACACATCGCCGGGGTCGATAAGGATTGATTTGTCACACGCCGTGCCCATAAATCGGGGGCGTGGACAGCCAACCGGATTACGTCGTCGATGTGTTTTTCCTGATCCACTGGATGCTGGCCATTGTCGTCACGCTCCGGATCATCATGCGCCGCAACTCGGTCGGGGTCGCCCTAGCCTGGTTGACGTTAGTTTTCTTCCTGCCGATGGCTGGCTCCATCCTCTATATAATCTTTGGGGAGATCAGTGTCGGCCGTGCCCGTACCCGGCGAGCCTTGCAGCTCATCCAGCCCTTTAAGCAGCTGATCAACGACCGGCAAAAGCGCTTCACCCTCGACTGGTCGCAGCAGAGCGAAGCCTCCCGGCTGCTCGCCCGCCACGCCTACAATACGACCAACCTCCCCACCCTGCCCGGTAACGACCTCGAACTGCTCGACAACTGCCAGGACATCCTGCGCCGCATGATCGATGACATCCAGCAGGCCACCCACCGCGTGCACATGGAGTTCTACATCTGGCACCTCGGGGGGATCGCAGACGAGGTCATGGCCGCCGTCATTGAGGCCCGCAAGCGCGGTGCGCACTGCCGCATCCTGCTGGACTCCATCGGCAGCCACGATTTCCTGAAAAGCGAGCTGTGCAAAAAGGCCCGGCAGGCCGGGGTCGAAATCGCCGAGGCCCTCCCCGTGCGCTGGCTGCGCAACTTTTACCGCCGACAGGACCTGCGCCTGCACCGCAAGATCGTCTGCATCGACGGAGAGATCGCCTACACCGGCAGCCTCAACCTCGTCGATTCGCGCCACTTCAAGACCAAGGCCGGAGTCGGCCAGTGGGTGGACAGCATGGTCCGCGTCAAAGGCCCCGTCGTCGAGGCGCTGGCAGTCGTCTTCCTCGCCGACTGGAGCATCGAGACAGGCATGAGCTTTGACCAGATCACCGAGGAAGGCGGGCTCAAGGAGCTCGACGAGGCCGGCGAATCTTTCGTCCAGGTCGTCCCCTCGGGGCCGGGCTTCTTTAACCAGTCCAGCTACCAGAGTATCCTGACCGCCATTTACCTCGCGAAGAAGGAGCTGGTGCTGACGACCCCGTACTTCGTGCCGGACGAGGCCGTGCAGATCGCACTGGTCTCGGCCGTCATGCGCGGGGTCAACGTCACCCTCATCATGCCCGAAAAGGTGGACTCAAAGCTCGTCCACCACGCCAGCCGCGCCTACTTCGAGGAGCTGCTGGAGGGCGGCGTACGCATCGCGCTCTTTACCGGCGGGCTCCTGCACTCCAAGACCGTGACGGTGGACAACGAGATCGGCCTCATCGGCTCGGTCAACCTCGACCAGCGCAGCCTCTGGCTCAACCAGGAGGTCACGCTCTTCGTGTACGACAGCGAGTTCGCGCAGCGCCTGCGCAAGGTCCAGCAAAGCTACATCGACAACGCCGATATCCTCCACCTCGCCGCCTGGAAGAAGCGCCGCTTCCACCAGCGCCTGCTGGAGAACGCCCTGCGCCTGACCGGGCCGCTGCTGTAGGCGAAAGATTTTGTTTTAACCGCAAAGACGCAAAGAGCACAAAGGTAAGAGCCTAATATTTAAGCAGGAGGGATCAATGAGCAACAGGCTAAGTTTTCCGGGCATACTGATGTTTGTGCTGCTGGGAATGAGTTTACCTCTTAGCGGGGCGGCTCCGCGCGAGGAATTCATTTCGATTTCCTTGTACACGATGAACGTCAAGCTCGACCTTCGACAGTACAAGAACGTTTTGGATGAATCCAAGGCAGGCTTCTTGTTACTCGATGCGGATGTTGTGAACAAAAAGGCCCTGCTACTGCTGTACGATGAGTCCAATAAACAGACTTATTGTGGTTGGGTCGACGAAGCCATGTTTGTCAATTCCGCCCCGGCGCTCAAAGGCCGCTCCGGCCTCAAATTATTAAAGGTAACAGAGAACTCTGCGACCTTTGAGATACGTTTTGCGCGTTAGTGGAGACCGTTGGCTAATAAGGTATGCAGGCCGACATCATGAGCGGGCAACCGCGGTAACGGTTATCGTACAGTAACAGCATTTGCTTTGCGCCTTTGCGTCTTTGCGGTTAATTAATCCCCTTTTCCATGTCCACTGAACCGACACCGCTTTTATCCGTCGAGGGCTTGGCCGTCATGCGCGGCGACACCCACATCCTGCGCAAGATCGACTGGCGCGTCGAACCGGGCCAACACTGGGCCATTCTCGGGGCCAATGGCTGCGGCAAGACCTCTCTGCTCTCGGCCATCACCGCCTACCTGACGCCCTCCTCCGGCGAGATCGTCTTCGACGGCGACGCCTACGGCGAGACCGACTGGAACGATGTGCGCCTGCGCATCGGGATCGTCAGCAACGCCCTCACCCGCCGCATCCCGCCCGGCGAAAACGCCCTCACCACCGTGCTCTCCGGACAGACCGCGCAACTCGGCTTCTGGACGCGGGATAAAAAAGTCCCCGTGGACAAGGCCCTGCGCTGCCTCGGCAAGCTCGGGGTGCGCCATCTGGCCGAACGCCCCTGGGAAGTCCTCAGTCAGGGCGAACGGCAAAAGGTCTTCATCGCCCGCGCCCTCATGGCTGACCCCCGCCTGCTCATCCTCGACGAGCCCTGCGCCGGGCTCGATCCGGTGGCTCGGGAGAACTTTCTCGTGCGTCTGCGCAAGCTCGCCACCCTCAAGCGTGGACCGGCTATGATCCTCGTCACCCACCACGTGGAGGAGATTTTTCCGGAGATCAGCCACGTGCTCGTCCTGAAGAAGGGACGCGTGCTGGCCGCTGGCCCCGTCGCGGAAACCCTTTCCTCTGAAACGCTCAGCGCGGCCTTCGGGGCCCCTCTCACGCTGGAGCGCGACCGCTACGAGCGGCTCAGGTTGCAGTTCGCTCAGAGCTAAGGGCTGCTCCGATACGGCATTTTTCGCACAACGCAGGCGGACGCAGCGTTCCCGCGCGCTCGTTCATTATTTTTACTAATTTAAAGCAGACTATTAATTAAATAGACTTTTCGTCGATTTTTAGTGAACCTAAACGGTTTAATATCGCTCTAATAGCTAAGATGAAAACGACCAAAGTCATCGTCCCCTGGAAAGGGGGCCTGCACTTAAGACCGGCGGCGGACATTGTGAACACCGCCAAGCAGAGCCGTTCGTCCATGACCCTGCGTCTTGGCGAAAAACGCGCCAGCCTGCGCAGCATTGTCAGCCTCGTCATGCTCTGCGCCACGATGGGCACACCTCTCGTGCTTGAAGCCCAGGGCGAGGACGAAGAACGCGCCTCCAAGGCGGTGGCCCAGCTCTTCGCCAAGGATCATATCGAAAATTGATCGGACCGCACGGGGGACTGGGTCCCTCGAAGCTCCATCAACACCTCAACGGTGGAACGGGCAAACCTGCCCGCTGGCTTGCGTGTGTCAGGAAACGGGATTGATTACGACTGAGCAGGCATGTCCCTGATCCGTTTCGCAGTTCTCACCCTGCTGGCCGCCACCCTGAGCGCCGCGTGCGCCCGTGAGCAGTCCGCGCCCACCCGCCAAACCGTTTCCGATATGACCGATCTCCCCGCCCATGCCCAACAAGCGATCTTTGCCGGTGGCTGCTTCTGGTGTACCGAGGCCATCTACGCCCGCATCGATGGCGTGCTTAAGGTCGAGTCCGGCTACATCGGGGGCGACGTCCCCAACCCGACCTACCAGCAAGTCTGCACCGGTACCACCGGGCACGCAGAAGCCATTCGCGTGAGCTTCGACCCGGAAAAGGTCAGCTACGAGCAACTGGTGAGGCTGTTTTTCGCCGCCCACGACCCGACCACCCTCAACCGCCAGGGAGCCGATGTCGGCACCCAGTACCGTTCGGCCATCTTCACGCTGGACGACGCCCAGGCCGACACCGCCGAACGCGTCAAAAAGGAAATCGACGCCTCCGGGGAATTCTCGCGCCCCATCGTGACCGAGATCACCCCCGCGACGACGTTTTATCCCGCCGAGGATTACCATCAGGACTATTTCGAGCGCAACAGCTCGGCCCCCTACTGCCAGGTCGTCATCGCCCCCAAGCTCAAAAAGCTCGGACTGGAGTGAGTGGTTTGCTTGGGGGTTATGCACCCGCAGCAGCCACAGGCTGCACTTTCGATGCTGCGCATCGTATCAGCGATTACTGAAACCAGCTACGCTGGTTTCAGTAATCGCTGAGCAAAGCATCCAAGCCGCGTTGCCACCAGAACAAGTCCTGGACCTGTAATGCTGTCGCATCACCTTGCCTCTGCTAAGGCAGAGGCGAGAGGAGGCCAAGTGGTTGATTAACCCGTTGCCGGGGCAGCGAACGCAGTGAGCGATGGGGCAGAGCCCCATCAATGTCCTGTGCGGTCACGCACCCCGGCGCAGGATGAGCGAGAGGAGGGCTTTGCGGTCCTCGAAGCCACTCAGCCAGAGCAGTCCAAAGTACGCGGCAGCCGAGACCGGGATGATCACGAGCACGGTGATCACATCCGCCCATTTACCGGGCGCTATCCACTGACTCAACACCTGTGCGAGCTCCCAGGTCAGCACTCCCATAACCACTGCTGCCAGAACGATCCGGACAAGGCCGTTGACCAACCTGGCCCCGGAAAAGACCGTCAGCTTGCGGGGCAGAACAGCAGCCAGCCCGACGGCCTGCACACCGGCTGAGACGAGGTTCGCCACGGCGAGGCCGACCGTCCCCAGCGGCCGCATCAAGATCAGGCTGAGCACGAGGTTGACCACGAAGGACACGACCGCGATGCGCACCGGCGTACGCGTGTCTTTCATCGAGTGGAAGCCGCGCGTGGCCATGGTTGCCAGTCCGTAGAAAGGCAGGGCGCAGGCAAAAACCGCCAGCACCGGCACCGTCTGGTCCACGTCGAGCGCGTTGAAGCGCCCCCACTCAAACAGCAACCCCAGCACCGGCCCGGCCAGCACGGCCAGCCCGACAGCTGCAGGCACCGTGATGGCGAGAATCAGCCGCAGGCCCTCGCCATAGAGGCGGGCGATCCCGGGCTTGTCATCGGTGGCGGCCATCAGCGCCAGATTTGGAAAGATCACCGTCGCCACCGCGATGGCGAACACCCCCAGCGGGAGCTCGACGAGGCGGTTGGCCAGGTACAGGGCGGTCACACCCGTTTCGTTCAGGCCAAAGGCAAGCAGACGCGAGACGAGGACATTTACCTGCATCACTGCTGCCCCGGCCACGGCGGGGAGGAAAATTTTGTTTAGCTCGGTTAAACGCTCGGCGGGAGAAAAATCGAAACGCGCGCGCCAACCCTCACGCCTCAGTGCCACCCACGGCACAATCAGCTGCACCGCACCGCCGACCAACACCCCCGCGCACAGCGCCAGCGCCAGCGGGTAGCCCTTCAACCCCATCCCCCAGCCGCCGATGGCCAGGGTCGCAATCATGGCGAGGTTGAGCCAGACCGCCGTGAGCGCATGCACGGCGAAGCGCTGGAGCACATTGAGCAGGCCGCCCATCAGCGCCGCCACACAAACCAGCACCATATACGGCAGCAGCACCACGCCCATGGCGCAGCCCTTTTCCCACTGCTCGTGGTCGACCTGCAGCGTCTCGGCCAGCCCGGCGTGCCGGATCAGTACCCAACCGATCCCGAAGCCGAGCATCCCGACGGCGCTCAGCCCCAGCAGGACGACCAACGCACGCGAGAGCACCCGATTCGCAAACCCGAAGGCCGGCCCCTTGCCCTCCTCTTTCAGGGCCCCGGAAAAGATGGGGATCAACGCCGAGCTGAGTGCCCCCTCCCCTAACAAACGGCGGAATAGGTTTGGCACAGTAAATGCAAAAATGAAAGCTGAGGAGGTGGCCGACAGCCCTAAAAAGCCCATCATCAGGATATCACGCAAGAGCCCGAGCAGTCGGGAGCCAAGCGTCGACACGGCGACGATGAGGATATTTTGCAGGTTTTTCGCCATTGATCCGCAGAGTCTAGCACATTAGTGATAAACACTTTCCCAAACAGAATTTCCTCATCATGTCACTGATTAACCGCTTATCCGTCCGCTTGCAGAACCACCCCAAGCGCGTTGTATACCCCGAGGGAACGGACCCACGCATCATTCAGGCCGCCCGGCAGTACGCCACCCGCGGCCTTGGTGTACCGATCCTGCTCGGAGACCGGACCCGCATTAAAATCAATGCGGCCCGCCTCGACATCAAACTCGATGGCGTCAAGATTATCGAGCCCGGCCGTTCCGACGAGCTGGAAGATTTTCTCACCAAGTTCCAGGGGCTACGCCGCTTCCGGAACCTCGACAAGCAGTCCGCCAAGGACTACATCGTCAACAACAACTACTTTGCCACGCTGATGCTGGCCACGGGCCGGGCCGATGCCATCGTGTCCGGTGCCACCATCAACGCCTCCAGCGCCCTGCGTCCGCTCTTCCAGATCATCCCAACGCAGGACGACGTGCAGACGGCCTCCTCCATGCTCATCCTGGAAAAGGAAGACTCGCGCCTGGGCATCGACGGTGCGCTCTTTATGGCGGACTGCGGTGTCATCCCCGAGCCGACCTCCGAGCAGCTGGCGGACATCGCCTGCACCACAGCCGGCCTCGCCTGGCACCTGACCAACGAGCGTCCGCGCGTGGCCATGCTCGCTTTCTCCAGTAAGGCCAACAAGGACAAGCACGCCTCCATCGCCCGCATGAAGGCGGCCACCTCTCTGGCCAAGGACAAAGCACGCGACCACGACATGCCGGTCGAAATCGATGGTGAGCTGCAGGCTGACGCCGCGCTGGACCCCTTTGTGGCCGAGCAGAAAGAAATCGGCGGCTCCGTCGCCGGTCAGGCCAACGTCCTGGTCTTCCCCGACCTGAACAGCGGTAACATCGCCTCCAAGCTCGCCCAGATGGTCTCCGGTGCGCGCTCTTACGGGCAGATCATTACCGGCCTGTCCAAGCCCGCTGCCGAGATCAGCCGCGGTGCCAGTGCGCACGACATCTTTGGGGCCACGGTCATTGTTGCCGCTCAGGCGGTGGACAAGAAGTACCTCTACCCCACGGATTAACGCTCACACCGCGGACCCGATGTTTGCGCCCGCTGCGGGCACAGACGACTCTCCAACTATTCTGCCATGGCCAAGAAGAAAATGACCCACTCCCCCTTCGTGGAACCCGACGAAACCGAGCTGCTCGCGCGCCCGCGCAACAAGAGCACCAAGCGTATCTTTGTCGCGGCCACCCGCCAGAACGACGGTAAGACCACGACCTGCCTGGGTCTTTTCGCCGCGCTGCGGCAGTTCTCCGACCGGGTCGGATTCATCAAGCCGGTGGGCCAGCGCTTCATCGAGGTCGAGGGGCAAAAGGTGGACGAGGACTCCGTCCTGCTGGAGAGCATTTTCCATGTCGGCCTGCCGCTCATGGCCATGAGCCCGGTCGCCATCGACGGCACCTTTACCCGCCGCTACCTGAAGGACCCCGACGACTCCCTCAAAGTCATCGTGGACAAGATGAGCCGCGCCTTTGACCGCACTGCCTACGAGAAGGACTACGTCATCATCGAGGGCAGCGGGCACGCCGGCGTAGGCGCAGTCTTTGACATGTCCAACGCGCAGGTGGCCAAGCTCATGGGCGCCAAGGCCATCATCGTCTCTCAGGGCGGGATTGGCCGCCCCGTGGACGAAGTCGCCATCAACAAGGCCCTCTTCGACAAGTACGGCGTCGAGGTCATCGGAGCGATCCTGAACAAGGTCATGCCCGACAAGATCGACCTCATCCGCGAATATGCCGGGGCCGGACTCAAGCGTCTCGGAGTGCCGCTGCTGGGCGTGCTGCCGCTGCAAAAGCGTCTCGCCGCTCCAAACCTTTCCCAGATCGTGGACGAGATCGGTGGCCGCTGGCTCAACGGTCGCGAACAGGCCGCCAACGAGCGCATCCTGCGTGTGGTTATCGGTGCTATGACCGCCAAGGGCGTCATCGACTACCTGCAGCCGGGCGTGCTAATCATCACCCCCGGTGACCGCGACGACATTATTTTCTCAGCCATTGCCAGCGCCGGACTCTCCGGCAAAAAAGTGGTCTCGGGCATCGTGCTGACCCGCAACATCCTCCCTCATCCCAAGCTGATGGAGATGCTCGCCCGCACGAATATCCCGACGGTTATCTGCAGCGAGGAGAGCTACGCGGTCGCCTCACGGATCAACTCCATGACGGTCAAAACTCAGCCGCAGGACCACGACAAAATCCCCATCATCAACAACCTGGTGATGGACAACGTGGACATGAAAAAGATCATCGAGGCCTTCGAGCCCGGCCGCGCCTAACAAACGCCCGGCGTTTGATCCGACTCCGGCTGAAGCAGCAATGAGGACTTCGCCCATCTCAGGACCGCGGCCAAAAACCTCTTTTTGTAACATTTTTTAGCTTCAGGTCAGGGGCACATGTTGTAATAGTTAGAGCATGCGCCGTCTCCTCCTCTGCCTGCTTGCATTAGCAGTTCCCCTGTCCGTCTCTCTGCGGGCCGACTTTACCTATTCCGGAGCCGAGATGGAATTCTCTGGTGGAACAGTCACCGCATCTGACTATGTATTAGGCCCAGATGTAGCACTGAATATCGACCTTGAGGAACTTGGCTGGGTCTGGGACGAAGAAACCGGGACCTGGATACCTCCGGAAACATACGCAGACGGATCGGTTTGGTTCACTTATTCTGAGGGAGAAGGCTACCTTAAAGTGGAAGGAGGTCACCTCATTTTCGTCATTGGCTCAAACGACGAAGAGGCCCCCTCCGACGATACGAACTCAACCAGCAGCGGCGCTTACCTGCCCGCCGATAACAACCCGGCCGACCACCATGTCAGCGATGAGGAATTCGACGCCTACTGCGCCGCCTGGCAAGCCGGTGAGGACTGGCCCGAGCATGGCGGACTGATCCCGATCGACTTCGTCACCCGCACCGCCTGGATCTACTGGGAGTACGATGGGGACTACACGACCAACACGAATACCGACCCCAACAGCTCCGGCTCGTACCAAGGTGTTTACGCTGAGACCACCGATTGGGACTCTGTGTGGAACAATCTGAATTTCACTGCTATCGGGGGAACCATAGTCGACTGGACCGCTACCCGCGTGCTGTGCAACTTCGATCTGCCGGAAGGGGCCACAGCCTGCGCCATTGAGCTGTCACTGCCGGAGGGTTGGGTTGCCCTGCCAGAGGGCGATGGGGGCCTGAGCGTGATCAGCCTGAACGAGATCACAACAGGAACCGTCAATGCACAGCAGCACACCGTGCGCTGGGGCCCGTACCGCACAAGTGAAATCCCGACCAACATCGGGACCTTCCTCATTTCGATGAACGGCGATGTTCTCCCCGAGACCGATGATCTGGACGGCATTGCCTCCTTTGACGGCACGGACACCGCGCTCACCAGCTACGAACTGGTCGAGCCGTCGCTTTACGTTTACTGCAATACCGATGAAGCAGCCGGGCGGGACCCCGCCCTGCATGCGGGTGGAGCCTTGCTGGAAAAAGCTCTCGCGGGCCGGGGCAATCGCCCTTCCGAAGATTTCTCTCCGGTCTTCAAACCATTCATCAACGACGAAGGCCAGCTCAGCATGCGCTGCACCTTAACCCGCGACGTTATTTACCCGGAAATGGGCTTCGTCATCGAGCGTAAGACCAGCCTGGGAAGCACCGAGTGGGACGAGGTCCCGGTGGAGTGGACCCTTATCGAGCAGGATGGGCGTAAGCTGGTATTTGAGACGACCTTTGCCTGTCTTGACAGCGGCCAGCCTGAATACCATCGAGTCCGCGTGACTGAAAACGCCGAAGTGGCCGTCAGCCTACCTCGCACGTTTGAGTAAATCACTCACCCCAGTGTCACATGGGGTCACCTCATGGCACCATCAGTGATCCGCAGGATCACAGGTGCAGGCTTTGCCTACCGCGAGGTTTGGGGGCGCGCAGCCCCCATCATCACGCGCCCAGTGCCGCGAAGGTACCGCGCAAGCGCTCGGCGATTTCCGGGATGGGGGTCTCGGCGATTTCCTCCAGCGGGATGCGTACGGCGGGCGTCTGCGGCAGCTCGGTCAGGGGCTCACTGATGCACAGGTCGCGGTTGGCGGCCACCTCGTCGATGCGCCCGGTAGGCGTCGTCAACGGAGCGCGCTTGAGCAACTCGGGCTGTTCGCGAACCAGCTCCAGAATGGCCAGCGTGGCGTCGGCCAGACGGTCGAGCTCGGCGCGCGTATAGCTCTCGGTCGGCTCAAACATGATACCGAGCATTTCCGGCCAGGCGACGGTTGGCGCGTGGAAGCCAAAGTCCAGGAAGAGCTTGCCGAGGCTGGGCATGATCGATGTCTTCGCGACACCGGCAGCCTCCACCGTGGCGAAGTCCTCCGCCGTGAGCGTGAGGATAAACTCGTGCATGCGAGGCAGCTCTCCGGTCCCGGCGGGCAGAGTGGCGTACTGGCCACGGGTGCGCTCAAAGAGGTAGCGGGCCGCCAGCACGGCGGTAGCCGACATACGGCGGATGCCCTCGCCACCGAGCCGCAGCAGGTAGGTGTAGCAGCGGATCTTGTGGCCGAAGTTCCCCCAGTGCCGATGGAAAGAACCGATCGAACGCGGGGCCTTGACCGGCGCGTAGCGACCATCGGGCGCGCACTCGACCTGATGGCCCGGCAGGTACGGCAGCAGACGTCCACTGACGGCGACAATCGCATCACCCGGACCCCCTCCACCGTGCGGGATCGTCCAGGTCTTGTGCAGGTTGTTGTGGACGGCGTCCACGCCCATCGCCCCGAGGTTTACCCAGCCGGCGATGGCGTTCATGTTTGCTCCGTCCATGTAAACTAGTCCGCCAATGGCGTGGATCTTGTCGGCGATAGTTTTAAAATGCGTCTCGAAGATGCCACTGGTGTTCGGGTTGGTAATCATGACCCCGGCGATACGCTCGCCGTAGGTGCCGATGACCTCGTCGAGCTGGGCCAGGTCGATCTGGCCGTCGTCTCCGGCCTCCAGCAGCACGATTCCACCCTTGGGGGTCACACCGGGGCGCGGCGTGTAGCCCGCCATGGCGGCGGTGGCAAAGTTCGTCCCGTGGGCCGAACGGGGGATCAGGATGACATCGCGGCGGTGGTCGGAGTGGTCGCGGTGGTAGGCCTGAAACAGCTTTAAGCCGACCAGCTCGCCCTGCGCACCGGCCAGCGGCTGCGTGGTGAGCCCGGCCAGACCGGTGATACCCTTGAACCATTCCTGAATCTCAAAGAGCAGCTTGAGGCAGCCCTGCACATCGTCGATGGGGGCCTGCGGGTGCGCCTGGGTAAAGCCCGGCAGCGAGGCGGCCTCGTCGTTGACGAAGGGGTTGTACTTCATCGTGCACGAGCCCAGCGGGTACGGGCTGTCATCGGGGCTGACGTTGAGAGCGCCGAGCTTTTTATAGTAAGCGAGCACCTCATCGTAGCCAAAGCTGGGCAGGCCAACGGCACCTTCGCGCAGCGCGGAGGCGGGGACGTCGGGAAGCTCGACCGACTTTTTAGCCGGGCCAAACTGCGACTCGAAGAACGCCACCAGATTTGTGATCCCGGCGTGGATGTCCGAGAAGGAAAGTTTGAGCAGATTCTGCCCACCCTTGACGCGGCGGCTGGCATCCACGCCCAGGTGCAGCCCGGCCTCGCGACCAGCACGGAGCACATCCTGCACGGGGCGGTCGAGCTTGAGCGTAAACTCGTTATAGAATGGGCTCTCCGGGTAAAGCAGCTCCACCCCCTCCAGCGCGCAGAGTGCGCGGGCGGCTTCGCGGGCACGTTCGCGGGCAGCCGAAGCAGCCTCGGCCATCCCCTCTTCACCGCGCTCCAGCACGGAGGCACCGGCCACCGTGGCGATAAAGGCCTGATTGGAGCAAATGTTCGAGGTCGCCTTGTCCTTGCGGATGTGTTGCTCGCGGGTGGACATGACAGCCACGCGGCAGTCACGCCCCTCGCCGTCGCGGCCCTTGCCCACGTAGCGGCCCGGCGTCGCACGCACGTGGTTGGAAATCTCGCTGTTGTGGCGCACGGCGAACAGCCCCAGACCGGGTCCGCCGAAGTTCGGAGCCAGCGCCAAATGCTGGGCCTCGCCTACTACGATATCCGCCCCGGTCTCGCCAAAGGCCGTCGGAGGCTTCAGGCCACTCGTGCCCAGCAGCATCGGGTCGATCATGGCAATGGCGAGCACCCCGGCCTCGTGGGCCAGGTCGGTCAGCGCGTCCACATCCTCCAGGAGGCCCAGATCATTGACCTGCGGGAAGGCAATCCCGGCCAGCGCTTCACCGGTCTCGGCGACAAGGCTTTTCAGGGCTTCGATGTCGAGGGCACCGGTCTGCACACTGCGCGGAGCCCAGCGGATTTCGACTTCGGTGTCGGCGGCGAGGGTTTCCAGCACCTCACGGTCGCCGGGATAAATGGCCTCGGAGACGATGACCACGCTGCTCTTGCGCTTCAGGCGGATGGCCGCACAGGCAGCCTCAAAGAGCGCGGTCGAGCGGTCATAGAGGGAGGCGTTGACGGCCTCAAAGCCGGTCAGCATCCGCATCAAGCATTGATAAATCCAGTGGCAAAGCAGGGTTCCCTGGCTGCGCTCCGGCTGGTAGGGCGTGTAGGCGGTGGTCAGGTTACGGATCGCACTGACCTCGGCCACAATCGGCATCTGGCGAAACTGCGGCAGCCCGTCCCCAATGTACGACTCGCGGATCAGGTTCATGTCGGCCAGCTCACCCAGGCGGTCGAGCAGGTTCTCGTGGGCCTCGGCCTCGGGAAGCAGCAGCGGGCCGGAGAATTTCACATCCGTAGAAATGTGCCGAAAAAGGTCGGCAAGGTCTTTGGCTCCAACAGATTCCAACATTCCCTGAATGTCGGCTTCGGAGGCGGGGATGTAGTCGCGGGCGTGTTCGCGGTCAGTTTTGGCCATGGAAAAAGGAAAAGAGCGGTTTCAGGATTGTCTGACAATCAGACAATCTCCAGCATGGGTGATAGCAACCCTATTCTGCGCAGAGCGGGCGGCGTTTGCGTAAGCCTCCGGGCGGCAACGAAATATTTTTGCCGTCGGAGATGAGAACGAACGATGCGGACGCTGCGCAGGAGCCGGGAAGCGAGAAAACTGAAATCCGACTTTGCCTTTGCCCAGCGGCTGGGCCACAACACTGACACACACTTGCCATGTCCGACCTGAAGCAGACTCCGCTCATTGATTTTCACAAGAAACTGGGAGCACGTTGCGTGCCCTTTGCCGGCTGGGAAATGCCCGTCAGCTATGCCGGGATCATAGAGGAGCACCTCGCCGTGCGCCAGGCCTGCGGGTTCTTCGACGTGTGCCACATGGGCGAGTTTGTTGTGAGCGGGCCAGAGGCCGAGAAATTCCTCGACGAGGCCCTGACCAACCGCATCGCTGGCACCCCTGCGGGTAAGGCCGTGTACTCCCCCCTCTGCGCCGAGGATGGCGGCACGATCGACGACCTCATCGTCTACCGCGAAAGCGAGGAGGACTTTATCGTCGTGGTCAACGCCTCGAACATCGACAAGGACTTCGCCCGCTTCGAGGAGCTGGCTCCCAGCTACGCGGTGACGCTGACAAATATTTCCGACGACACCGGGCTCATCGCCGTACAAGGCCCCAAGGCCACCGCCCTCGTACAATCCCTTGCTCCGGAGCTCAAACTCCCCGGACGCTTCCGGCACATTCAGACCACCCTCGGCGAGATCAACTGCCGCATCTGCCGAACCGGCTACACCGGTGAGGACGGGGTCGAGATCATGTGCGCGGCCCAGGACGCCGTCGCCCTCGCGGAGCTGCTGACCGCGACCGGAGAGAGTTTCGGGGCGCAGTGGTGCGGGCTGGGTGCCCGCGACAGCCTCCGTCTGGAAGCGGGCTACCCCCTCTACGGCCACGAGCTGAGCGCGGAGATTTCCCCCGTCATGGCCGGGCTTGGCTGGGCGGTCAAGCTCGACAAAGAGCGCTTCAGCGGGCGTGAACCTCTCGCCGCTCAGGCCGCCGACAAGGCGCTGGCCGGGGTTAAGTTTTTCACCCTGGAAGGTCGCCGCATCGCCCGCGAAGGCACCCCGGTCCTCGATGCGACCAATAAGGAAGTCGGCAAGGTCCTCTCCGGCACCATGTCCCCGGTCCTGAGCAAGCCCATCGGCTCGGCCCTGCTAGAGGCCGGAGCGCAGGCTCCGCTGCGGGTTGAGCTGCGCGGTCACCGGGCCGAGCTGGCACTGGCCAAACCGCCCTTGTATAAGTAAACCTCACCGGCGGCTTGGCAGCATTAACGGCTGCCGACATATCTCGCTCCTTGATCGGGGAGCCGCGTTCGCGCGCCCACTTGAACAGTTCCAATAAAATAAGCGGGCTGAACTTAACTGTGAGAGTATCTGTCGTGGGTTTTTCCATTGCCATTACGACTGCAAACGAATCGGTTTCCCGGACCAAACCAACGCAATGAAAGACGCTACCCGTATCTTCAAGCGCCACGAAGGTGGCCCCCTCCTGCACATCAAGGACTTCCCCGGCAAGGCCCAGATCTACAACCCGGCCCCGGTCCAAGTCGGTGACGAAACAGTCCTGCTTGTCTCCGTGGTCGAGCACGCCGCCACCCATGGCTTCGGCCGCGATGTAGGGCAGACCCGCGTCGCCCGCTCCAAGGACGGGATCAACTTCGAGCTCTCCGAAAAGAACTTCATCGACACACAGGCGGTCGGTGAGCCCTGGGAGCGCTACCACCACTTTATCGACAACCGCGTCACCAAGATCGACGACTGGTACTACATCATCACCCCCGTGATGGTAAACGGCTACGATGCCCCGGTCGGCATGCTCGGCCGCACACAGGACTTTGTCTCCTACGAGCGCATCGAGATCATCACACAGCCGAAAAACCGCGGCGCCTCGCTTTTCCCGGAGAAGATCAACGGCAAGTACTACAAGCTCGACCGCCCCGGCGGGGGTGACGGCGGCGACGGCGACATCTGGATCAGCGCTTCGCCGGACCTCGTCCACTGGGGCGAGTTCAAGCCCGTGCTGGCAGCCGGTTACCGCTTCTGGAACGTGCAGAAGATCGGCCCCACCCCGCCCATCAAGACGGAGCACGGCTGGCTCGACATCATCCACGGTGTCTTCACTCCTGCGGGCGGCACCTACTACTATATCGGGGCCATGCTGCTCGACCTGGACGAGCCGTGGAAAGTCATCGGCAAGACCAACAGCTACCTGCTCATGCCCGAGGAGCCCTGGGAACAGCACGGCAACTGCGACAACACGGTCTTCCCCTGTGGAGCCATCGCCGACTACGATCAGGACCGCATCCGCCTCTACTACGGGGCCTGCGACTTCGCGATCTGTCTGGCCACCGGCTCCTTGAGTGAAACCGTCGACGCCTGCCTGAAGGGCCTGTAAACACACCAGCTCTCATACAAGGGGCATAGCCCCGCCCAGCGATGAAGCATCCGGCCTGCAGGGCTTGCCCTGCACTTTGGTCTTCACGCCGGGGCGATTTTGGTTAATCTGGGCGGTTTCCCATCTTTTCCATGCACAAGAGCACCCGCATTGTTATCACCGGCCTGGGGCTGACCGCCCCCAATGGCAATACCCTGGCCGAGTTCCGGCAGAACCTTCTTGGCGGCGTCGCCCGCCTGCAGAACATCGACATCCGCCACATGGGCCAGGTGCACGCCGGGGTGTGCGACTTTGATCCGCTCAAGTACCAGAAGCGCAAGGAGCTACGCAACGGCACCCGCGCTGGCAGCGTCTCGATCTACTGCGCCCGCGAAGCCATTGCTGACAGCGGCCTGGATCTGGAGAGCCTGGACAAGAGCCGCGTCGGCGTCTACCTCGGCATCACCGAGCACGGCAACGTAGAGACCGAGAACGAGATCTTCAACATCTCGCAGTTCGACTACGACACGAAGTTCTGGACGCACCACCACAACCCCCGCACCGTGGCCAATAACCCCGCCGGGGAAGTCACGCTGAATCTCGGCATCACCGGACCGCACTACACCATCGGTGCCGCCTGCGCCGCCGGCAACGCCGGCCTCATCCAGGCCGCCCAGATGCTCATGCTCGGTGAGTGCGACCTCGCCCTGGCAGGCGGCATCAGCGAGAGCATCCACACATTCGGGATTTTCGCCGGGTTTAAAAACCAGGGCGCCCTCGCCGTCAATGAGGACCCCAACAAGGCCTCCCGCCCCTTTGACCAGGACCGCAATGGTATCGTGGTCTCCGAAGGCGGCTGCATCTACACCGTTGAGCGGCTGGAGGATGCGCAGGCCCGCGGCGCAAAGATTTACGGTGAAATCGCCGGTTGGTGCATCAACTCCGACGCTACCGACGCCGTTCTGCCCAACCCCGAACGTCAGGCCCAGTGCATGCGCTCCGCGCTCGCACGCGCCGGGATGGAGCCGGGGGACATCTCCATCGTTAACACCCACGCCACCGCCACAAAAATGGGTGACATCCAGGAAATGACGGCGGTCCGCGAGGTCTTCGGGGGATGTGAAAACACTTGGGTTAACAACACCAAAAGCTTTATCGGACACGCCATGGGCGCTGCCGGGGCACTTGAGCTGGCCGGAAACCTGCCTGCCTTCGAGGACGGCGTCGTCCATCCCACGATCAATGTGGATAATCTTGACCCGGCATGCGAATTTCCCACGCTGGTCCTGAACGAGCCGAAAAAAATCGGCAGGGTTGACAGCATCCTGAACAACTCTTTCGGTATGCTCGGTATCAACTCCGCCCTCATTATCAAACGAGTTGCGGCCACCCAGTAAATTGACCAAGGAACATGACCAAAGACGAAATCAAGCAGATCGTGCTGGATATTATCGCTGAAATCGCGCCCGACGAGGATCTCTCGGACGTCAAGCCTGACGTGCGTCTGCGCGACCAGCTCGACCTGGATTCCATGGACTTTCTCGACATCGTGATGGAGCTGCGCAAGCAGCATGGCATCGAAGTGCCCGAAGAGGAGTACCCAAAGCTGGCCTCCCTCGACAGCTGCGCTGACTACCTTGAGCCGAAATTCGCGGCTCTGAAGGCCTAGTCGCGCTTTCCCCCGCCTCCCGTTAAGCGGCCACCAGGCCGCATGACGGGAGTTTCACGTTTATATCCCCCAATCGGAACCAGCGCTTGGCTGAGCGATACGACACGATCATTATCGGCGCGGGCTTTGCCGGACTCTCCGCGGGCATTCGGCTGGCCCAGTTCCAGCAGCGCGTGCTCATTCTGGAGGCCCACACGCTGCCCGGTGGGCTCAACTCGTACTACTTCCGCGGCAAGGGGAATCTCTACAACAGCGGGCTGCACACGGTCACCAACTTCAACGCGAAGAACCGCCGTTGGGGCTTTGGGCTGATCTGCCGTAATCTCGGCATCGATCCGGCGGACTTCCGGCTCGTCCCGCCCAAGCACCCCTCCGCCCTGCAAATGCCGCAGGGGGAGCTGCTCTTCGGTAACGACCTGGAGCTGCTCCGCAGCTCGATCCGGGATAAATTCCCTGATGAGATCGACGCCTTTGACCGCTTCTGTGCGGACCTGAAGACACCCCGCGACCCCGCCGAGCTCCAGCGCGCAGGCAGCCGGGAGCTTTTAGACGGATACTTTTCCGACCCCCTGCTGATCGACCTGCTGGAGCTGCCCGTCTACATCTACGGCGGCTACCGTGAGGGGCAGATCGACGCCGCCACCTACGGCACGGTCTTCCGGTCGATCTTTCTGGAGGGCTGTGGCTCACCGCCCGACATCAAGCACGTCCTCGACCTGCTGATTGCCCGCTTTAAATCGCTGGGCGGCACCTTGAAAACCCGACGCCGCGTGGCCCGGATCGTGACCGAGGATGGAGCTTTCCGTGGGGTCGAGTTGGCCGATGGCACTCAGATCGAGGCCGACGCCTGCCTCTCCTCCGCCGGTCTGGCCGAAACCGGGCAGCTGGCCGGGCAAGCCTGGGGCAAAAGCGGCGATCTGTCCGTCTTTGAAACGGTCGTGGCCATGAACCGCCCGCTGGACGAGCTCGGCGTTGACCGCACCCTGCTCATGGTCTGCCTGGAGCCGGAGTTTCACTGGCGTGCCCCTGAGGGCCGTCAGGAGTACCTGCACCTCACGCTCGCAGCGTCCGACAACTACCTTTTTACCGACACGCCTGATGCGCACCATCTGAAGATCGGGTGCTTCCAGAAAGGCTCGCTCTGGCTCGGCCTGGATGAGGAAGGCTACCGGCGCGAAAAGCTCCTGCTGGAAGAAAAGATGCTCAACGAACTGACCAAGCGCTTCCCGGCGCTGCTGGACGAGCCGGTCCTCCACCATGAGTCTCTCAGCCCCAAAACCGTGGTGGACTACACCAGCCACCTCAACGGCGGCATCTACGGCGGCAGTGTAAAAACTTTTGATGGTTCGACCCCGATTCAGGGTCTGTACGCGATCGGTAATGATCAGGCCGGGATCGGTATCATGGGCGCGCTCACGAGCGGCGTGATCGTAGCCAACTACAAAGTGGTTCTGGCCGGACAATAGTTGAAAAAAAAGGCCTCGGGCCGGAATTTTTTAGGGACCTAAGCCTCTAGTGAGCAGTCATCTAGTTTGCGAGGAGCAAATATAGATTGAAACCCACCATAAAAATGACTATTGCTATCACAATGTAACGCATGGGCCACGACTTAGGCGCCTTCTTTTTACTGGAATCGTTTGGCTTCTCCATAAATTGCGATTAATTAGCTTTATGAGCAGTTTTACTAGAAGGGTTTTCCTTCCAGAAAATGGCAAGAAAAAGGCTTAAGGGCATTTGATGTATTACGATAAGTAGGGTATAAATCCTAGAAAAATAGCTCAAGGCATGGGCCTATTTGATGAACGCAAACTCGCTGGACTATCCAAGGTTATGCCTTGGCCGTACTTGCTGTGCCAGCGTTCAGGGGAGATCGTCTATGCCAACCGCCATTTTCAGCGCCTGCTGAACGCCTCATACCCCCTCAGAAACGGCCCATCCGTACCGGAACTTTTCGAGTGCGTAGGCGGCGGAAACAGCGTGGCCGAGGAGTTGGCATGTACCATCCCGGGACGCGCCAGCCATGGTAAGTGGCAGCTCATCGACGAGCAGGAGAAGCTGATTTTCGAGGTCATGGTCGAGCAGGACCCTGACGATGCGGACCTGCTCTGGGTCATCGTGATGGAGAACCCGGTCATCAACGACCAGATCGTCCTCGGCAGCCAGAGCGAGCTGCGCCTGCTCCAGATCCTGATGGATCACACCCTGGACTACGTGTACTTCCAGGACATCCGCGGGCACTTCATCATCGCCAACCGCGCCTTTCAGCGGCTGATCCGCACCCCCCACCCCGGCTACGAGATCGGGCGCAAGCTCTCGGACTTCGTCAACGAGAAGACCGCCATCGCCTCCGAGGAGGTGGACCACGAGGTGCTGACCAGCCTGCAGCCGATCATTAACAACGTCAGCTATTTCCAGCTCAAGGACGGGCCGGGCCTCTGGCTGCAGTCTACGAAGATGCCGGTCTTCGACAGCAACAACAAGCGCCTCGGCGTCGTCTGCGTGAGCCGCAATATCTCCGACTCCGTCGAGCAGGAGCGCAAGCTGCGCGAGGCCATGACCCGCGCCGAGCAGGCCAGCCGCGCCAAGAGCGACTTCCTGGCGAACATGAGCCACGAGATCCGCACCCCGATCAACGGCATCATCGGGATGGCCGAGCTTTCGCTCGATTCCGACCTGGGCCCCGAGCAGGAGAAGTACGTCCAGACCATCGTTAATTGCAGCAACACCCTGCTCTCCCTCATCAACGACCTGCTCGACTTCTCGAAGATCGAGTCCGGGCAGCTTGAGCTTGAGGAGATCAATTTCAATCTGGTCACGCTCATGGAGGAGTGCCTCGACCAGTTCGTCGCCCAGACCCGCGAGAAGGGCATCGAGCTGGCACTCCAGATCAGCCCCGACCTGCCCGCCCATGTGCGCGGCGACCCCACCCGCTTCCGCCAGATCCTCAGTAACCTGATCAGCAATGCGGTCAAGTTCACCGACGAGGGCGAGATCGTAGTCTCGGCTCAGCCGACGGGAGAAGAGGACGGCTTGTCACGCCTCAGCTTCACCGTAGCCGACACGGGCATCGGCATCCCCGATTGCCGCAAAGACGCGATCTTTGACAGCTTCACCCAGGCAGACTCTTCGACCACCCGTAAGTACGGGGGCACCGGGCTGGGCCTGTCCATCTGCCGCCAGCTGGCGGAGATGATGGGCGGCATGATCAGCGTGGACAGCTGCCTGGACAAAGGCTCGGCCTTCACGGTGGAGATTCCTTTCCAGACCTTCAAGCGCCGCGATAGCGTCCCCCGTAAGCAGTTGAAAAAGCTGCAGGGGATGCGCGTCCTGATCATCGACGACCACCAGACCAATCGCACCATCCTCTCGGAGCTGTGCAAGAACTGGGGGCTCGATGCCCAGGAAGCTCAGGGCGGCCTGCAAGCACTCGAAATGCTGGAGCGCGCAGTCGAGATCGGTAAGCCCTACCAGCTCATCCTGCTCGACCAGCAGATGCCACACCTGAGCGGGCTCGAAGTCGCCGGGCTGATCGTCAACCGCCAGCAGCTGGCCGGTGCTAAGATCGTCCTGCTGTCCTCCTCGCTCAATCAGGACGAGACCCGACGCGCCACAAAGCTCGGCATCCAGCGTTTCCTGAGCAAGCCCATCAAGCAATCCGTATTACTGGAGGCCCTGCTTGAGCTTTTCGAGCTCTCGACCCCGATGCGTCAGCATCCCTCGCGCTCGGTCAGCACCCAACTGCAGCAGCAGCCGCAGACCGAGAGTGCCATGAAGCCCATGCGCATCCTGCTGGCCGAGGATAACCCGATCAATCAGGAGGTCACCCTCCGACGGCTGAAAAAGATGGGGCACGACGTCACCCTGGTGGAAAATGGACGGCTCGCTGTCGAAGCCTGCCAGGCCGTGCGCTTTGACCTCGTTCTCATGGACGTGCAGATGCCCGAAATGGACGGCATCGAGGCCACCCGGCGAATCCGCGATCTGGAGAAACACCGTGGCTCACGCACCGTAATCGTTGCCATGACAGCACGGGCCATGTCCAGTGACGAGGCCCTGTGCCTGGAGGCGGGCATGGATGCCTACATCGCCAAACCCTTCCGCGCGGCCAAGCTCCAGGCGGTGTTTAACTCCATCGCAAACGGCCTCGGGCAGACCGCGAACGATGCCGACCAGTGTGCGCCCTCGCAGGCTTGCGATCTGGACCAACTCTTTCAGGAGCTCTCCCCCGAGGATCGGGAAGACCTCCACTCGGCCGCTGAGATCTTTCTACAAAATTACCGCACGGACTGGGACCGACTCCAGCACGCCTGGCAGAAGGGCGAGTTCCCGGAGATCAATCACCTCGCC
This sequence comes from Ruficoccus sp. ZRK36, assembly GCF_019603315.1. Taxonomy (NCBI): domain Bacteria; kingdom Pseudomonadati; phylum Verrucomicrobiota; class Opitutia; order Puniceicoccales; family Cerasicoccaceae; genus Ruficoccus; species Ruficoccus sp. ZRK36. The sequence goes on from NZ_CP080649.1 coordinate 208,129, forward strand.
CACAGCATCAAAGGGGGTGCCTTGATTTTCCAGGCCCGCCGCCTGAGCAAACTGGCGGAAAGCCTGGAGCTGGCCGCGCTCAACTCTGAGTCCGAGACCATCGTGACCCTTATGCCCGCCTTGGAAAAAGAGCTGGAGAGCTTTGCAAAACTTCTCCGCGCCTACCTCGGCAAGCGTAAGGTCTGATCCCTTCCGAATAAACGGCAGCGGAGGGGGAATTTCGGCTTCTGACTTGCGGGGCCACGGGGTGCCCGTAGAGTGATGAAAGTGGCTGCAACACTCGCCACGATACACTTATGGCCGACCCGACAAATCCACTCGCCGCACCAGTTACCCAGACGGAAACTGAGGTAGAGTTGCCATGGCTGGTCATCGTGCGTAACGACCCGGTCAACCTCATGGAGTATGTCGTCATGGTCTTCCGGCGTGTCTTCGGATACGATCTGGAAAAGGCCCGCAAGCACATGCTCGAAGTCCATGAGCTCGGGCGCTCAGTCCTGTGGTCCGGGGAGCGCGAGCAGGCCGAGTCCTACGTCTACCAGCTTCAGGAGTGGCAGCTCAGTGCCTGCCTCCAGCGCGACGAGGGCGAGTAAAACGCCCCCACTCTGGCCCGGCGACTGCTCAACTCCGGCTGAGCCTTGCCATCGGGCATGATCTGCTTTCAGTATTCATAGCCTGACACGCTACGTCCCGCACCATGCCTGAAATCCATCTGCACGTCAGTCCCATCTTCCTTACTACCTTCCGCGACCTCGTGGAGGGCTTCACTCGCCATGTCGGCGTGCAGCTCGCCGTGCAGGCAGATGGTCCCGACCCCGATGATGAAGACCTGATGGAAGCCTGGCGGGAAGGTCTGCTGGAGACCGTCCGCGACGACTGCGCGCAGCTCATGCTGCTGCTGAACGACTCCGGCCTCGGGCAGGATAAGGTCGTGCTCTCAGAAGAGGCCGCGCTCAGCGTCTTGCGAGCCTGCTCAGCCGTCCGCCTGAAGATCCAGCAGCTGTTCCTCAAGCCCTACGGGGACGAGCAGCTCGAAGAGGGCGAACTGGACTTTGACGAAATGAGCATCGAGCTGCAGCAGGTCTACGCCTGCTACATCTTTCTGGCTGGACTGCAAGAGGTACTCATCCAGGAGCTGTAGGGGCGAGCGCCCCTCATTGTCCTGCGCTACCGTGCCCTGCGCGCCGACTCACCCGAAGGAGGCCATCAGGCGCTCAAGCTCGGCGGCCTTGGCTTTGTTTTCAGCTAAAGTCTGGCGGACGCCCTCGACCACTTCGGCAGGAGCCTTACCGGTGAACTTCTCGTTCCCGAGCTTCGCCTCTGCGCCACGGATGGCACCCGCGAGCTTTTCCAGCTCCTTACCCAGACGCTTCTTCTCGGCCTCGGTGTCCACACTGCTGGCCAAATCCAGATAGAGCGTGCCGAGCGCCGTGACGGAGGCCGGAGCATCCTGCACATCATCGCGCGGCTCGATACCAGCTGCCCCGACGAGGCGCTTGAGCTTCTCACCGTGGCTCTCAACCACCGTGCGGTTGGCTGCGTCGCCGACGATGTAGAAGGTCACGTCGCGCTTGGCGGCGAGGTTGTACTGGGCCTTGAGGGCGCGTGCCTTTTGCACGAAGTCACGCAGCGCCTCGACCTCCTCCATCGCGCTCTGATCGAGCGTGACGTTAGCAGAGAGGAGCTTGGCCTTCAGTTCCGTGCCGGTACCGGGAGCATAGTTCTGGATGAAGTCATCTTCGCCTGCCGCGTAACCCATGTCGTGCCAGAGCTGTTCAGTGATGAACGGCGTCAGCGGGTAGAGCATGAGCAGCAGCTGGCGCAGGCACAGGTCCTGGATGGCGAGGCAGTTGGCCTTCAGCTCGGGGTCCTGCATCTTGGTCTTGGAGACCTCGACGTACCAGTCGCAGAAGTCCGACCAGAAGAATTTGTAAATCTGCTGCGTGACGGCGTTGAACTCGTACGCGGACAGGTCCTTGTCGTAGGCGTCGAGCGTTTCGACCAGCGAGCCAAGGATGGCGTGGTCGTCTGCATCAAACTTCGCCGGCTCGAGGCGAGCAATAATGTCCTCCAACGAACCAGCCGCGGATGCCCCCTCCTCCTGTTGCATGAGGCGGAAGCGGCAGGCGTTCCAGAGCTTGTTGCAGAAGTTGCGGCCCTGCTGCAGCGGCGGGCACTCGGTGACCGCGCCGGTCTGCGGATCGGTGGTGAAGTCGAAGAGCACGTCCTGGCCCTTGGGGGCGATCATGAGCATGCCGAGGCGCATCGAGTCGGCGCCATAGAGGGCGATCAACTCCAGCGGGTCGGGCGAGTTACCGAGCGACTTGGACATCTTGCGGCCCTTGCCGTCGCGGATGATGCCGTTGAAGTACACGGTCTTGAACGGTACATCGCCCATGAACTCCAGACCCGCCATAATCATGCGCGCCACCCAGAAGAAAATAATATCCGGCCCCGTCGCCAGCGCGGCGGTCGGGTACCAGAAATCCAGTTCCTTCTTTTGCAGCTCGCTACCCTCCGGCCAGCCGAAAGTCCCAAACGGCCACAGCCAGCTGGAGGCCCAGGTGTCGAGCACGTCCTCCTCCTGATCCCAGTTTTCGGGGTCGGCGGGGCCGTCCACGGAGACGTGGACGAGCTCGGGGTTTTGAAAGTCTTCGTCGGTGAGCTTGGAGCGGTCGAGGCCCTTCTTGTACCACACGGGGATGCGGTGGCCCCACCACAGCTGGCGGCTGATGCACCAGTCCTGGATGTTGTCGAGCCAGTGCAGGTAAACCTTTTCCCAGCGTTGCGGGTAAAACTTGATCGCCCCGGAGCGGACGGCCTCCTTGGCCTCTTCGACCTTCGGGTACTTGAGCCACCACTGGTCGGACGGGCGCGGCTCGATCGGCACATCGGCGCGCTCGGAGAAACCGACATTGTTCTCGTACTTCTCGGCCTCGATGAGCAGGCCCTGAGCCTCCAGCAGCTTGACGGCGAGCTTGCGCGCCTCAAAGCGGTCCTTGCCGTGCAGCTCGGGTACCTCGGGGCAGTCCACCTTACCATCGGCGGTGATGACGATCGGCGCGGGCAGGTTGTGGCGCTTGCCGATGTCCCAGTCCGCCTGGTCGTGCGCAGGGGTGACCTTCAGCACGCCGGTCCCAAACTCGCGGTCCACGTGCTCGTCCGGCACGAAGGGGATCTCCGCGCGCGGGAACGGCCGCACCGCGTGCAGCCCGTGCAAGTGCTTGTAGCGCTCGTCCTCGGGGTGGATGGCCACGCCGGTATCGCCCATGATAGTCTCGGGGCGGGTGGTGGAAATCTCGACGTACTCGCCGGGGCGCTCGGCGATCTCATAGCGCATCTTGTAGAGGAAGCCCTGCTGCGGCTTCATGATGACCTCCTCGTCGGAGAGGGCGGTCAGGCTGACCGGGCACCAGTTGACCATGCGCTTGCCGCGGTAGATCATGCCCTTTTGGTAGAGCTCCACAAAGGCCGTCAGCACGGCGCGGCTGTAGCCCTCGTCCAGTGTGTGGACGGTGCGCCCCCAGTCACAGGAGGCTCCGAGCTTACGCAGCTGCTTAAGAATAATGCCCCCGTGCTCGTCGCGCCATTCGCAGGCCTTTTCGACAAATTTCTCGCGCCCGAGGTCGTGGCGAGTCTTGCCCTCCTTGCGCAGTTCGCGCTCGACGCGGGCCTGCGTGGCGATCCCGGCGTGGTCGGTGCCGGGCACCCAGACGGCGGCCTTACCCTGCTGGCGCGCGCGGCGCGTGAGGATGTCCTGGATGGTGTTGTTCAGGATGTGCCCCATGTGCAGGACGCCCGTCACATTCGGCGGCGGAATCACGATCGAGTGCGGCTCAACGGCGGAGGTATCCTCCGGCAACACTCCCTTGAAGCACTTGGCTTCCTCCCAGGCGGCATCCCACCGGGCTTCGACTTCCTGCGGTTCGTAGGCTTTGGCAATCTCGGACATCTTTTCTGTTCCTTACGAAAAATTGAAACCGGCCATTGTGCCCGCCAGCCGCTCTGGGGCAAGCGCGGTTTTTGGACAGGTTACACCTGCTGGAGGGCTTCGAATACCGTCCGTCGCTTCGCAGGGACTAGAGTCGTCTAGAGCTGAAAGTTCGACTTGATCGGTACGTCGATGTCGGTGGGGTGCTCGACGGCGGCGATGATACCCGCCTCCAGCCCGGCGATTTGCGTCTCCAGCGCCATGCTGGGCAGGCCGAGGTTTTCGTCGAGTGCGGCAGTGGCCGGTAGCGAGGGCAAGTGGACCCACCCGGCGCGGATAGGCAGCTTGTTGACCGCGATGTGGTGCAGCACGCCGTACATGAGCAGGTTACAGCCAAAGGTGCCGCCCGTATCCGAAATGTCTGCCGGGATGCCCGCCTCCCGCATGGCCTTGACCATGGCGCGAATGGGGAGCGTGGCGTAGTAGGCGGCGGGACCACCGGGCACAACGGGCTCACCCTGGGGGCGCTCGCCCGCACTATCCCCCATCCCGTAGCGGGTCGCGTCGATCAGGTTCTGGCCCAGGCGCTCGACCGTGATCAGCCCCCGCCCGCAAAACTCCCCCATCATGATCACGACGTCCGGCTTGAGCCGGTCGATCTCCGCCGCGGTAAAGGGGATCATCTCCTTAAAATAGTTCGGCGGGGTCACCACCGAGACTTGCGCCCCGGCGAGCGTTTTTCCTTCAAAGGCGTGAGCGACGAGGCCGGAGGGGTTGGCATCGCTACCGGCCCAGGCACCGAATCCGGTGAGGAGAACCTGTGTCATGAGTGATCCTTGGCAGAGGTGAGAGAGGTTGAGAGACCCCAGATGAGTAATCTTCAGCCACCTAAAGGGCAAGATTTATGCGCCTGCACGATTTCCCCGTTGAAATCAGGCATGCCATCTGCGTGATTAATCAGGTTTTGAGCACAACCTCGCCAGATCCACTCATCCGCCGCATCCGACAGCACGCCGAGAAGCGTCTGCAGTTTGTACCCGGTTCCGGCGCTGGAGAGCGTTTGCCCAAGCTCAAGGAGTACGCCCGACTGGAGCGCGAGATGCTCCAGCGCTACCACCGCAAGGGGGACTCGGGGCTGCGCGTCGCCAAGGCCCGCTCCATGATGGTCGATGTGCTGCTGCAGCAGCTTTTCAAATACGCGACCGAGACCTACAAGCTCGAGCACGGCAAGCTGCCCTGCGAGGTGGCACTCGTCGCGCTCGGTGGCTATGGCCGTGAGGAGCTGTGCCCGTTCAGCGACATCGACCTGATGTTCCTCTACCCCAAGCGGGTCAACAAGGACCAGATCAAGCCCCTCCAGGAGGCCCTCACCAACGACATCCTCTATCCGCTGTGGGACCTCAACCTGAAAGTCGGCCACTCCTCGCGCACGATCAAGGAGACGCTTGAGGAGGCCAAGGTCGAGGACCAGTCCAAGAACGCCCTGCTGGAGGCCCGCCTCATCTGCGGCTCCGAGCGGGTCTTCAGCAAGTTTACCCGCGAGTATAACAAGTTTCTCGAGCACGAAGACCCCACCCCCTACGTACGCCTGCGTCTGGAGGACCAGGCCGAGCGCCGCAAAAAATATGGCGGCACGGTCTTTTTGCAGGAGCCGGACATCAAAAACGGTGTGGGCGGGCTGCGCGACTACCAGAACATCCTCTGGATGGCTCGTGTCCGTCTGGGCGAAGGCTCCCTCGATGCCCTTGAGCGGCGCCACTACCTGAACGCCCAGGAGCGCAAGCACCTGGAGAACGCGTACAATTTCCTGTTGCGGGTCCGCAACGAGCTGCACTTCGAGAGCGTCCGACCGACCGACCTGCTGAACCTCGAAAAGCAGCCCTCCATCGCCTGGGCACTGGGCTACCGCCGCGAGAACATCTTCCGCCGCGTGGAGTGGTTCATGCGGGACTACTACTCACACGCCAACCGTATCTATACCCTCTCGCGCCTGCTGGAGCAGCGGCTCGCCATCACCGGTATGCCCGGTAAGGAAAAGCTCACCATGCGCGATGTCATCCACTCGCGCCAGATGAGCCGACAGAAGCACTTCGACGGCTTTATCCTGCGCGACGGCGTCATCAGCGCCGAGCACAACGGAATCTTTACGGAAGATCCGGACCGCCTGATCCGCGTATTCCGCTACAGCCAGCAGCACCGGGCCCAGCTGGAGATCGAGCTACAGAGCCTCATCTCAAACTCCACGCAGCTCATCACGCCCCGGATCACCCACGCCGAGTCCCCCAACCGCACCTTTCGCTCCATCCTGCAGGAGCGCGGCCAGGTCCACCCCACTCTTTCGCTCATGCACGAGCTGGGCGTACTCGGGCGCTTCATCCCGGAGTTCGGCGAGCTGACCTGTCTGGTCCAGCATGAGTTCTACCACCGCTACACAGCGGACATCCATGTGCTCAACACCATCCATGAGCTGGATAAGGTCTTCGAGGGCGAAGGCGAGCTGGTCGCCCCCTACCGGGAGGCCATCCGCCAGGCCGAGACACCCGGCCTTCTTTACCTGATTTTACTGCTGCACGATCTGGGCAAAAGCGACGGTGTGGAAAATCACTGCGATCGCGGAGTAACACTGGCCAAACCCATCCTCAAACGCATGGGGGTTTCCGAAAAGTTCAGACCGTTAGTTTTATTCATAATAAAAAATCATCTCGAAATGGCACGATTCTGGCAGCGGTTCGATGTAGATGACCCGAGGACGATCGAATCGTTTGCCGAGTTGGTGGAAAATGAGGAGGCGCTGCGACACCTTTTCGTCTGTACCTACTGTGATGCACGCGGGACGGCCGAAAGCCTCTGGAACGAATACAAGGACTCACTCCACCGCCCACTCTATCGGGCGAGCCTCGACCTTCTCCACGACGAGGAAGCCGTGGCCCGCAAGACCAGGGAACACATCGAGATGATACACAAAAAACTCATTGCTGACAGCTTACCCGACATCCCGGAGGACCAGATCGAAGCCCACTTCAACCTCCTTCCGGAGCGATATTTCCTGCATAACAGTGCCGCCGACATAGAGCTGCACCTGCGTATGATCAACAACCTTCTGGGCCAGATCACCGAGGCCGAGTCCGTCGGCTCGCTCGTGCCCATGGTGGACTGGAGAGACGACATCGACCAGGGCATGAGCATCGTCAATGTCGTGACCTGGGACCGGGCCGGACTTTTTTACAAGCTCGCCGGTGCCCTCACCGTGGCAGGGGTTAACATTCTCAGCACCAAGGCCATCTCCCGTGGTGACCATATCACGATCGACACCTTCTATGTGGTTGATCCCTCCGGCGGCGTTGTCACCAACCCACACGCACGCGAAGTTTTCGAGAAAGAGCTCAACGACGCCCTCCTGACTAACAAGGACCTGATGACCGGCATCCAGGAAAAGGCTCGCCAGGCCAGCCGCGCCAAGATGTACGAAACAGACTCGCGCCTGCGCGCGCCCATCCCGGCCACCGTTGACATCTACCACGAGCTTTCCCTCCACCGTACGATTGTCGAGGTCCAGACCAATGACCACATCGGTCTGCTCTATCAGCTCTCAAAGGCGATCTTCGACCATGGGTTCGACATCACTTTTGCGCGTATCTCCACCGAGCGGACGGCCGCATTGGATACCTTCTATATCGAGCGCATCAGCCCGGAGAACAAGTCGGACACATCCAGTCTCGTCGCGCTGCGCGAGACGCTCAACCGCATCATCTCCTGCGAAGACTTCCAGGCGGTGATCTGAGAGATGCCGGGTGACATCCGACAAGACTGGCCCCGGGAATTGGCATTGCCCCACGCATGATTTCTCTCATGCTGAACCCGCATTGAAGACCGCTCAGGAAGACCGCTCCGTGCTCGACTCACTCTATCGGATCAGCAGCCTCGTCAGCCAGACTGAGGACCCGCGTGAAGCGCTGGAGCTCATAATCAAGAACCTGCTGGAAACACTCGGGGCCACCAGCGCATCCATTGCGCTGATCAACCCCGACACCAACCGCCTTGAGATCGAGGTCTACCGTGGCCTGCCCAAGTCCTCCGAGGAGATCAAGCTCGCGCTGGGCAGCGGTGTGACCGGCTGGGTCGCCCTGCATGGCCAGCCCGTGCTGATCGAGGATGTGCGCTTCGACCCGCGCTACATTACCCTCAAGCCCTCCATCCGCTCCGAGATGGCCGCCCCCATGATCCTGCAGGGGCTCACCGTTGGCGTCGTCAATGTGGACAGCGAGCAGGTCGCCGCCTTTGACGAGGAGGATCTCAAGCTACTGGTCCTCCTCACCTCCGAAGCCACGAAGGTCGTCAGCCGCCTGTGGCTCATCAACCAGCTCAAGGAAAAAGCCGGCCAGCTTCAGGCCCTGATCAGCGCTGGGCAGCAGCTCGTAGCCACCCGCGACCAGCCCACCCTCCTTCAGGGCATTGCCCGGGAAGCACGCCGCCTGATGGACTGCCGCTACTGCTCGATCATGCTGCTCTCCGACGACATGAAATCCCTCAAGATGGAGGCCCTTGAAGGGCCAGGGGGCGAAGTCGACTACCGCGAGACACTTGATCTGGAGCAGAGCACACTCGGCGTTGCCCTTAAGCGCAACAAGCAGATCAGCGTGGGCGACCTGGCCCGCACCGAGGAGCACCACTTCGTGCGCTTCGTGCAGCAGGACAAGCTGCGCTCCATGCTCAGCACGCCCATCGTCGTAGGCGAGGAAGTGATTGGCGTCCTCAACGCCTACACCGACATTTCCCACCGCTTCAACAACGACGAGAAACGTCTTTTCGCCACCCTCGCCTCCCTCGGCGGTGTGGCCATGGAAAACTCCCGCTTGTACGCGCGGGTGTTTGCCACCGAGGAGAGCCTCCGCCGTAATGACCGCCTGACCACTCTCGGGCTGCTGGCTGCGGAGATCGCCCACGAGATCCGCAACCCGCTCACCGTGATCAAGCTGCTCTTCGAGGCGCTCGACCTGCAATTCCCGCAGACCGACCCACGCCAGCAGGACGTTGCCGTGATCGGGGAGAAAATCGTCCAGTTGGAGGAAATTGTCAGCCGTGTGCTCAACTTTGGTAAAAGCCGCTCCGAGATGCACGCCCCGCAGGACCTGAAAAAGCTCGTCGAGGACAGCCTCGTCCTCCTGCGCCTGAAGCTTGAGCAGTCCAAGGTCCACCTGGCCTATCAAACACCCAACGAGCCGCTCATGGTCGAGGTCCACAAGGGCCAGATCCAACAGGTCATCCTCAACCTCGTCATCAACGCGGTCGAGGCCATGCCCGGTGGAGGCATCATCAGCATCCACATGGAGGTCATTGACACCCCGGAGCGTCCTCTGGCCGCGGTCACCCTCAAGGATACCGGCGGGGGCATCCCCGGCCCGATCCGGGAGCGCATTTTCGAGTCCTTCCTCACCGGCAAGTCGCAGGGAACGGGCCTCGGGCTGGCCATCTCCCGCCAGATCCTCAAGGCCCACCGGGGCGAACTCGAACTGGTCGAAACCGGCTCAGAGGGTACGATTTTCCGTTTCACGCTGCCCCTCATGCACAAGCATTGAATCGCTGAACGGCAACAACAAGCCCCCCCCTTAGCTTATGAGTAAGATACATCTGAAGCATCTCTGTTTACTCTTGGTACTCATCTCTGCCGCTCTCTCCGGCTGTCAAAATACGGAGGAGCTAGACTGGCTAGAGGGCTCCGGCAGTCACAGCGACCCGCTGAGTCCAGACTACCCTGGGGGCATTAACAACCCCAACAATCCAGCCAACCCGAACAGCCCGCTGAACCCGAACAACCCGGCAAATCCGGACAGCCCGGAAAATCCGATGAATCCAATGAACCCCGCCAGCCCGACCTATAATAACGGGCTTTAACAGCCGGTAAAGGGAGGCGGCCTCTTAAGCCCCATCCTTGCCTTTTAGCCGGGATCAACTACGGTATGAGAATGGTGTTAAGCCAAGCATCCAGATCTACCCGCAGCCTCTTGCTCATCCTGACCGTCAGCCTGATTGGCGGGCTCACAGCTCATGCACAGGATGTGACGGGTGCGTTTTCTGCCAACACCCGCCCTGCCTATAAAGAGGAGCTGACCGGTGTCTGGGAAATGACCTTTCAGCGCTTCACCCATCCGGTCGAGGACGACCCGCAGATGACGGCCCGCTATCAGGTCTTCTCCTTCGGGGAAGATGGCGTCTTCAAAAACATCACCGCGACCCGCCGCGTCAGCAATGAAGACCGCGAGACCTTTCTCGCCATCATGCCCGAGAATACCCACTGGGAGATGCCCAAGGATGGCCTGCTGGTGATCCGGCGCTCCCAGCTCGATGCCGACGGCGTCCAGGCCTTTGTCGTAACTCAGGGCTTCACCGATGAGCTCCTCTCCGGCTCTCCCGCCCTCAAGCGCGGAGACGTCGTGCTCATCTATCAGGACAAGTACGGCAACCCGTACCTGCGCCGCTACCTGCGCCTCATGCCGCTGGAGCAATAGCCCGCAGGCTACGCTTTTTGCAACCGCTGGGCGACGTCCTTGGCGAAATAGGTGAAAATGATGTCGGCTCCGGCACGCTTGATCGAGAGCAGCGACTCGTCACGGCAGCTTTCCAGATCGAGCCAGCCTAGCTGGGCGGCGGCGTGGATCTGGGCATACTCGCCGGAAACCTGATAGGCGGCCACCGGCAGATGAGTGTTACCGCGAAGCTCACGGATAATGTCCAGGTACGGTCCAGCGGGCTTGACCATGAGCACGTCCGCACCCTCCAGCTCGTCCAGCTCGGTTTCGAGCAGAGCCTCACGGCGGTTGGCCGGGTTGAGCTGGTAGGTGTGCTTGCCCAGCAGGTTCGTCCCGGCAGCAGAGGCGCTGCCCACCGCATCGCGGAAAGGCCCGTAGTAGGCCGATGCAAATTTAGCCGAGTAGGCCATGATCGCTGTCTCGATCAGCCCGGCATCGTCCAGAGACTCGCGGATCGCCTCCACACGGCCATCCATCATGTCGCTGGGGGCGACGAAGTCCGCCCCCGCCTCGGCACACAGCACGGACATTTGACGCAGGATCTCGACCGTCCCGTCGTTATCCATATCGGTGCCTTCTTTATTAAAGATACCGTCGTGGCCGTGGTCGGTGTACGGGTCCAGCGCAATATCGGTAAAGATAGACAGCTCGGGCACGGCCTGCTTCACCGCGCGAATGGCGCGCAGCACGAGTGTCTCCGGGTTGAGCGCCTCGCTACCGGCAGCATCCTTGAGCGCGGGCTCGATACTCGGAAACAGCGCAACGCCACGAACCCCCAGACGGTGAAGCTCCTCGCACTCGCTCACGAGGTCTTTAATAGACAGACGCTGCTGCCCCGGCAGTGAGCCGATGTCCTGCGGCGTGCCCTCTCCATCGATAACGAAGAGCGGGTGCACCAGGTCCGCCGTGGTAACAGCGGTCTCGGTGACCAGTTCGCGAATAGCTGCCGTGCGGCGTAGGCGACGGGGGCGGCGCGGGAGATTAAGTCGGCGCATGATAGAGCATTCAAACACTTGCATCCCTCACGGGGCAAAATCATTTTTCACCCCTGTGCAGGTAACATCCCCTCGGCCCACACCCGCACACGTCTATTTATAAAAGATGTACGCCCCCCAAAAGATCCCTGCACGTAGAAACACATAGCTAGCCGCGAGGCCCGGCAGACAGGTTACTGAACACGTACAAAAAAAAGACGAAAAATGTACGCATTTCCCGCCTTGACTCCAGCGACCCGACCCCTACTATTTCGCGCTTCCTGTGTTCTTATACAGTTTCATTGTTGATCCTCGCGTGCTGCGGGAAACGCTCGCTGTCCTTTGACAGCCGAGAGCTTCCAGACGGCCACCACACCTCGCGCGCACCGCTTGCAGAATCAGCACAAATCATTCATTTTCAAACCCTTGCCAGAGTAGCTCAGTGGTAGAGCAGAGGACTCATAAGCCTTTGGTCGGCAGTTCAAATCTGCCCTCTGGCACCAATTTTTAAGTGGGCTCCGCCCGAGCGGATGTTCCCACCGCGTGACAAAGTCCCCCCCGACATGCAGCTTCCTGACCAAGCCCCCTTCAGTCTTGAACAACGGCAGGCCATCGAAGGCGCGATCAGCGCCCTCTCCTCCGAGCAAAATGCCTGGCTGAGCGGCTACCTCGCAGGCGTCGGGGGTAATGCACCCGCCCAGCAGACCGCTCCAGCCCCTGCCGCTGCGGTCGCAGCTGCGCCCAGTAAGGGCATCCCGCTGACGATTCTGTTCGGCACCGAGTCCGGCAACTGTGAAGAGCTGGCCGACCGGGCCCGCGACATGGCCCAGACCAAGGGATTCCTGCCCACCGTCAAGGACATGGGCAGCATCACACCCGAGCAGCTGGCCAAGGAAAGCAATGTGGCCGTCATCGTCAGCACTTGGGGTGAGGGCGAGCCGCCTGACGGCGCCAGCACTTTCTACAAAGCCGTGATGGACGACAGCTGCCCGCGGCTTGAGAAGCTCCGCTTCGCGGTACTCGCTCTCGGTGACACCTCCTACGAGCATTTCTGCAAGATCGGGCGCGACTTCGACCAGCGCCTCGAAGACCTCGGCGCCAAGCGCTACCACTCCCGCACCGATTGCGATGTGGACTACGAGGAGCCCTACCAGAAGTGGATCGACGGCGCCCTCAAGGCCCTCGGTAAAGTCGCCCAGCCTGAGCCGGCACGGGCCGTCGTCATGAACGGCACCTCCTCCAGCAATGGAGCAGCCGCCGCCCAGACTGCACCGACGCCCAAGCCTGCCGCCAACGGCCAGATCTACGGCAAAAAGAATCCTTTCCCCGCTCGCCTCAAGGAGCGCATCCTCCTCAACGGCACCGGATCGATCAAGGAGACCTGGCACCTCGAGCTCTCGCTCGAAGGCTCCGGCCTCAGCTATGCACCCGGTGACGCCCTGGCCCTCATCCCCGCGAATCCCGCGGATGTCGTGGATCAGATCATGGATACGTGCTGCTTTGACCCGCGCGAGCGCGTCAGCGGTAATGCCGGTAGCGAAGTCACGCTTCGCGAGGCCCTCACCCGCCACTACGACATCACCGGGCTGAGCAAAAACATTCTCCGCAAGTACAACGACAAGGCTGCTTCCGAAAAAATCACCAAGCTCCTTGATGACAACAGCAAGGAAGAGCTCCACAACTACCTGTGGGGCCGCCAGATCATCGACATGCTTGAGGATTTCCCGATCAAGGGCCTCAGCGGCAGCGAGTTTGTCTCCATCCTTCGCAAGATGCCCCCGCGCCTGTACTCGATCGCCTCTTCCTTCCGGGCCCACCCGGATGAGGTGCATCTGACGATTGCAGCCGTCCGCTATGAAGCTCATGGCCGCAAGCGCAAGGGCATTGCCTCCACATTTATCGCTGACGACCTGCAGGCCGGCGGCACCGTTCCGGTCTACACCCACTCGAACAAGAACTTCCGCCTGCCCGCCGACTCCGACACCCCGATCATCATGGTCGGCCCCGGCACCGGCATCGCCCCCTTCCGCTCCTTCATCGAGGAGCGCGCCATCAACGGCGACAAGGGTGCCAACTGGCTCTTCTTCGGCGACCAGCGCTACAACTACGACTTCCTCTACCAGCTCGAGTGGCAGGACTACATCAAGAAGGGTGTCCTCAACCGCCTCGACGTGGCCTTCTCCCGCGACCAGCCCGAGAAGATCTACGTGCAGGACCGCCTGCTCGAAAACGGCAAGGAACTCTACCGCTGGCTCGACGAGGGCGCACACTTCTACGTCTGTGGTGATGCCAGCCGCATGGCTCATGACGTCCACAACGCCCTGCTGAAAATCGCCCAGACCGTGGGCGGCAAGTCCGAAGATCAGGCCCAGGAATGGTTCGAGGACCTGCGCAAGCAGAAGCGCTACCAGCGCGACGTCTACTAAACCGCGCTACAGCGTCCATTTTCCACCCCGCTCCGGGAACGGTGCGGGGTTTTTATTGTCCGTCGCGAGAGCCACAGGGCGCTCATCCGCGTCCATCCGGCCAATCCCCCGTTTGTTACCCATCCCTCCTAACCTCTCCTTGATCGAAAATAACGCCCTCCCCGAAGCAGGGAGGGCGTCAACGAAAACGGTTTATGAAAAGTTAGAACTTACTGCTCCTGTACGTCAAAGACAGTCGTCAGGGTCATTTCCTTGACTGGCTCGGCCGACTGCAGGACCAGGCATTGGTGATCACCTTGCTTGAAGTCTAGCGTGCGATCCATAAGCGGCTGGAGGCTCTGGTCCAATTCGCAATCCGCCTCAAAGGTCACGGTCAGATCACCGGCGACCAGCTTTCCGGGCGTCAGGACAGCCTCATCACCGGGGGCGATGATACCACTCATATCATTATATTTGTCTTTGAGTTCGCGCAGGGGCAACCCCAGGTGCCAGCGAAATAAGGCGATCTCGGGCTTGGTGAGGACGACTTCATCACGGACTTCCAGTGTATTCTTCGTCCAGATAATCGTACGGATCCATTTCTCGGCTGTCGGGTAGACCTGGCTCATGTCAGCCTCGGCCTCACCGCCATTTTCATCCATGTAGATCACTTCCAGCGGTGCTGCCCGGAACTCGTCCTTCTTCGGCTGTCCGACGGCCTCGCGCTCTTCAATCGTGGCCTTCATCGGGTCAATAATTCCCACCTGCAGCACGTTGTGCCCTGTGATGGTGCGGAAATACTGGAGCACGTCCTGGTAGCTATAGCTGATCAATGCCGCCTCAATGAGCACCGCACGGCCATTGACGATAAAGTTCACACCCCCACGGTCCATGTGGTCGTGAAAGTCCGTCTCGGCCCCTCCGCGCATCCATAGCCCTGAGGCTTTCTTGTCCCAGCTGTCGCGCCAGGTCAGCATCTGCATCTTGGGGTAGTAGGCGTAGGGGGCCGGCTCTTTCATCCCCTTATCCGACATCGCTTTTACGATCATACCGTTCAGCGTCCGCGTCATGGAGTACTCGTACACGTCTTTCTCCGCTTGTGTCTTACACACCCAGAGGGCAACCGGATCGTTCAGCAGAACGGCCAGATCCGCAAAGATATCGATGTAGTTTCTGAGCGAGAAACGATAGCCGTAAAAATTGTCGAAATTGTTGATCGTGTAGTCATTGGGCTGGATGTGGTGCGCCAGCCACGTCCCATAGTTACTCATGAACGCATTATCGGCCAGGCGGCGATCCCCTACCATCAGAGAACTGCGAACAGCCGGCATCAGCAGTTTCATCGTCGCGATCGAGTACGACATCCCCTCGACAAACTCACCCTGTTCGCCCTCGGCGTTAAAGGTTTCAAGCAGACGCTGGATACCGTATTCGTACTCTTCGCCATACTCATCCAAACCGAGGTACGCCGTAGCACCGACCAACCCGGAGAGCGGGATCACCCACTGGTTGCTGAAAACTGCCTTCGCCTTGACGAACCAGCCCTTTTCGGACTTCCAGTCGTCGACGACATACTTGATCTCGCGCTTGAGCAGCGCGTCCATCTTCGCCTTGAGGTCGGCCGGTATCGCCTCGGGGGGCAGTGAGTCGATGAAGACTACGCAGGCCAGCATACCGCGACCGGTCGCCATCCATACCCCATCATCAGTATACTTACCATGCTTCCCATAGGAGCTCCATCCGGGGCGCTGCAGCGGGTCCCAGGTAGTCAGCTCCTCCATCTGCTCAAGGGCATGATCAAGGAAAGCTTTGTCGCCACTGAGCACATACGCTGAGGCCATACGCTCGCATCGCGAAAGCACGGCAGCGGTAACCATGATATCCGTCCGTGCCAGCGAGAACTGCAGATACTCCTCCGTGTAGCGGTTATCCCAGCCCAGCTTGTTATCCTTAATATCCGCCAATGTCATCGGACGGCGGATGATCGGCTTCTCCAGGAGCCAGCGGCTCTTTTTGACAAACTCATCGCGCGCCTCAGCCATGGCCGGATCATCGTGGATGCGCTTGAGCAGCTCATAGCGGGAGACCAGCTTATTATCTTCTCCCAACGGCTTGGCAGGGGCAACGCCCGGCGCTTCATTCACATCATCTGCGACCGCTTCAGGGGATACCTTTACAGGCTGCGGGGGAGCAGCTTTGGCTTGCCCGGCTTCCGCAGGAGCGTCGCTGGTCGTTGGTGCCGCATTGGCAGCAGCAGGACGTGTACATTGAGGAAAAACAAAGCCGGCAGCGGCTACCAAACAAAGGATAAGAAGTTTACGGGGCATGGGCCATTCGGGTGTGGGTTAATCTGGGTGCGTTCCCTGCATAGGCCGCCGCATACATATCCATCGCCTCAGCCTGCACCTAAGACAGGCGGGCAATGGTCGCACGCAAACGAGATCGGGGTGAACACAACGAGTATAGCGTCTCAAAACGCTGCTAACCCGACAAAACAAACATATACGAACGCGTTCAAACGCAAAATCTCCACGCACGTAGCCATTTCTCGTGAACCTGTTCAGCGACGCCGGGATGTTCACTCACGCGAAGTGGACCACCGCATCGAATCTCAGCAGTTGTTGGAGGTATCGGGGTGCATCCACCACAGTTGCTCCCAGGCGGTGCCGTTCGTGTTCTCACACTTTGGGCCCGGTGTGCTCCGCCCGTTCTCGACATACTGCGTCAACAGCGCGCGGAGGCGGTCGATGACCACCGGGTTTTCGGCATAGACGTTGCGGCGCTCACCGATGTCGCTTTGCAGATCGTAGAGTTGAACAGGAGGCAGACCTTCGCAGTCCGAACCCGGCTTGGGATCACTCCAGCCGCCGGAGCCAGCGCACATTTCGAGCTTCCACTGCCCATAGCGAATCGAGAAAGAGCCATCAATGGAGTGATGAACCGTCGCCTCACGCAGCGAGCCGTCCAGTGGCTTTCCCTCCCACAGCGGCAGGTTACTTACGCTATCCTCCCCCGCTCCTCCGGGCAGAGTCACTCCGAGGATGTCCGTGCATGTCGCCAGAAAGTCTACCAGACAAATCGTCTCGCCACACGTCGCCCCCGAGGCAATGCGTCTGGGCCATCTCACCAGCAGGGGGATACGATGCCCTCCCTCGTAAATATCCGCCTTGTGCCCGCGGAAGATATAGCTGGGGTTGTGTCCCGCAGTTGCCAACTCCTCAAAGTTAGCCTGCGGAGAACACCCATTATCGGACGTGAAAACCACGATGGTATCTTCAGCCACACCGCAACGCTCCAATGCATCCATCACTTGCCCGACGACATCGTCCACATCCAGACAAAAATCCCCGTAGGCATTGGTCCCGGATTTTCCCTGAAACTCGGGCCGTGGCAAAATCGGTGTATGCGGAGCCGGTAACGAGAAATACAGGAAGAACGGCTGTTCGCCGGCAGACTTCTCTTCGATATATCGGATGGCTTTCCGGGTAAACGCCGGCATCACCTCTTCATGCGCAAAGTTCGGGGCGATGGGGCCTTCACGCCAAAAAGCAGGCGCCGGGCTATCGGGGGTCACACGATCGGGAGCCGCCGTCACGTATTCGTTTTTCAAATACACATACGGTGGCATATCGAGAGATCCGCTAATGCCGAAAAACTCGTCGAACCCGACATCAGTCGGGCCACCGCTGATAGGCTGCGTATAGTCCACGGTTCCATCTTCACCCCGAGCCCAGTCCCAGCCCAGGTGCCACTTACCGATACAGGCAGTCGCATATCCCTGCTCCCGCAGGCATGAGGCTACCGTCATGCGATCAGATTCGATCAAAGGGCGATCATAGCCGTCTGTGACACCACGTTTGAGCCACGAGCGCCAATTGTAGCGACCGGTCAGGATGCTGTAGCGCGAGGGCGTACACACTGCTGAGCTCGAGTGAGCATCGGTAAAGCTCATGCCATTCGCAGCCAGCCGATCAAGGTTCCGGGTGCGGATCTTACTGTGTTCGTTCAGGCACGACAGATCGCCATAGCCCATGTCATCCACGAGGATGTATAGAATATTTGGTTTCTTCATGTCAGGGGCATGCGCACAGGAAAAATCACAAACCCCAGTGCACCAGTCCTCGTTTATAGTTCACGCCTTCACAGGTATAAAGCCAGCACTCATGCACACATACTAGTCACATTAACAAAAGCATACAGCGCCACGACGCCCGCCTCGTTTCCGACAATACCCTTGACGAAATAACCCGCCCAGACTCTGTTTACACAGACTAGTTACCATGCAAAAAAAGCGTGTTACCCAAAAGGACGTTGCCTACGAGGCAGGTGTGCACCGGGCCACGGTATCGCTCGCAGTCCGTAACCACCCCAGCATCCCGGCAGAGACACGAGAGCGCGTCATGCGTGCCGCCCGTAAGCTCGGCTATGCCCCGGACCCAATGCTGTCCGCTCTGGCCATGTACCGGAGCACGATGAAAGATCACACCTTTCAGGGGACACTCGCCTGGCTCGCATTTACCGACAAGCGCTTCCCCTGGAACAAGGAAGGCCTCTTTTGGAACTATTACCAGGGAGCCCTTTCGCGCGCCAAAGAGCATGGTTTCAAGCTGGAGCGTTTTGAGTTTGATCCCCACGAGATTAAAGCCGAACGCCAGGCATCCATTCTCAGGGCCCGTAATATCCGAGGCATCCTGCTCGCCCCACAGACTGAGCCACGGAAGGTCGTGGACTTTATCTGGGATGATTTTTCGTTCATCACCTTTGGCTACTCACTGCTGAAACCCGAGCTGCACACCGTCTGCACGACCCAGTACCGCGCCATGGCACAGATCATGAGCACCCTGCACGAGCGAGGCTATCGGCGGATTTCGCTGGCGATCAACATGGAGCACAACGAGCGGACCGATAACAACTACCTCTCGGGCTACCTGACTGCGCAGTACCGCATCGGGGAGCCCCCACTCGTCCACGATGAAATCTGGAGCGATACCGATGCCTTTATCAAACGGCTGCGCGAAGAGAAACCGGAAGCCGTCGTCATCGGTAGCCCTAAAGTTCTCACGCTGATGAGGGAAAACGGGTTTCGAATCCCCCGCGACTGCGCGGTCGTTTGCCCCGGTCTATCATCCGACGAAAGCAAAATCGCCGGTGTCGTCGAAGACGCCTATCACATCGGTGAAGTCGCGGTGGATCACCTCACGCGTATGATCATGCGTGGTGAGCGAGGCATTCCCCAGAAAGTTCAACGCGTCCACATCGAGGGCATCTGGAAGGACGGCCCAACCATAGCCCCCGCCAAGAAGCGAACCAGGCGTAAAACGACCTCCCCTGCCCCCTTACGCTGATAAATCGTCCGCACGGGCTGACTCTCATCCCCGGTAGATACTGATTAGTCTGTGTAAATACCCATACCCTTCCATGCCTCTCTCCATGAGGGTAGATTATGGGGGATGCCAAAGATTTCCCCAGAGCACGAATCTGCGATAGCTCTCGAAACCCCTGCCGATAAATCACGCGTCCTGGTTGCCATCTCTCCGCGCGACTACGACCGGTTTTTTCCCGGAGGGATGACACTCGATGCGGGCAGCTGCGACCTGCGCATTGCTGCCCCTCAGCAGCTGGAACCGGGCAACTGGGTGCAACTGCTTCGGGAGTATCAGCCGGAAATCTTGATGACTGCCTGGTCCACGCCTCCCCTGACGCGTGCCATCACAGCCGAGGAGTGGCTCAGTATCCGCTACGTCTGCCACTTATCCGGATCGGTTAAGAAGCTCTTGGACATCGACCTGATCGAGCGCGGCATCAGCGTGACAAACTGGGGCAGCATGATCACCCCCTGCGTGGCGGAGCATGCACTCCTGCTCATCCTCGCCTGCTGTCGCAAGGCCACCCTGTGGCAAAACTTTCGGCAGTTCTCGGGTCCGTCCCCGGAACGCGCGCGCTATCTGGATGACTTGCAAACGATGAGCCTGCAAGGTCGGCGAGTCGGCATCCACGGATTCGGAAAAATCGCCCGGCATTTAATTCAGCTGCTCAAGCCCTTCGGAGTACGCATCTCGGCCTACTCCACCCCTTTTCCTGCTGAGACCATGCAGGCACTGGGTGTGCAGCCGCAGCCTGACATTGATACCCTTTTCGCTAACAGCGACGTGCTCGTCGAGTGCGAGGCCCTGACACCCGAGACCGCTAAAAGCGTGACGCGTGAACGCCTTGAGAGGCTGCCCGACGACGCCGTCTTCGTTAACATAGCCCGCGGCGGCCTCGTCGATGAAGAGGCCTTGATTGACGTAGCCCGCAGCCAGAGGATTCGCATCGGGCTCGACGTCTACGCACGCGAGCCGCTCGCGCCGGCCTCCCCCCTGTGGGACATCCCCGGTGCCATCCTCTCGCCCCATATCGCAGGCCCCACCCACGATGTTTACGCGCAGTGCGGCAACTTCGCCCTGGAGAATATCCAGCACTATCTCAGGGGAGAGCCGCTGCAGAGTGTCATCGACGCGAATACCTACCAGCTCTCGACCTGAAACGACTCGTTCTTTCATTCCAACTAACCCTAACGACAAAATATCCCATGAATAGATACTGCCCAAAACTCACCGCTCTCATGATCTCCGCCGGCTTCGCCGGCTGCCTCCCGCTGACCTCCAGCGCGGAGGTCCTCTACTTCGAAAACTTCGAAAGCTATACCCCCGGCAGCACCATCACGACTGCCAGCGCATACTGGTCATCTGATTACACTGGCAATGACATCTACTTCGAGGCGCGCGACGACAGCAGCGACCTCTTCGGCAGCAGCGGTAATCAGTACGGCTATCTGGCCGATACCAGCGTCACCAACAACCAGAGCTTCTCGGAGGCGATCACGCCCTTTACCGGAACGCAAACTGGGCAGCTTGACTTCTCCTTCTATGATCCCTCCGGCGACCTTTTTAACGGGCAGGGCTTCCTCGTTCGGATCGGCTCCGGTAACGGCAACAAAAAGACAAGCTTCGG
Organism: Ruficoccus sp. ZRK36; assembly: GCF_019603315.1. Lineage (NCBI taxonomy): Bacteria > Pseudomonadati > Verrucomicrobiota > Opitutia > Puniceicoccales > Cerasicoccaceae > Ruficoccus > Ruficoccus sp. ZRK36. The sequence goes on from NZ_CP080649.1 coordinate 228,959, forward strand.
CCTCTTTGTCATGGATGGCGAGCTGGTCTGGGCTTCCGGTAATGGCGTCTGGCTCAACACCAGCCAAACGACCACCTACGCCATGGATACCGCGAATACCGTGTCGGTCGTCTTTAACAACAGTAACGATCCTCTAACCTACGGAGACCAGACCGTAGCCTCGCACTGCATGGATGTCTACCTCAACGGCGTCCTGGTTGGTGACGATTGGGGCGGAGCCGGTGAAGATCCGACAGGGACTGCTATCGCAAACGTCAACTTCACCGCAAAATCCCAGGAATCCAGTGCCACGGACTTTGCGGGTACGATCTATCTGGACGACATCCGGGTGGACTCCTCCATCAACATCCCCGAGCCCTCCTCTTCAGCCATGCTGTTCGCTAGTCTGGGCGGCGCGCTGTTCGTACTGATCAAGCGCCTGCGTCGCGCCCGCGCTTGAGAACCGCTCGCCTCAGTTAACAAGGGGTAGCGTTTACCCCACCTTTTGTTGCCGCCTCGGCGACGCACAGAAAGACATCAACCCCGCCGGGTTGTTAGTTGGAATGGTTACCCGTGGCTTCGGTGCTCGCCTACCAGCGCCGAAACTTCGGGTAATACTATTTCCAGTACCACGGTGCGCATGCTACGCATAGTCGGTAGAGTGTGCAGGCGACCCCTCTCCTCATATACGATTGACGGGGCCTGGCGGCACTTCTTTAGTCAGGGCATCGCGCGCCACATCTGCTTTGCGAGCGATGAGATACGATCAAGCATACTGACCGTGCTCAAATAGCCTCCACTGATTATAATGGTCTGCGACCTGCTCCCGCTCTGCCGATGACTGCCCCGCATAAACATCCAGCACTACGCCTACTTCACGCTCCGGGTCTATGGATCTTTGTACTGGGTATCGCACTGGCGGCCTGGGTCGGGCAGATCGCCTCCCCCCACTGGTACATCCAACAGGCATCACTCGGAGACACCGAGCAGAACAGTACTGATGCGATCGATGCTTCGGACTCACTGCTGTGGGAGCTGCGCGGAAAGTCCGTCACGGAGCTTCCGACCGCCAAAGCCGAGCGCGTACGCGTCCAGCAGGCGAACGGACAAATCGAGATTTTCTCACTCAGCCCCCATCAGCACTGGGGCTACTGGTCCTTTCTGCCAGCGGTCATGGCCGTGGCGCTATGCTTTATCACCCGTGAGCCGATCACTGCGCTAACCGGCGGCATCATTACCGGTGCGCTTTTGATGTGTAAGTTCGACATCACCGGAGATGTTGTCATCCCCGCACTGGCCACCAAGAGCGGAGCGGGCATCCTCATCCTGTACCTGTGGTTTCTGGGCGGCATCATGGGCATCTGGTCGCGTAATGGCGCGGCCCAGGCCTTCGCCGAGTTGATGACGCGGCGCTTCGTGCGCGGCCCGGTCAGCGCACGGCTGGTGGCCTGGTTTCTCGGGGTGCTCTTCTTTCAGGGCGGCACGCTCAGCACCGTCCTCGTTGGCACCACCGTACGCCCTGTCGCGGACAAGGAAAACGTCAGCCACGAAGAGCTTTCCTACATCGTGGACTCGACCGCCTCCCCGATTGCCATCCTGCTCCCCTTCAATGCCTGGCCCTTTTATGTGCAGGGCCTGATCTTTCTCTCCGGAGTCGGGTTTCTGGCCACGGAGGCAGACCGCACGAACTTTTTCATGAGTTCGATTCCGCTCTCTCTGTACGCATGGGCGGCTGTGATCTTCACGCTGCTAATGTGCTTCGACAAGCTCCCCTTTCTGGGCCGCTCGATGAAAGAAGCTATCGCACGCGCACGGGAAACGGGTGAACTCGACCGGCCCGGTGCCCAACCCCTACTGGCCAAGGAACTCGAAACAAGCGATCCGCCCGCAGATTACCGCCCGAGCGTATGGGAGTTTTTCATCCCACTGGGGCTGATCATCGGTGTAGCCGTCGGAACGCACTTTCTGCTCGGTTCTCCCAACGTCCACTGGGCTTTCGGTGCAGCTCTACTGGTGGCGTTCGGGATAACACTCGCACGCGGCATGAGCCTGGAGAACGCCATCGGCGGCCTCACACAGGGCCTCAAGGGCGTCGTCTACGGCTCCGTCGTGCTGCTGCTGGCCGTGGTCATCGGGCGCGTCAGCCAGGATACCGGCGGCGGCTACTACCTGATGGACGTATTCGCAGGCTCGGTTCCTTTCTGGCTGCTTCCGGTGCTGTGCCAGGTCCTCACGATGTTTATCGCCTTTTCCACGGGGACGAGTTTCGGGACCTTTGCAGTCTCCCTACCGCTTGTCATGCCTCTGGCCTGGGGCACCGCCATGGCGGCCGACCTCGTCCACCCCCAGCTATATCTGACGATCTGCTTCGCAGCCGTGATCAACGGCAGTGTCTACGGTGACCAGTGCTCGCCCATCTCAGACACGACGGTGCTCAGCAGCATGGCCACGGGTTGCGACCTGATGGACCACGTAAAGACCCAGATCCTCCCGGCCTCTGTCGCGGCGCTGTTTGCAGCGATCGGCTGGAGCATCGCCGTCTTTTTCGCCGCTTAACCACTCTCCCTGCAGATAAAAAAAGCCGCCCACAACGGGCGGCCTGAAAAACCTTACTGTCCATCCCCATGGGGATGCAGCGTGCGGTGAAATTTACATTTTCTTCAGCTCGAAATTATCGAGCAGAAACTCACCCGTGCTCTTGCCGTAGGAGAGGATGTAGATGGCGGCAGAAGTAGCATTGGCAGGCACATCAAAGTCCAGCTTGTAGCTCTTCCACTTATTGCCGGCGACACTCAGGCCCTTGCCGACCGGGTCGGTACCCTTGGAATTACCGGGGCGGTTGATCGCCTTCTTGGAGGCATCGAAGAACACAACATACACGCCGCAGCCATTGCCGCTGACAGTCTTGCCCTGGTAGAGGAGCTGATACTTGGCACCACTGTCGACCTGGAAGCGGTCAGAGGCAATAAAGGCACCCTTAACAGCGTCAGGGTCCATGATCTGCAGAGCGGAAGAGCTTCCAGGGGCACCCTCGGACGAGTTCTTCACGGTGATGGTGTCGCGGGTGCTGGCCTTCCAGCCCTGCATCCCATCTTCAAAACCGGGGTTGTTAATGGCCGATGCAACCATCGGAATCGCCAGTGCGAGTGCCAGGAGGCACGATTTGGAGGTTTGGGTAAACATGGCAGAAGTTATTTCAGATCGGCCAACATTGATCAAGACCGGGTTTGTCACGGCACGCACGATGCGCACAAGACCCGGCTGAAAAGCCGCTCGTCAGCTAGCGTTTCGGCCACTGATCTCGCAGAGTCGGAAAGTTCAAACATTTGAACCACACATATGCATGAACCCATGCGGATTCCAAGAGGATCCTTACGCGATGGAGCAGCGGGGAGCGAGCGCTCCTCGCGCACTACTGGACAGAGCTGGGCGGGATTTCGCGCCAGCCGACCAGGGTCAACTCTCCCACTCCACTGGTCCCCGATGAGCTGTCCGAGTCGCTGTGTTCGATGTTACCCAGGTTCACGTCATAGTAGAACTCAGCACCGTTGGTGACCTCGATGTTATTAGCGACGATGGCTCCCCGGAACTGGGACTTGGGCCGTCCACCCACCCCGGCGATTCTCACGGTGGAGTTGGGGGCATTAATGACACCGGTGAAGACGTCAAAGTTGTTCAGCACCACGTCCTGGCTTCCCTTGGCAATAACCTGAAACTGCGCGGGATACTGCTGAGCGATTTCGTCGGCATTGATGTGGATATTCTCACCGGCCATGATGACGAGAGTCGCGCCCGGCTCGATCACGACGTCGGCACCCAGATTGAGATTGCGGGTCGCATCGATGACCACATCCCCGACAACCGTAATCGTCGTGTTCTGATTGGTGTTGATGCGCTCGGTATTGACCCAGGTCGCCTGATTCCAGGAGCCCAGGTTGATGCTCGAATTATTCTGCCAGTAGTTCTGGTCCATCGACTGCACAGCGTAGCCATCGGTGGTCGGATAGTCCGGGTCAGTGATTTCCGCATCAAAGTCTCTGGACATCCGGTTCGGGTCGACGCCGTAGGTCATACCCGAATCCGGCCCGATGACAGTCGCATTCTGCGTCGGGTCATGATGGTGAGAGTTTGAGTAGCCGATGACTCCCCCGCCGCTGCGGACGGAGCCATGGATGTAGGCGTTGTTGATGTTGATCGACCAGTTGTTGTTCGAGACGCTGGCGATGACCACCGCATAGCCGGTGTTCTGCCCAAAGTACGGGACGCCATAATCGTTATCGCTATCGTAACTGGCCACCTTCATGCCGGGATTATTGTGATTCAGCCGGATGCCGTTCTTGGCCACCAGTCCATAGCTAAACAGCCCTGAGCCGGTAGAAGACTCCGTAGCGGCTTCGCTGCGCACTTCTTTCACCTTCAGCTCAACAGCGCTCTGTACCAGCCGCCCATCAACCTCAATACCGGTCAGAGCGGTAATGGTGTAGACATCATCGCTGTCCAGATCGATGGATACGTCGGTATTAGCGGTGTAGCCCAGGGCGACTTCCTGGCTGAAAGTCTTTTTCCAGACATCAGTGCCCTCTGAGAGCCAGCCATCCGAGCCGAGATCATTCTTGGAGATCGCATGCATGGCCAGTTCCAGACCCGACTCGGAAAGATGGAAGGCAGACTGCCCCAATCCGTAGCTCATAGTGTCCTCGTACTCGCTGACAAGGACCTTGGTCTGGCTGACGATGATCAGTAAGGCGGCAGCGGCAAAGATCAATGTAACTAGAATAGCCGATCCGCGTCGATTGGGTAGAGTTTTCATGATTACAATGTCCTGTTTCTGAAGGTGACCATGGCCGTCTCCGTATCGACAGACTTGGTCCCATTGGCACCTTCACGTTCTGAGGTGAGTTCGAGCTTGGCGGCGTTCATATCGATCTGCGTCGTGGTTTCATCCCCGAAGCGATCGTAGTAGGTAAAGGCTACGGCTGTGACGTTATCGACTAATGTCCGACTCGTGTCGTTCGTGATGGATTTGGCCACGAAACCGCTGTTCGCGCTGTCGTACCAGTAGCGGATGCGCTCGGTGCTGCCATCCATCCGTGTCGTGGTGAATTCAAAGACGGTAGCTGTCGTCTGGTGCACATCACTAATACCCCGTACCGCCTTGTGCACGGTCTCAAAGGCGTAGAGCAGCGTTTCCGACTGGTCACGGTGCTCCAGCGAGGTCTTCATGCTCTTGTTGAAGGAGTAAAAAGTCGCGTACGACCCAGCCATCACGAACGACAGGATCGCCACAGCAACCATGAGCTCGGCCACGGAAAACCCCCGCCGCCTGCATGGGCCACCTGTGCGCCCCAGCCTAGTTGGCCGTGCTAAACTTTTTATCTGAGAGTCCATCTTCTGTAAAAACTGCCTGACTGTGGATCAGGTAGGATTCACCGTTATAGGTCCACTGGACGACAACAGTGACCCGGATCGCTCCGTCGTCCCCGTCCAGATACTGCAAAAAGGAATCCACCGTGTAGGTGACGCTGTTCTGGGCTACCTGTGAGGTGCTGTGGGCAACCGCTTCGCCGGAAGTTGCCACCGTGCGCCCGAGCAGGCTGTTCAGTTGATCTGCGTTTGCCGAGGTCCCCCCCGAGTCTATGCGGTCGTCCATCTGGTCGAAGGTCAGCGTCCGGTAGCCCTCGATCGTCGCATTCAAGTGCGTAAAGCCCATTCTCATCCCGTCCGAACGGTATGAAATCTTCCTCAGTTGGGGCAGCGCCGCGATGCAGCCGAGCAGCACCACACTCAGGATCGACATCCCGATCATCACCTCCATCAGCGAGTACGCAGAAGCCACCCCTGAAAGCAAGGGTCTGGATGCTGTCGCCTGAGCAGATTTCATAGAACAAAGATAAGGTCAAAGTCGGATTTATGACATAAGTAATTACCCCTATTCTACATTAATCGTCAATGCATATTGCGGCTTAAGCCTGTTAATAAAATGGTAAAACCGCGAAATCCTAACCGGCCTCAATCCCTTTATGTATGCCGCATCAAGGCCGTATGGCCCTACCGAGCCGGGCATGCAGAACCCCTCAGGTCGGGGCACGTCAAATGATGCAGCCCACGCAGGGGCCCGGGCGAGGCATCAAGCCCCGAGAAAAGGCTCTGCCTGCGGTCTAAAATGACCTCTCCAGTATGCGAGAATCAGGCCTGATCCGCCAGATGACGACGGGCACGGCCCATGGCCATGAGCGGGAAGTAGTGGCGGTACATGTTGTAGTTGATCATGAACCCACGGGCCAGCTCACGCCCCTGCGAGAGGGCATCGGTATTCCCAGCGAGCCGAATCCGCTCGCCCACTCCGTAGCCGGGGAAGCCGGTACCGGTGTACTCCAGCTGCTCCCAGGTCCCGTCCTTTTGGGTGCGCAGCAGGTAGTCGAGCCCGCGCTGAATCGCTGCATCGTACTCGTGCGTGTCCATCGCCAGCAGGGCCATCAGCGCCCATCCTGTCTGGCTGGGCGTGGTCGTACCCACCCCGCGCAGGGAGTCGTCCATGTACGAGCCGCAGCTTTCACCCCATCCTCCGTCCTCGTTCTGCCGTTCGAGCAGCCACTGAGCACACTTGCGGATGCGCGGGTCGTGCATGTCAAAGCCCACCGCCTTCAGGCCGGGCAGAACCAGCGCTGTGCCATAAATATAGTTCACCCCCCAACGGCCAAACCATGGGCCCTCGGGCTCCTGCTCAGCCATGATGTAGTCCACCCCGCGCTTCACGGCCGGGTCTTCCATGCCGTAGCCCATGAGGCCGAGAGCCTCCAGCTTGTGGCCAGTCAGGTCGGCACTGGGCGGGTCGAGCACTTCTCCGAAGTCACAGAAGGGAATCTGCGTGAGCGCCTTGGTATGGTTGTCCTTGTCGAAGGCGCCCCAGCCGCCATTGGTGGACTGCATGGCGCGCAGCCAGGCCTCTGCCCGGTCAAAAGCGCGGTCGATGCGCGCGCGGTAACTTTCCGGGGCCAGTTCCTTCATCTGGCAAAGCACGGTCAGGGCGACCGCCGTATCGTCCAGGTCCGGGTAAAAAGTGTTGGCGCGCTCAAAGGCCCAGCCCCCGCACTCCACGCCCTTGACGGTCATGGCCCAGTCGCCCTTGCACAGGACTTGCTTGTCGAGGATGTACTCGAGCGCGTCCTTGAGGGGTGGATAGCTCTCCCAGGTTTCTCCGCAGTCGAGAATCGCCTGCATGGCCAGCATCGTGTCCCAGATCGGCGATTCGCTGGCCTGGATAAAGATCATCCCATCACGCTCGTAGGACCAGTGGTTATTCCAGGCATTGATGCCTGCGGCCATCACCGGGTGCTCCCGGTTGTAGCCCTCCGTATGCAGCGCCAGCAGCGCGTAGATCCAGGGCGGCTGGATGCCCCCCCAGGCCCCGTCCGCATCCTGATGCTTGATCACCCACTCCAGCGCGAGCTTAATGGAGTTCTCCCGACCGGGCTTCCAGGGCAGGCCTTGCCAGAAGTGCAGGACCTTGTCCGCCGTGCGGAAAAACGTCGGCCAGAATCCCGACAGGCGCTTCGGGAAGGAGAAGTCGAAATTCTCGCGCCCCTCCGGGTAGAGCTCATCTAACCGGCGCTCCGGGGCCAGGGGCACGACCGGGCGGCGCACCGAGACGATGCTCATCGACATAAAGGTCGCGCGGGCCCACTGGGCGAACTGGTAGATATTAAACGGTGCCCAGAGCGGAATACGGATGATCTCCGGCGGGATCACGGGCAGCGTCTCCCAGGGCCACTCACCGATCGTAGCGAGCCAGAAGCGGGTAAACATGCGCGCCTTCTGCATGCCCCCGTGGGAGAGGATCCACTCGCGGGCCAAGCGTGTCGGCTCTTCATCCGGGCCCATCCCGGCACTGCGCAGGGCCGCATAGCACTCGATCGTGGTATTAATATCCCCCAACTCGGCACCATAGTAAATGTCCCACGAGCCGTCTTCACGCTGTTTGTGGATGATGCCCTTGATGATCTTGTCGTACTTGGGGTCATCGGTACGCTCCAGGAAGTGCATAGCGAGCACCCACTGCGCCTCCATGCAGCAGTTTGACTCCAGCACATCGTTCCAGAAGCCTTCAGACTTTTGTTCACGGGCCAGCCAGTCGAGTGCGCCTCGGATACCTTGATCAAGAGAGAGTGTCATAATAAATGGATACAGTTCAAAATGTTCAGATGGACCTATTTCTTTCGGGAGGCACGTGTCGCCTTAGCCGCAGGCTTGGCAGCTTTCTTGGATTTCTGTTTCGGTGATGGGAGAGTGGCCATAATCTCAGCGTAGAGCTCGGTCCATTCATCCTCCTTCATGGACATAAAGCCAAAGCTGCGCAACACGAACGCGCCCTCCATCGCCATAAATGCGATACGGGCCTGCCGCCCCTCCGGCGTGCTCAGATCGAGCGGCTGCAAATGTTCACGGTACCAGGTGCGGGCAGTCTCCATGTGCTCCGGGCTCTGCAATAGCATGGCCATGAGGCCAGCCGCTCGGGCATGAGAGTTCTTATTGATGCTCGCGGTCGCCTCGACGTAGCCGCGTACGGCAGCCACAGGGTCAGAGGCGGGAGGGGTCCGCTCATCGATCTCATCCTGAAACTGACGGCACCAGCGCTCCACCATCGCATCGATCATGCCGCGCTTCGACCCGAAGCAGTACTGTACGCCGCCTTTGGTGATCCCAGCAGCGCGAGCCACCGCGTCCATACTCAGGTCCGCTGCCCCGTGCGTGAGCACGATCTGTTCGGCAGCGTCCAGCACGGCATTACGGTCGATATTCTGTTGTCGGCCCATTTTTGATTCCGTACGTATGTATTGAAAAATAGAGTGGCAAGCAGAATTTATCGCGATGCGCCATAATTCCTGCGCCCAAGTAAAGGGACGAGAATTCGGGCTGGCCCTCCTGTGAGCCGACTCTCAGGATGCGGCTTTGTCCTGATGGCCACCTTAGCGAAAGTTCTCCGATTAAGCTCCGCCCTCCTGCTGGCGGCAGGGATGGGCACGCTGTCCGCCCAGAGTGAGACGCCCCCGCCAGCTACGACGAGCAGCCGTGCTGACAACCCACCGGCAGCCGCCACCGATCAGGTGCGTGTGGTGTACTTCTATCAGGTCGGGTGTGGTGAGTGTGAGCAGGCGCAGGCCTCACTGGAGGAGCTCCAGGCTGCGATGCCAGAGCTCGTTATCGAGAAGCACGACATACGTAACACCGCCGCCATGCGCTTAAACGAGGCGCTGTCCGAGCACTTCGGACTCCCCGAAAACCAACGCCTGCTGGCCCCGGCGGTTTTCACACGGGCCGGTGCACTCGGGCGCGAGGAGATAGACTTTGTCTCGCTGGCCGAGCTGCTGGACCGCACGCTCTCCACCCCACCCTCGGACTGGTATCCAAGCATGGATACGGAGCCCACCGCGCAGACCGATCAGAGTATCCGCCAGCGCTTTGAGCACATGACTGGCTGGATCGTGCTCGTCGCGGGCCTACTGGACGGGGTCAACCCCTGCGCCTTTGCCACCATCCTGTTCTTCCTTTCGTACCTGCATGTGGCCAAGCGCACGCCCGCGCAAATGCTGCAGGTCGGCCTGGCTTTTGCCCTGGCGATCTTTCTCACCTATCTGGCGCTCGGAGCCGGGTTCGCACAGGCCATCAGCCACGCGTCCGCCGTGCGTGCCATCGCGAATATTTTTAACTGGGTACTGGCCGCCGCCGCACTGGTGCTCGCTATCCTCTGCATCCGGGACGGCTTCCTCTGCCTGCGCGGACGGCTGAACGACACGGCCCTCAAGCTGCCCCTGTTTCTGCGTAAACGCATCAACGCCGCCATCCGTCACGGCACCCGGCACCGCCGTATCGTGCTGGCTGCCTTCGGGGCCGGTGTGGTCGTCTCCGTGCTGGAGCTGGCCTGCACCGGCCAGATCTACGCCCCGGTCATCCTCTACATGTACCATACCGGCGCAGAGAAAACCGCGGCCCTGGGCTATCTGGTCCTCTACAACCTCGCCTTCACGGTGCCCCTGCTCATCGTCATCGTGCTGGCGTTTTTCGGGCTGAGCAACGAGCGCCTGACCGCGTTTTTCCAGAGGAATGCCGCGCTGGTAAAGTTCGCCACCGGCGGTCTCTTTCTGCTCATCCTCGCCCTGCTTCTGAGCACGATGATTGCGTTTTAGAATAGCATAGCAGCCGCTCTGGAATCCGGCAGCTATTTCTCGCAACCCTTGGGCAAATCATCCTCCTCGCCCGTCACGTAGCTGCTTCCCGAGGCCAATCTCTGCGACGCATCCCCGGTCAAGTGCAGCGCCTGCGCGGGGAGCGCCAAGCGGATACCTGCCGCCTCAAAGCGGCTCAGAATCTCGCGGTTAACGCGCTGGGCATGCTCCTGAAACTCCCAGTAAGCAGGAGGGTGGTACCAGTAGATGACCAGAATGTTGAGCGAGGCAGGGTTAAACTCATTGAAGAAGATGCGAGGCGGGAAGCCCGGCTGGTTGATCTCGGTATTGATGCGGCGAGTCTTGTCCTCCAGTTCCGGGTTGGCCTCGATCTGCTCCTGACTGTGCGGCACCTCATGCACGGCGAGAACCTCCCGCAGGATGTTCACCGCCTCCTCGGCCTTCTCAGGAGAAGTGTCCAGCGGCAGCGCCAGATTTACCAGACGTCGGATATAGGGGCGCTGAGTGACGTTCACAATATCGGCCCGCGCGACATCCTCATTCGGGATAACTGCGACGAGGCCATCGAGCTGGCGAATCCGCGTCGAGCGCAGCCCGATCTCCTCCACGACCCCATCGTGCCCGCGGATCTGGATGCGCTGCCCCACCCTGAAAGGCCGGTCCAGCAGCAGCATAATGCTCCCGAAGATATTACGCAGGGACTCCTGCGCCGCCAGCGCAACAGCAAGACCCGTCACCCCGGCCCCGGCCAGAACCGTCGCCAGCGTGAACCCCATCTTCTGGAGCCCCTCAAGCAAGACGACCGCGGCCACCACGATGCTGGCCAGCCGCAGCCCGAAGCGCACGAGGTAAGCATCTACTCCACGCCTGTCGAAGCGCGGGGCCAGAAAAACGATATCGGTCAAGATGCTCCCTCCGGCGAAGATCATCGCAACTACACAGAGAAGCACCGTCCCCTGCTGGATGTAGTGAACCGTGGCCAGAACCGTTCCCGTCAGAAAAACATCCTCACTGAAGAACCCGCTCAATCTCGTGACCAGATAGATAATCAGTAACGGAATAACCAACCACAAGAGGCCCGAGAGGACACGTGGCAAGCGCCGCGACAGCACCTTGATCAAGCGGTTCACCAGCCAGACCAGCAGCACAGCGGCAAAGGTCAGCACAACCACGATCGCGAGCTGCCATACGCGCATACCCCACACGCCCCGGCGTGTCCACTCCGGCAGAGACTGGATCAATCCATCCGGGATGCCGGGACCCGGTGTGTTAAAATACGCCTCCCTCAGTCCGGCAAATTCCGGGTACACGAAGGAATGGTGGGAAACGCCCTCGTACATCTCTTTGGCGTTCAGCACCGTGTAGAGTGAGAACTGGAAGCGCCCCTCGAACTCTCCCGAATCCACATAGACAATCTCGATCGGGCTCCCGTACACGTTCCAGATACCGGGAAAACCATCTCTCATCTCCTGAATGGCTTCCGCATGATCCGGCAGGATGTCCGCGGGCGGCAGGTCGAAGCGCGCGATCGCATCACGCAGATAGACAGCAGCCTCCATCCCAGCATCTGTCCGCAGCGAAGGCGCGATTTCGCGCAGGTCGAACAGGTTGACGATCTGCTTCTCCAGATACTTCAGTCGTGGCTCGTTCTCGTAGGTAAATCCGTTTTCCTGAATCTCCTGGCTGAACTCATCCATCAGCAGCAGCATAGACTCCCAAGTCTGGCGCGGGCTCGTTAGCCGGGCAAAGTTTACGGTCTGACGGTAGTCACGCACACTCTCCCGGGCACCCGGCACAGAGATCGCGGGCCGCCGCCCCGCTGCTGGAGTCGGCGCACTGGCACCAGAGGGCTGCGCCTCCGAAGGAGCGGCCGGAGCGGCTTCCTGCTGCCCGGTATCCGTGGTATCACCCGGAGAACTCGGCTCATCCTGAGCCGCCAGACTCGCGCACAAGAGTCCCGAGAGGGCTAATGTCTGTATAAACCGCAAATATCGACTCCAAGCCATTATACGTTAGGGCTATGCAATATCCACACCAGGTCAAGCAGACCGGCGTAAAACGACATAGGCTTAAAAACAAAAAGTCGCAACAGACTCAGGATTCGCGACCGGCGGCCAGCTCCAGCAGGGAACGTTCGCCGAGGTCCTGTACGGCCCGGACAATGGCCTGTCCGACAAAATCCATCGCAGCAATCGCCTTCAGCCGCTCACGCACTTGCGGGTACTCCTCCACGGTAAAGAGCAGGCTGTGCAGCTTGCAGCCCTCGGCCAGTGCCACCAGCACAACATCGTGCGGATCGGGAATCTCCTCAGCGTCGAGCGCAAGCGCGCGGATGCGGTCCACGACGTTGTCGTAGCTCTCGCCATCGGCGATAGGATGCAGCAGCGGGCGTTTAATCCAGAGAAAGGAGTTATCGCGCTGCGTCAGCACGCCCTGATCGACAAGACGCTGCAGCGTGCGGGAAATCAGCATATGCCCCTGCAAAGCCAGACGGGCCAGCGCCTGGCGCAGCGGCACGCGATCCTCGCCCTCACGGATCGTCTGCAGGGCGGCATCGAGAAACTGGCTGCGCTTGAACTTGGTCTGCAGGATCACCACCGCGTCCGGCTCCGTATCGATCACCTCCTGGAAAGACAACTCAAGCAGGAGGGCCCCAGCCAGTGACAGCTCCAGCGACTTGCGCGGAAGCGGGTGAAACTTACCCGTGCCCGGATCGAGCGCGAGCAGGACGAGTTCTTCAGCGAAGGTCATACCTGTTCGGAGATACTATTTGCGATTGGGAGCGTTGACCTTGGAGGTGCCAGGTTCGGGCGTTTCCTCTGTCTGCCCCTCCTGCTGCGCCTTCCATGCGAGGTAGTCCTCGTAGGTCACCGGATGATCAATCGGCTGATCGGACTCGATCTTAACCCAACGGTTAGTACCGGGCACCTGCACCGGATACTCGTAGGTCGTCTCCTCGTAGCCCACCAGGAAGTTTTGCATGTCCTTGCCGTCGGTCGCGATCCCCTGAGAGATCGGGGATTCGCAGCCGCCCATGAATAAAGCCCCGGCCGCAACCAGGCCGACTATCCAGAGAGAGGGGATTTGCATATCACAGGAACTTACATAGAGGATCGTCCCCTGCAATCCTTTTGCGCTTGCCAAGCGCTCAGAGCATGCTTTTCTTGGTCCCCTTTCGCGGGTCGGTAGCTCAATCGGTAGAGCAGTGGCCTTTTAAGCCATTGGTTCTGGGTTCGAGTCCCAGCCGGCCTACCAAATACCCCCCAGTTTCCGCAAGGCCTTCCTGTAAAGGAAGTTTTAAAAACCCTAGCTTTGGGCAATCAGGGCAAAAAGCCTTTACATTACGGGTATTATACGAAACCGTTTTGCAATAACCAGAGTCGGTATACCACCGGCGAGGGTCCGCCACAGGCCCTAAAATAACTCGCCAGCAGACTCTATTTGTGCTTTTTTGTCTACCAATTGCTCTCACATGAAGAAAGTTGTAATCGTTGAGGACCAGACCGCTGTACGGGAAATGATTTCCCAGATCGTTCAGTCTGATCCGTCCTTTGAAGTGGTCGCCGAGCCCGGCGACGGTCAGGAAGCCTACAACCTCGTCATGGAGCTGAAGCCCGACTTCGTCATCCTTGACGTCATGCTTCCCGGCCTGAATGGCGCAGAAGTGCTCCGGCGCTTTGCCAAGCACCTGAAGAACACACGCGTGCTCGTCTTCTCCGGCTATCAGAACCCTTCACTCGTACGGGAGCTGCTGCAGGCAGGCGCCCATGGCTTTGTCGAAAAGTCCGCCCCCCTGAGCGAGCTGAAGAAGGGGATCGAGATCGTCGCCAACGGCGGCAGCTACTTTGGCCCCGAGGTCGCGCAGATGCTGCGTGAAGCCGTCCTGAACCCGAACTCCTCCAGCCGTAAGGGCGTCGATGTCCTCACTGCCCGCGAGCGGGAAATCCTGCAACTGATCGCCGAAAGCCACAGCACCAAGGAAGTCGCACAAAAGCTCAACATCAGCGTGAAGACTGCGGAAAACCACCGTACGAACCTGATGAAGAAGCTCGACCTGCACGATGTGGCCAGCCTGACCCGCTATGCCATCCAGCAGGGGCTGATCGAGGGCGTCGCCCCCTCCACTCCGGAAGCCTAGCGGCTCCCCCTCCCTCCCAGCACGCCGGATAAGTCCTCAGGGACCACCGTCTACTTCTGTTGACAAGTAAGCAGCGGTTGACACATCAAGCCCAGCTAGGGGCGCACGGTTTAGCACGTCTGCCGTAAACGCTCGGCAAGCAGCTCAATCAAAGCCGGATCTTCCCCCAGAAGGCGCGTCCGGTATGTCTTCAACGCGGGAGCATCTGCCTCAGCCCGCGCACAGATCTGGGCAATATCCCCACCCGAGCCCGCATGGCGACCCGGTTGTAGAAACAGCATGCTCACCACGACCGCCTCATCGCGCCAGCCCGGCCGGTGCAGCAGTTTTTCCAGTAAGGGCTCATTAAAGGCATAGCGTTCACCCTCACGCCGCTCCATCGAGCAAGGGGCCACCGCCTCGATACCTTCTCCCAATAAATCGGCCAGGCGATGGGCAATGCGATTGCGAACCTGCGTCACGACCTCGACCGGCGACCCATGATCCACGAGGGCCACCCGGGGGCTCTCCAGTTCCTCTGATTCCATTAACTCGCGCACACCGCGCGCCAGGATACCAGCCACGACATCATCCCCCGAGCCATCCTCCGGGCATAGGCACGGTGCCAGGTGAACCCGCAGATCCGGCACCTTCGCCCGCCAAGCGGAGGCCTGCTCGGGGATGTACTGCGTGATCGCCCGACTCGGCCCGAGGAACAACGGGATGACATGAAACTCCCGTGCGCCACGCGCGACGTGATG
Organism: Ruficoccus sp. ZRK36; assembly: GCF_019603315.1. Taxonomy (NCBI): domain Bacteria; kingdom Pseudomonadati; phylum Verrucomicrobiota; class Opitutia; order Puniceicoccales; family Cerasicoccaceae; genus Ruficoccus; species Ruficoccus sp. ZRK36. The sequence continues at coordinate 244,000 of NZ_CP080649.1, forward strand.
CTCCAGAAACGACAAAAATGTCCAGGCCCCCTCCCCGCCGAGGAGCTGCGGGTCGACACGATCTGCATGCATCAGGGAGACCGGATGCACCTCGGTGCCCGAGGCGTTTCCAACGGATTTTGCCAATGCACGCAGACTTAAGGTTGCCTCCGGCCGCAATGAGCCATTATCGACTAAAAGGTAAAGCGGGCTTGTCATGGTTTTTCACGTCTTTTAACATCTGCGTTACGAAATTCCTTGCCCATACATTAAGATTCAAACATCAGTAGGAATCAAATGAAGAAGGTCAGTCTTTATCTCGTCAGTCTCAGCCTCAGCGCTTTCATGTTCACCGGGTGTGAATCCGACCCCGAACCCTCTCCGGACGATACTCTCTCCGCCACCGTCGGAGGTCCCCGTGAGGACTGGATCAATCCAGACGAGATCAGCCCCGCCACCGGCGACTCCCTGGAGATGCGCGACCCGAACTTCAGTGGCATGAACGGCGGCCTCGCTCAGGGCAACATCATGGCCTCCGTCCAGTTCGGCTTCGATGAATTTACCGTCCAACCCTCCGAATACGGCAAGCTCGATCAGGTCATCCAATACCTGAACAGCAACCCCGGCGCACGCGTGATCTGCGAAGGCCGCACCGACTGGTACGGCACCAACGAGTACAACCTCGGCCTCGGTGACCGCCGCGCCAACGCGGTGAAGGACTACCTCGAGCGTAAGGGCATCGCCGCCACCCGCATCGAAGTCCTCTCCCTCGGTGAGCTCGACGCGATCCAGGACCTGCCCAAGACCGACCCGGGCGTCATCGGTGACCGCCGCGTAGACGTCATGCTGGTCGAGTAAGTTTTCACACACACACCTTTTTCAAAGAAGAACGCCAGACGAGTCCGTCTGGCGTTTTTCTTTGTCCTGAACCTTTAACCAGGCAGAAAAACTTATCTCTTATAAGAGATGAAATGGCGAACCCGAGCCTGCATGACTCAGCCCGGCCCTTAATGACTTAACAAAACCCTCAGCCTTCGGACCTACTCCCCGAAAGCCATGCGGCGCAGGATGCTCTGGTAGGCATCGATGCCCTTCATCATCATGTCGATCTCGAAGCTCTCGTTGGGGGCGTGCAGATTATCACGCGGGGTAAACAGGCCGATCATGAGCGAATCCAGCCCGGTCTTGTCCTTGAGGTCGCGGATGATCGGGATGCTTCCGCCCTCACGCAGGTAGAGCGGCTTCTTCCCAAAGGCTTCCTCGATGGAGACCTCGGCCGCTTCACAGGCGGTGGCGAATACCGGTGAAAGGTCCGGCGCGGTGTTCGGGCGACCGGCGGGGGCCACGTAATAAGGGCTACCGCCCTTGTCGACTTTGACATCGATCTTCACCTGCGGCGGGCAGCGCTCCAGCAGCGCAGTCTTCAGCTTGGCGACGATGTCGGCCTCGTCCTGGTCGGGCACGAGGCGGCAGGTGATTTTAACAAAGGCCTTGGCGGGGATGATGGTCTTGCTCCCCTCGCCCTGATAGCCGCCGCCGATACCGTTAAACTCCAACGTCGGGAAGAAGCGTACCAGCTCCAGCGCGGTCGCACCGTGGGGATGGATAAAGCCCGGCACACCGAGAATCTCCCGGTACTGCTCCTCGGTCACGGGCAGCTTGGCCAGCTCCTCACGCTCCCAGGTCAGCGGCTCGACCACGGCGTCGTAGAAGCCCGGCACGTTCACACTTCCGTCCTTGTTGTGAAGCGAGGCACACAGCTCCGTCAGTGCCTGCACCGGGTTGAGCACCGGGCCGCCGTTGACGCCCGAGTGCAGGTCCAACTCCGGACCGGTCAGGGTGACCTCCATACCGAGCATGCCGCGCAGGCCGGTCGTGATCACGATCTGCTCAGTGCCGGGGCTACCGGTGTCCGAGAGGAGGATCATGTCGGCCTTGGAGAGGCGCTCGCCGTATTTTTCCAAAAACCCGAGAAAGCTCGGGCTGCCCATTTCTTCCTCACCCTCGATCAGGTACGTGATGCGCAGCGGCAGGTCCGGGTGCTCATCGAGCAGGCGCGAGAGCGCAGTCATCTGCACTGCCTGCGGGCCCTTGTTGTCAGCGGTACCGCGACCGTAGAGTCGGCCATCGCGCACCTCCGGCTCAAAGGCCGGGCTCTTCCACAGCTCAAAGGGGTCGGCGGGCTGCACATCGTAGTGACCATAGATAATCACATGCGGCACGTCCTCGCGATCGGGACCACGCTCAGCGAGCACGATCGGGTGCTTCGGGGTGGCCACCTCCTCGACGGCAAACCCCAGCTCGGTCAGTGCGTTTTTAACGTAGTCGCGCGCGCCCTTCATGCCCTCGGCATAGGCCGAGTCGGTAGACACACTCGGGAAGCTCGCGTACTTGGAGAGGAAGGGGATCGGATCAATGGCCATAGGAAATAAAACGTTAACGTTAAGTTAACACCCCCTCCCCCGAACGCAATCCACGAAGCACGCATCATGAGTCCTACCGCAAAAAAATCCCCCACTCTTCCGAGCGGAGGATTTTTTTAAAGGACGCAAAGGCATCAGTGACCCGGAGGGTCTCTGGTCCAGGACTTCGTTCTGGCGCCCTGCCTAGTGCTTAAAGTGGCGCTTGCCGGTGAAGACCATGGCCAGGCCGCGCTCATTGGCGGCTTTGATGACCTCCTCGTCGCGGACGGAGCCGCCCGGCTGGATAGCGGCGGTGGCACCGGCCTCGGCGGCGGCGATCAGCCCGTCGGCGAAGGGGAAGAAAGCGTCGGAGGCGACAATCGAACCCTGCAGGGAGAGCCCAGCCTGTCCGGCCTTCCACACGGCGATCTGGGAGCTGTCCACGCGGCTCATCTGCCCGGCACCGATGCCCAGCGTGCGCTCGGCAGAGGCGTAGACGATGGCGTTGGACTTCACGTGCTTGACGACTTTCCAGCCAAAGCGCATGGCGGCCCATTCTTCATCGGTGGGCTGGCGCTCGGTCACGACCTTCCAGTCAGCGGGCTTGTCCGGGTAGTGGTCGCGGTCCTGAAGCAGGAAGCCGCCGACGACGGACTTGACCTCCTGCAGCGAATCGGAGCCGAGGAAATCGCGGGCGATCATCAGGCGCAGGTTCTTTTTCTTACCGAAGACCTCGCGCGCGGCGGGCGTAAACTCGGGGGCGATGATGACTTCGCAGAAAATGCCGGCAATGATCTTGGCCAGATCGGCGTCGATCGTGCGGTTGGAGACGATGATGCCGCCGAAGGGGGCCTGCTTATCCGTCTCAAAGGCCTGCTCCCAGCAGGTAACGAGCTCCATGTCGCTGGCCACGCCGCAGGGGTTGGTGTGCTTGAGGATGCCGACAGTGGGCTTCTCAAACTCGCCGATCAGGTATGTGGCGGCGGTGATGTCGATGATGTTGTTATAGGAGAGTTCCTTGCCCTGGAGCTGCTCGAAGCACTCGTGGAAACGGCCGTAGAGCGCGGCCTGCTGGTGCGGGTTCTCACCGTAGCGAAGGCTTTGGGCCAGCGGCATTTCGAGGCTCAGGCGCTCGGGCAGACCGATCTGGGCACTCTCCTCGACCTGCTTCTCCAGGTAGGAGGCGATTGCACCGTCGTAGGAGCTGGTGCGCTGGAAAACCTTGAGGGCGAGCTTGCGGCGCAGGAAGGTCAGCGCATCGCCACCGGTGGCGAGAGCTTCAAGCACGGGCGAGTAGTCGTCAGCGTCACATACCACGGTCACGCTGGCGTGGTTCTTGGCAGCGGAGCGGAGCATGGAGGGACCGCCGATGTCGATGTTTTCGATGGCTTCCTCAAAGGTGCAGTCACGGCGGGCCACGGTCTCCTCAAAGGGGTAAAGGTTCACACAGACCAGATCGATCATGTCGATACCGTGCTCCTTGGCCTGGGAGAGGTGGTCGTCCTTGTCGCGGCGGCAGAGCAGCCCACCGTGGACCTTCGGGTGCAGGGTCTTGATGCGACCCTCCATCATTTCCGGAAAGCCCGTGTACTCACTCACGTCCGTGACGGGGAGCCCCTGCTCGCGCAGAAGCTTGGCCGTCCCCCCGGTGGAGAGGATGCCGTAGCCCTGTTGCTCGACGAGGCCCTTCGCAAAATCGACGAGGCCGGTTTTATCGCTGACCGAAATTAGCGCCCATTTACTCATCCGAATTACCCTGCCCCGCCGCGCCGCCGGGGCAAGTCAAAACCGGATACTCTGACCACGCACCTCGATTTCGGCGCGCCTCTTATTTATTGGCATAAATATGCCATTTAAAACTCGACACCGAGATTTGTATGTCTAGAGTATGAAGCGGCAAAGCTCGGAAGCGGTGGTACTGCCCGTTTCCGCGCCTCCCGCCAAAACTGTAATAGCGATAGCCAATCTCCCGGGCCCGTCTTCTAGCCTGATCGACGGGTCCGGGCTTTTTTTTGGAGAATTACGCCCCAGCTCGCGTGAGAACGCCTAGGCCTTGTTCCCGCTCTGCCCGGCCAGCAGATGAGCAAAGATACCGTCCTGATCCGCCAGTTCGTCGAAGGACCCGCTCTCCTGCACACGCCCCTTTTGCAGGACGACGATACGGTCTGCGGTACGAACCGTGCTCAGGCGGTGCGCGATGGTGATCACCGTACGTCCCTTGGAGAGGTTTTCCAGTGCCGCCTGGACCTGGCGTTCGCTCTCGTAGTCCAGCGCCGAGGTCGCCTCGTCGAGGATGAGGATGCTGGGGTTGCGCAGCAGAGCACGGGCAATGGCGATACGCTGCCGCTGCCCACCGGAGAGGCTGACGCCCCGCTCGCCGACCTTAGTCTCGTAGCCCTGATCAAGCTGGCGGATAAACTCATCCGCGTAGGCCAGGCGGGCTGCCTCGTAGACCTCGTCCATGCTGGCAGTCGGACGACCGAAGCGGATGTTGTCCGTGATCGAGCCGGACAGCAGCAGACTGTCCTGCATGACGATGGCACAGCTCCGGCGGAACTTGCGCATGGCGATGCGCTGCTGCGGCATACCGTCGATCAGGATGCGCCCTTCGCGCGGGGCATACACCCCGAGGATGAGGCTGACGATCGTGCTCTTACCCGAGCCCGAGGGACCGACAAAGGCCACGTGCTCGCCGGGCTTGATAGTGAGCGAGAAGTGCGTGAGCACATCCGGCTTGTCCTTCTCGTAGGTGAAGCACACATCGTCGAAGGTGATCTCCCCGCGCATGTGCTTGAACTCATACCCGCCGTTCCACTTCTCCACGTAGCCGCTGTCGAGTAGCTCGCGGATGCTGCGGTAGCTTTCCTCTGCGAGGAAAAACTGCTGGCTGAACGCCGTTAGCTGGTTGATCGGGCGCAGGATGATCGGCAGGGAGGCCTGGAAGGCGACCAGCGTACCGATGCTCGCATGACCGGAAATCGTGAGGATCGCGCTCATGGCGATAACGGCCACGGAAAGTGCCTCGGTCAAAAAGTAGCTGTATGTGCCCAGGTTCTGGTTGAGCCGAATCTGCCGCTCGCGCCCCTCACGGAAGCCCTCACTGTGGCCGCTCATCTGGGTGTCCACGGCATGCTCCTCGCCCAGGCTGCGCACCAGCCGCAAGGCGGAAATATACTCGCTGGCCGCCCCCGTGAGGCGCTCGCGGGCCACACGTACGCTGTGGTTGGTTTGCAGGATGCGCTTCATGAAAATCCAGCGCATGGCGAAGATGATCGGCACCACGCAGACGATGACCGCCGATAGCAAGGGGTTAAGAAAAACCAGAATAATGGTCAGGCAGCCGGCGTAGGCCAGGTCGGGCATGATCGTATAAATGATCGGCACCAGCGCGCCCTCGACCTGCTGCGTATCAAAGGCGTACTTCGAGAGCAGCCGTCCCGTCTTGGTCCGGTCCAGAAACCCGAAGTGCATGAACTGCAGCTTGTGGAATATACGCGCCCGCAGATCCAGCACCATACGCGGGATGCGGCGAGCGACGAGTGAGCTGCCACTGACCGCAATCACGGTATGCAGCGCCAGCAGGCAGACAATGACCCCCGCCAACTGGAGCACGACGGTGATCTCCTTGGCGGCGAGTGCGTAGTCGATGATCGCCTTGGCGATGATCGGGATCGGCGCGATGGCCAATGTGCGCAACATCGTAAGGGCAACTACTCCTACGAGGCGCTGGCGTTCACTCCAGATAAATTCAATCAGGCCGCCCTTATTGCGACCCTGCGGGGCATTGGCTTTTGCTTTCATCGTCGGCAGCTCTTAGGCTGCCCGTCGAGGCCATTACGAGGGCGCTTAGACACAGGTTAAAGGATTTACTATCTAGCGCCGGGGAACGGTTTCGACCCTCCTTTACGGTCTTAAAATGCCTCTGCCTGCCTGTCAAAGGCAAGCCCTTTCTCCCACGAAATGCCCCTCGAACGCGTTTTATGGGCTACCGGTGCCGGACACTCAGTGGGCAGTCCACTGCCGGCAGCGCTGATTGTGAACATTCGCAAATGTAAAATCAGCGGCAACCGTTTCCGCATCTGCAAAAACGCGTTGCCGGGCGGCAGGCGGTTCTCCACACTTGCCCCATGACCCATCTGGAACGCCTGGAACACTACCTTAATCAGGAACCGTCCATCGACGATAGCGCCTTCGTACACCCGAGCGCAGTCGTCATGGGCGCGGTCACCCTCGCCCCCAAGAGCAGCATCTGGCCCTGCGTGGTCCTGCGCGGCGATATTAACACGATCGAAATCGGCGAGGGCAGCAACGTGCAGGACGGCTCCGTCGTGCACCTGGCGGATGACTTTGGGGTCAAGGTCGGCAAGTACGTCACCATCGGCCACATGGCGATGATCCACGCCTGCACGATCGAGGACGAGTGCCTGATCGGCATGCATGCCACCATCCTTGACGGGGCCGTCATCGGCGCCCGCTCCATCATCGGCGCGGGTGCGCTGGTGACCAAGAACACCCACGTACCGCCCGGCTCGCTCGTGCTCGGCTCCCCCGCCAAGGTCGTCAAGACCCTCTCCGAGGAGCAGCAGGCAGGCATCCGCCACTGGGCCGAAAAATACGTCGAGGTCGGCGCCTTCCATAAGGCGAAGCTCAAACAGCAGTAGCTTTTCCTGGGCTTACGCAGCCCAGACCTGCGGCAGGCAGAGCCTGCACTTTCGATGCTACGCATCGTGTCAGCGAATAGTGAAACCAGCTTAGCTGGTTTCACTATTCGCTGAGCAAAGCATCAAAATTGGGTACCCGTTTTTAGAGAAACTGTTGCTGAGGCAGGCACGCAGGGCCGTAGGGGAAGGGTCCTTTATCGTCCCGCGCGGTCACGCACTGGGACAGCGACGGAAAGGAGCGATGAGGCCAAGCCTCATCAGTGCCCGCGGAGACACTCCGCCGCCGCTGCGACTTTGAGGGCGGCTAGGTGAGCGCGCACGCGCACGTCGAGGTCTTGGTCGCTGGGAGCTTCCAGCGTGTAGACCTCCGGGCAAAGTCCTTCACCCAGATAAAGGGCCTCGGCCCAGCCGCCGTCCAGGTCCTCGGGAGTGACCGTGCCCGGCGCGCTCGTGATCAAACCATCATCAGCGCGGCGGTCCTCAATGACCGGGGCACGGTCGATGCCACAAATCGGCTCAACGGCATCCAACATCTTACGACCCAGGCCGGGACGGTTACCCTCAACATGTTCATAAATATAGTACCCGGCGCTTTCCCAATCCTCATGCAGACAGACCGCGAGCGCGTAGGTATGGCCCAGCGCCTGGAGGCAGTCTCGATGCGCACGCATGTGCGGCGAGTTAAATGCCCGGTAGTCGCGGTTGAGGTCGCCGTACTGCGGGTGCTCACGGGTATTGGCACGCAGGCCTTCAGGATTTAGCAGCGGAAAGGCCACCACCCCAACACGGGCGGGCAGGAGCCCTTCTTGAAGGAATGCCAGCAGCGCAAGCGCCCCCGCCGGCTCATCTCCGTGAATCCCCGCCGAAAGATACAGCCATGGTGCGCCGGGGGCCGGTTCACGCCAGGCATACGGCAGGCTTAGCCCCTCGGACTGGCCGAACGTACCCGTCCGCAAACCCGCCTTCTGGGCGGCAGGTTCCCAGTCGCGTTCAAATTCGATGAGATTAAGGGCGGGTCCGGTATAGGCCATGCTGTGTAATTTCGCGTTTGTATCTTCAGAGAAATCCTGTCCTTGTCAGTTTCAAGTCGAAGCCAACAATCCTCACCTAAGGCTCCCCTATGAGCAAACCTCTGTTTCGCTGTCCGATCCTGCTGGGGTTTACCCTGCTCGTGACCTGCGCCCTGCCCCTGCACGCACGTGAGCTGCTTGCCCAGGAAAAGCTCCAGCAAAAAGAAGGTGCCAGTACGGCTGGTTCTGTGTCCCGTACGGATGCCGATGGCACACGTATGGGCACCAAAAACCCGATGCTCACCCCCGAGCAAAAGCAGGACCTGGTCAAGGTGGCCAAAGATAACAAAACCTCGGCAAACGAAGAGCGGCTGCGCGAAATGCTCCGGGAGTACGCGGAGCGCTTTCCGGGCCTGATCGGAGCGGTCGGCGTCACTCTGCGCAACGAACCGGGCGATTTTAAAGAAAAACGCAACGCCGCCATCTGGCAGTATGCCAGCGTCTCCAACATCAGCAGCATCACCGCCCAGCCCAACCCACGCGTCGCTCTCATCGATCTGGTCACCTACACGACCCGGGCCAAGAACTACATCAGCGGGCCCGCTGGAAAAGAATTTCTCGGCACGTACCAGTCACTCTACGCCGAGGTGATGGATACCGCTGACAAGTGGGCGTGGTGGCTGGCCGACAATGCTCTGGACGACAAGAACTATGATATGTTGCACCAGGAGATCGTCCAGTGGTGCGACGAAAACCCCATGACCTACTTCATGGGACGGGAAAATATCGGCGTGCTCGCCGGGGACCGCTTTGTGACACCCCCCTCCGAAAAGCTCAGCAGCAGCATCTTTTTCAGCGGCATCGAGGACGGCCTCGACAATACCCTGAGCGAGCTTCAGCAGGCCAACCGCACCCTGCAGAACTTTTACTCTCTCATGGAGTGGATGCCTGTCTACGTCTACTGGACCGGCGAAATCGCCCTCTACAACATGCTCGAATCCGAGGGTGGCCAGTCTTTCCTCTCGGTGCTCAATGGCATGGATGAGACCCAGCTGCGCCTCAACCAGACCGCCGAGTACTTCTCCACGCTCAACGACTTCTTCCAGCCCTTCTCCGAAGAGATCAAAAAGCCCGAGTACCAGGATGCCCCTGCCAAGCTGTTCGCGTTGATCGAGGAGGCCAGTGATATGAGCGAGCGGCTGGACAGACTAGAGCAAAACCTCAACACCCTGCTCACGGACTCTGGCGGGGAGCCCCTGAGCGAGCGGCTGGCATCGATCGACGAGAGCATCGAGAACCTGTCGAGTGCCGCTGAGATGCTCCAGAAGCTGGAGCCTGTGATCGACGACATCGAGCAGCCAGAGGCAGTTGTCTCCAATATAGAGGGCATGATCCTCCGCCTCATCATCGTCTTTTTCGTCTGCCTCTTTCTCTCCCAAATCGCAGCCGCCTGGCTGGTCGAAAAAATCCGTAAAAAAACCAAATAAAACCTCGTTTGGTCATTTTTATGATACACCCTTTTCAATTGACCCAATCACAGTATAACTAAAGAATCACAGCCTATGAAACTCACACCACTGGTTATTCTCTCTCTCGCTCCGTTCCTGCTGCAGGCAGAAACGCAACTCGATAAGGAACTCGCTCAGGCCAAGGAGATCATCTCCAACTCCGACGACGTTCTGGCAACTCTGCAGTCTGATGAAAAGACCGCCATCCCCGGTGAAGTGCTCGCCGAGGCCGAGGCCGTCCTCATCGTAAAGCTGGACTCGGCTATGGTCGGGATCGGTGGCTACGGTGGTGCCGGTATCGCGATGGTCAACAACATCGACAACTGGAGCCCCCCGGCCATTTTCACCGTTGGCGGTGGTAGCCTAGGGATCGAGATTGGCGCGACCGAAACTCACATGGTCGCCGTGTGCATGACCAAGAAGGCCCTGCGCGAACTCGGCAAGGACAGCATCCGCTGGGGTGTAGGCCTCTCCGTCAAGGCTGGCCCGGTGGGCGGCACTCTCGGTGCTACCGGCTGGAAGGATGCCGACATCCTCGTCTACCGCGTGAAGAAGGGCTTCGCCCTAGGCGTCTCCTTCAACGGCGGCACGCTGGACTACAGCAAGAAGCTCAACGCTGCTCTCTACAAGGAGCCGAACATCACCGCACAGGACATCTTCGGGATGAGCGTGCCGATGCCTGCTGAGGCTGTGGACGTCACCGAGGAACTGCGTAAGCTCTCCTTCGAAGGCACCAGCCTGTCCAAGTAAGCGACCATCGCTTTGATCTTTCGACCCGCCGGATAAACTCCGGCGGGTTTTGTTTTTTACAGACCGCCATTTTTTCTCCAGCATGAGCGGTTTTCACACCACCTCAGAGATACGACCCATGTCCGACGTCCGCGTACGATTCGCCCCCAGCCCGACCGGCTTCTTCCACATCGGCAGTGCCCGCACCGCACTGTTCAACTGGCTGTATGCCCGCCACACCGGCGGCACCTTTGTCCTGCGCATCGAGGACACCGACTCGGTCCGCAACACACCCGAGGCCCTGCAGGCCCTGCTCGATGGCATGCGCTGGCTCGGACTGGACTGGGACGAAGGCCCCGAAAAGGGCGGCAACTTCGGCCCCTACTTCCAGAGCGAGCGCACTGGCATCTACGAGGAGTACCTCGCCAAGCTGACCGCCGCAGGCCGCACCTATGAGCAGGACGGCGCGGTGTATTTCAAGCTCCTGGGCGAGCGCTACACCGAGTTTGACAAGTACAAGAACGCCGAGCTGGAAAAAGTCCGCAGCGAGCCGGTCGTGGTCGAGGACGCCGTACGCGGCCGCGTCGAGCGCACGGTCGAGCAGGACTTTGTCATCCGCCGCAGCAACGGCGACTTCGGGTTCCACTTCGTCAATGTGGTGGACGACCTGGCGATGAACATCACCCATGTCATCCGCGGCGAGGACCATCTGTCCAACACCGCTCGCCACATCGAGATTTACAAGGCCTTCGGAGCGACACCGCCCGTCTTCGCCCACATCCCGCTCATCCTCAAGAGCGATGGGCGCGGCAAGATGAGCAAGCGCGAGTCCGGCGCCCTGATCGAGGAGTACGTCTCCCGGCACTTCCTGCCGCAGGCCGTGCGCAACTACCTGTGCCTGCTCGGCTGGAACCCCAAGGACGACAGCGAGGTCATGCCGATCGATGAAATCATCGAGCGTTTCGACTTCGCCGGGATCAACAAGGACGGTGCGCGTTTCGACGAGCAAAAGCTCGCCCACATCAACACCGAGTACCTGCGCGCCCTCCCGCTGGAAACTTTTGTCTGGATGGCCGCCCCCGTGCTCGAAGCCGCCAGCCTGATCTCCGAAACCACCGACGAGGACTACCTGCAAAAGGTGCTCGGCCTCTGCCAGCCCAAGGCTCGCTCCCTCGAAACCATGCCCGAGCTGGTCGTCCCCTTCTTCAAGGATGAAGTCGAGTTCGACGAAAAGGCCCGTGAAAAGATTTTCAAGAAGGGCGACCCCGCCGCCCGCCTGGCCGAGCTGCTGCCAGCGCTGGAAGCCATCGACAAGTGGGATGAGCCGAGCCTCGAAGCCGCCTACGGCGCTGTCGCCGAAGCTAACGAACAAAAGCCGACCGCGTACTTCCCGATTTCACGGCTGGCCGTCAGCGGCCAGGGTGGCGGCGTCCCGCTCTTCGGGCTGCTCGAAGTCCTCGGCCAGGAACGCGTCCTCAGCCGCATTAAAGCGTTTGTCTGACCGGCAGGACAGAGTATGCCTTATGGCCACACCGCCCCCACTGAATGGACTGGCCTCGATAATCACCGCCCCATTGGGTGAGAGTAATGACATACAACAAATTGAACTTTTGAGGGCGTCGTAGGAGTATGCTCATGAACAAGCCTGAGCTCGAGTGCTACATGACCGACCGCACATTGCAGGACGGCCTAGAAAAACGAGCCCGCGGGAAGCAAAAGCTTATCCTAATTTCACTTCTTTTGGCCATTCCGCTGGCATTTGTTTCCAAAACAATGCCCAGTAAGTTCAGTGAATGCTACACATATGGACTGATCATCTCCTATCTGGCATTTTATCTGTACCTGATATTAAGACGCAGGCCGAAGTGTAGCCAATGTAGAGAAAAGATGAGCTCTGTCAAAGTGCCTGTCCCAGGTGGAGTTGATAAGATATACTATGTTTGTGAAACCTGTAAGTCGAAGGCGGATTCCTTCATTTCAGTGGGAGACTAATCACCCATTTACGATTCACTGGGCAGAGCACCAAAACTGTGTCGTCCCAGTTTTGGGATAATCGTGTAACAGGAGTTGGCACGTAGTGCCGTAGGGCAAGGCTCCTAATTGTCCTGTGCAGTCACGCACCGCAGGTCCGGGGCACTCCGCACCGGGAACGATTAATACGTTTCTTCGGGCTCGGGGCGGGTACCGGCGATGGTGTCGATGCGCGCCATCACCTCTGAGCTGAGCAGGTCGAGCTCTTGCACGGCCTTGATGTTTTCCTCCAGCTGGCTGACCTTGGAAGCCCCCATGATCGCGGTGCTCACGTGCGGGTTTTTCAGGCACCAGGCAAGGCACATCCGCGGGAGGGTCGTCCCGAGCTCATCGGCCAGCTTCGCCAGCTCGGCCACCACCATGCACTTGCTCTCAAACTCCGGCCCTTCGAAACGCGAGCGGAGCCACTCCATGCCCTTGACGGAGAGCCGGGTGTCGCCGGGGTCACCCTCCAGGTACTTGCCCGAGAGTAAGCCCGAAGCCAGCGGCGACCAGACCGTCGTCCCCAGACCGGGGCCATCATAGAGGGGACCATACTCGACCTCGACGCGCGCGCGATGAAAGAGGTTGTACTGCGGCTGCTCCATGACCGGAGCATAAAGATTGTACTCGCGGGCGGCTGCGTGGGCCAGCGCGATGTCGCGGGCGCTCCACTCGGAGGTGCCCCAGTAGAGGACCTTGCCCTGCCGGATGAGGTCCGTCATAGCGGCAACGGTTTCCGCAATCGGTGTTTCCGCATCCGGACGATGGCAAAAATACAGGTCGAGATAATCCACGCGCAGGCGCTTGAGCGCAGCATGGCAGGCCTCGGTCACGTGCTTGCGGGAGAGGCCGCGCGTCGTCGGCAGAGACTTACCCTTACCGCCACCCCAGAAGACTTTGCTGGAGACGCAGTAGCTTTCACGGTCAAAGCCGAGATCCTCCAGCACCTTGCCCATGACCCTCTCGGCTTCACCACCGGCGTAGGCCTCGGCATTATCGAAAAAGTTCACCCCACCCTCATAGGCAGTCTTGAGGAGATTCTTGGCGGTACCTTCATCGATCTGCTGCCCGAAGGTTACCCACGCCCCATATGACAAGGCGCTCAGTTTTAGTCCCGTCTTTCCTAGTCGCCGGTATTCCATGCCTCCAGTTTCTTGGGCATTTACCGGCGAGGCCAGCATGAAAAAAAGATAGACGGCTAGGATTAAATGATTTACCCAATTACGAGATTAAGGGATATCCCCTATGCCCATAAATTTACAAATAGCGTGCTGGGAGCGAGACCGACTCCACATAGAAGCGATCCGATTCGCGGTCTATATGGTGGAAAAAGGCAATACCTCTGCGCTAGCCTCCGACCGGGAGGACAGCTGCTGCCAGCACGTGCTGGCTACCGATGATGACGGGCGCCATGTGGCCACAGGTCGGCTCGAGTGCGACGGACGACTGAGCCGCATCGTGGTGCTGCCAGAGTTTCGCCAGCACAGACTCGGCGATGATGTCCTGAGCTTCCTGATTGATCTGGCTCGGGAGCTTGGCCTCGAAACCGTTTACGCAGATGTAGACGAGCGCCACATCCCTTTTCTGTTGGAGATGGGCTTTGTCGAAAAGGCTCCTCCCACGCTACCACCGGGCGCACACCGCCGGCCTCAACGCTATATGGAGATGAACCTCGACACGTGAAGCTCAGATCCGGAGTCGTTGATTCAAACCAAGCTGATCGTGGTACCGTTGCGGCGAACGGTTCTCAGGCCTCGAAATCGTATACCAGCACGCGCTTCGCCACGCTGCCGACATAGGTCTTCAGAAAGTGCTGGTGCAGCGGATGGGTCTGGTAGGCGGCAGCCACTTCGGCGTTCTCGAAGTCCATAGAGATCGCCATGGAGAAGCTATCGTCCACCGTAGCGCGAGGGCTGGGCACCGGAGCGCCAAAGCGAAAGTTCTGAACCCCCGGGATATCGGCCAGCGGCTTTGCACCCTCCAGAAGCTTCTTCCGGCTTTCCTCCACCGGCTTATCGGACCAGAAAACAACAACGTGCGTAATCATGTCGGGCAGCAAAACCACTCCACCCCCTTCTGGCAAGGCCGGGCTTAGGAACCGGCCATGAGGGCCGATAGGCAAAGAGCGATTTCATTTGAAGAATCACGCTCACTAGATATTCTAAAATAATGAAAACTCTCTGGACCCGTCTTCTCGCTCTCGGACTTCTCACTTCCGGACTCTTTCTGGTCGGCTGCCAGCCGCCTCAAGTCCAGTACTACCCGCTGAACAACCCGGTCGGCTCAGGGACAGCCGATACCGCAGCCGTCAGCAAGGCTCCGGTAGCCGCAGCCGATGTGGTCATCTACGTGGCCAAGCAGCCTTTGCAGCCTTATCATGAGCTGGGCATCCTCGCCTTTACCAGCGCATCAACTCAGCCCAACGAAGCCAACATCTATGAGATGTTCCGCCAAAAGGCCGCTGAAATCGGCGCCGACGCCGTCATCATCCTGCCCTCGCGTGAGCAGAACGAAAGCTTCTGGCAGAGCACGGGCTACCCGTACGACTGGTACTATGGCTACGGCTATGGCAATGTCGGCTACAGCTCCGGCTACTCGACAGACTACACCACGTTCCGCGGCCTGGCGATCCAGCTGGAGAAACCCAATTCCTGAGCTTTTGCCCAGCCTGTGAGCACCACCGACTCCTTGCACTAGGCGGCAGACATAGCCCCGTCTATCGGCTTGCGCGTACCGCAAACGGCCAAAAACACGGAACAAGTGCAAGGCAGGGGCGTCTGAGCCGACACACGAATCATGCGTAGCGCGTACACACTCCTTATCTGCAGTTTGCTCTGGGTAGCACTGACGGGCTTCACCCGTCCCACGGTACCACAGCATACCCAGATCGAGCTGGTCAGTGCGGCAGAGAACCTGACGCCCGGCTCTACGACCTGGCTGGCGCTCAAGATGAAGGTCGATGCAGGCTGGCACATCTATTGGGTCAATCCCGGTGAATTCGGAGAGCGGGTAAAGATCGGCTGGAGCAACCTGCCACCGGGGATCACGATTGGAGACCTGCGCTGGCCTGCCCCCCACCTGTATGAGCAGAGCGGCATCATCAACTACGTGTTCACGGGGGAGACCTTTCTGCTCTTCCCGGTCACGGTGGGCAAAGATTTCCAGTCGGATACTGTCACGCTTCAGGGGCATGTCACCTGGCTCGAATGCGATGAAAAGGAATGTGTCCCCGGCAAGGGCAACATCTCCCTCACCCTCCCGGTAAAGCCGGGAGCATCGACGCCCTCTAAATGGGCCGCCACGCTGGAAAAAGCCCAGACCCATTGGCCGCAGGACCTTTCCCAGAACTGGGAGGTAGACGCCCACGCCACTGATAACGGATTTATCCTGACCCTGATTCCGCAGGAAAACGCGACTGCCGACCCCGGCGAGGTTTACTTCTTT
The DNA here is from genome assembly GCF_019603315.1 of Ruficoccus sp. ZRK36. Lineage (NCBI taxonomy): Bacteria > Pseudomonadati > Verrucomicrobiota > Opitutia > Puniceicoccales > Cerasicoccaceae > Ruficoccus > Ruficoccus sp. ZRK36. Next base: position 259,746 of record NZ_CP080649.1, read on the forward strand.
TCGCGTGAGCCGGTCATCGCACCGGCCGAGCCCCAGGTCTTTGAGAAAAATCCCGGCGGCACCTACACACTGAGCCTGGTTCGCTCCGAGTATGCTCCCGACAAGGTTGACCGACTGGCCGGTGTCCTCGATGCCAAAAACGGTTGGCTGAGCGAGGGAGGCCCCACGGCGATGGCAGTCAACACCTCCGTGGATCAGGATGCTCCCATCGCGGCGACGATTCCGACCTCGCCCTCCAGCACGATGCCCTTTGCCACGTTGCTGGGCTTCGCCTTTCTGGGCGGCCTGATCCTGAACCTCATGCCCTGCGTCTTCCCGGTGCTGGGCCTGAAGATCATGAGCTTCGTCAAGCAGGGGGGCGAAAGCCGCGGGCGCATCTTCGCACACGGCGTCCTCTACACCGCCGGCGTGATGCTCAGCTTCTGGGTACTGGCCGCTGTGCTGCTCTCCTTGCGAGCCGGTGGCGAACAGCTCGGCTGGGGCTTCCAGCTACAGTCCACCGGCTTCGTGCTGGCCATGACCGTCGTGTTGCTGGCCTTTGGGCTGAATATGAGCGGCGTCTTCGAGGTGGGTATGTCCGCTGTCGGTGTGGGCAGTAACCTCACTGCCAAGCCCGGCCTGACCGGTTCGTTTTTCTCCGGCGTGCTGGCCACGCTGGTCGCCACGCCCTGCGCGGCTCCGTTTCTGGCACCGGCACTGGGGGCCGCCCTTGCCCTGCCGACCACCGAGTCCGTCCTGCTCTTTACGGCCATCGGCTTCGGCCTGAGCTCCCCGTACCTGCTATTCAGCCTGGTGCCGCAACTGGCCAAGATGCTGCCCCGCCCCGGCGCGTGGATGGACAGTTTCAAGAAGTGGCTTTCGTTCCTGCTCTATGCCACCGTCGCCTATCTGGTGTGGATTCTGGCCGGGCTGGTCGACTCGGAGCGCTTCCTCAACCTGCTGATCTCGCTGGTCGGCGTAGCGCTCGCCTGCTGGCTTTACGGCCACTACGGCGCTTTCGGGCGTAAGCTTCGCGGGCTGGGTATCGCCGGTGCTGCAATTGTCCTGGCAGGCTCACTGGCGGTCGGCTACTACAATCCGCCGAAGACACTCGAATGGCAGAAATGGTCGCCCGAGCTGGTTGAGAAACTTCGCAAGGAAAAGCGGATCATCTACGTGGACTTCACCGCCCGCTGGTGCACGACCTGCCAACTGAACAAGCGCGTGGTCTTCGGGTCGGACGAAGTGCTCGACACGATGAAGGACGATAACGTCGCCCTGCTCAAGGCCGACTGGACCTCTCAGGACCCCACGATCACCAACGCACTCTCGTCCTTTGGCAAATCCGCCGTCCCCTTCAACATCATTTACTCGCCGCATCTGGAGAAGCCCATTGAGCTACCCTCGCTGCTCACTCCGGACATCGTCCTGAAGGCGCTGGATAAGGCCGCCGCCCAGTAAAGTGTGAGTCGCATTCGCCAGCGTTGGCATGTCCTACCCTGCGCTGTAACAACGATTTAACAGGGCCACGTCATTTCATGATGGCGTGCGCAGCCTAAAAGTCTTTAATCCGGCTGCGATGGCACTGGTAAACAGCCTCGCGGGGAGAGCGACGGATACCGACCTGCCCCGCTTGGTAGGTCATAACCACTCCATTGCTTCCAACCTTGCGCTAGAGCAGGTCCAGGCAGCCTTCGCCAAGCACCGCTTCAAGTTCGCTGCGGTCACCGAAAACAACCGTGCCATCGGCCTGTGTTCACGGGACAAGATCAACGAAAAGCTCGGCTCGCGATTCGGTTTCTCCATCTACTCAAAGCGTCCGGTGCGCGACCACATGCTCTCGCACCCGGAGATCGTGCCCGTCACGGCGGACATTCCCACCGTCCTGAAGAAGGTCTTCTCCCGACCGAGCGAGCGCTTTTATGAGGATATCCTGGTCGTCGATGAGCGGCAGCACCTCGTCGGCCTCGTCTCGGTCGACACGCTCATCCAGCTGCAAAATCTGCTGCTCGGCGAGAAGATCCACCAGTTGGAGGAAAATCAGCTCACCCTGCGCGAGCAAAAGGCCAAGCTCGAGTCCCTCACCGACCAACTGGAGGCTGCGAATTCCGAACTCTCGCTCGCCCGCGATGACGCCCTTGAAGGCACGCGCCTCAAGTCCGAGTTTTTGGCCAACATGAGCCACGAGATCCGCACCCCGATGAATGGCATCGTGGGTATGATCAGCCTGCTCATGGAGACGCAGCTCAACGAAGAGCAGCAGCACTTTGCCATCACGGTGCAGAAGAGCGCCGACGCCCTGCTAAACATTATCAACGAGATCCTCGACTTCTCCAAGATCGAGGCGGGCAAGCTTGAGATCACTCTGGAAGACGCCCCCATACGCGAGCTCATCGAGGAGATCATGCACATCCTGGCTGAGGCCGCCGCGCACAAGAAGCTGGAGCTCATCCTCGACATCGACGCAGACGTACCCGAGTGGCTGCGTACCGACCCGCTGCGCTACCGGCAGGTGCTCATCAATCTGCTCGGCAATGCGATCAAGTTCACCTCCAACGGCGAGGTCATCGTAAAAGTCCGTATCGAGCGCGACCCACAGCGCGGCCTCTTTCTGCGCACCGAGGTTCATGACTCCGGCATTGGCATTTCCGAAAGCGACCAGGAGCGACTCTTTCAGGCCTTTATCCAGGGCGATGGCTCGACCAACCGCAAATACGGCGGCACCGGGCTGGGCCTAGCCATCTCTCGTAAGCTTGTCACCCTGATGGAGGGGTTGATGGGCTGCGAGAGCGTTAAAGGCCAGGGCTCGACGTTCTGGTTCTCACTTCCACTGGGTGGCACCGGCCCAGCCACACAAACGCCGAAGCACCGGCTCCCGGCGCAGCTGCGCGCACTCGTCATCGACGACCACCCTGTCGCGCGCGACGTCCTTTGCCGCCAGCTCGCCCTGCTCGGCATCAGTGCCCAGAGCGCAGAGGGCGGCACGACGGGGCTGCGCATCATACGCGAAGCCTATCAGCGCTCCGAGCCTTTCGACTACGTACTGGTAGATCTGGACATGCCCGAGATGGATGGCCTGGAAGTCTCCCGCCAGATCGCGCAGGACCCCGACCTCGATGAGCTGCGGGTTATCCTGCTGACCACCGTTGGCCAGGCGTCGAATCGGCGCAAGTTCAGCGAAAACGGCGTCAACAAAACCCTCTATAAACCGATCTGCCCCTCCGATCTGGAGAACACCCTCTTTACCCTCAAGCCAGACCAGCCCGCAGGTGCCCGGCTGGTCGAGGTGGAGCCCGACGCACACACCCATCAGCCACTCCCCGAGCTGGAGCCCATGCGCGTACTACTGGCCGAGGACAGCGAGGCCAATCAGGAGGTCACCATCCGCATCCTGGAAAAGCTCGGCTGCGAAGTCTATCTGGCGGTTGACGGCAACCAGACCCTCGACCTCATGAGGGCCGGTGAATTTGACTGTGTCCTGATGGACTGCCAGATGCCCCGCATGGACGGCTACGCCGCCACCAAGGCCATCCGGGGCGGCTTTCACGGCATCCGCCAGCGAGACATCCATATCATCGCCATGACCGCACACGCCATGCAGGGCGATAAACAGAAGTGCCTACAGGCGGGGATGAACAACTACCTGAGCAAGCCCGTCACCCTGCACCGCGTGGCCGAGGCGCTGCACAATTATCAGCTGGGACGCCTCTAGGGCACTCAAGTCATCGGGGTATAATAACACACAGGGTGTTGACCCCACCACAAACTCCCCTAACGTAGAGGTCCTCATCCCGCGTTAGAACTGATCCATTCTCTCATCTATGAAGACTCCGTTCACCCCTCTGCGCTCGCTCCTGCTCGGAGCAGCCGCCCTTCTCGCTGGGCTCTCCACCGCCCAAGCCTGCACCAGCCTGCTGGTTAAAACCTCTGACGACGATTACGTCTATGGCCGCACGATGGAGTTTGGTTTTGAGCTGGAGTCCAAGGTCGTCGTCGTGCCACGCGGTCTCAACTTCACCGGCACCGGTGCCAAGAAAGGGCAGGACGGCCTCAAGTGGACCGGCAAGTACGGCTTTACCGGCATGAACGCCGCCAACCAACCGCTGGTCTGTGATGGCCTGAACGAAAAGGGTCTCGCCGCGGGTATCCTGTACTTCCCCGGCTACGCCGAGTACACCAAGCCCGCCGATGCCGACCCGGCCAAGAGCATCGCCCCGTGGGAATTCCTCACCTGGTGCCTGAGCAGCTTTGCCACGGTCGACGAGGTCAAGGCAGCAATCAATGAGGTCCAAGTCATCGGGGTCAAGTTCCCGGCATTCGGCTTTGTAGCACCTTTCCACTACACCCTGCACGACGCCAACGGAAAATCCATCGTGATCGAGCCCATTGGCGGCACCCTGAAGGTCTATGACAACCCCTACGGCGTACTGACGAACTCACCCACCTTTGACTGGCACCTGACCAACCTGCGCAACTACACCAAGCTCTCGGACGAGAACGCGCCGCCTCTCAAGATTAACGGCAACGAGATCAATTCCTTTGGCGAGGGCTCCGGCTGGCTCGGCCTGCCCGGTGACCCCACCCCGCCCTCACGTTTTATCAGAGCGATGGCCTTTAGCATGTCGCCCGTCCCCGTGTCCAATGGCCCCGAGAGCGTACGGCTGGTCGAGCACATCATGAACAACTTTGACCTGCCCCGCGGCATCATCCGCGACAGCAAAAGCGACGTCGCCGACTACACACAGTGGACCGTCATCGCCGACATCGCCAACCGGGTCTACTACGTCAAGACGTACAACAACCAGCAGCTCCAGGCGATTGATCTGAACAGCTTCGACCTCGACGCCAAGTCACCGATCGTTGCCGCCATCGCTGATGAGCTGAAGGCTCCTGCCCTGACTTTCTCCAAGTAAGGACCGAGCGCTTACATCATTCTTTTCCCAATCAAAAGCCGCCCCTTAACCGGGCGGCTTTTTTGTGCTCCAGGCAGAAGCACATGGGCCACAGAACCATACGGCCTGTCCATCATTCACCTACTCAGCATAGGCCATCCGCTGATGCAAAGGAGAGGACAGGTGTTTCGCTGGCGTAAACAAACACGCCCAGATTCTCTTTATTGATAAACAAATGCAGACATTTCGTAAGTTTCGGAGCATGCCTAATCTGGACACTCCCGTCGGCTGTACTTACTGTTTTAGGCTTCAGTACGTGGTTCACCTATAACAAACACTGCCATGCCCCCTGCCTTGCCAGCAACTTTGCCCGCCCTCGAACAGCTTAAAAAACAGCTCACCGGCACCCTCAGCACCGGCCCCGTCCTGCGCAAGCTTTACGCCACCGATGCCTCCGAGTACCAGGAGTATCCGCAGGCGGTCGCCTTCCCCGAGAACGAGGCGGACATCGCGACGCTGATCCGCTTCGCCGCCCGGCATAAGATCGGGCTCATCCCGCGTACAGCAGGCACCTCGCTGGCCGGGCAGGTCGTCGGTGGCGGCATCGTGGTGGATGTCGGCAAAAACCTGAACCAGATCATCGCCTTCGACGAAAAGAAAGGCCACGTGCGCGTGCAGCCGGGTGTCGTCCGCAACGAGCTCAACCAGTACCTGCAACCGCACGGCTACCTCTTTGGGCCGGAGACCTCGACCGCCAACCGCGCCATGATCGGCGGCATGGTCGGGAACAACTCCTGCGGCTCAAACTCCGTCGTCTACGGTTCAGCCCGAGACCACCTGATCTCGTGCCGGGGCTTTCTCTCCGATGGCTCGGAGGTGACATTCAAAGCCTTGAGCACGGACGAATTCTACGAAAAGTGCGCCGGGCCCAAAGACTCGCTGGAGGCCCAGATTTACCGCGCCTGCCGTGACCTGTTGGGCAATCCCTCCAACCGCGAACTCATCACCCAGAACTTTCCCAAGTCCAGCATCCCGCGCCGCAACACCGGCTATGCGCTCGACCAGTTAATGGACGCAAACGTCTTCGACCCGGACTCGGAGAAGCCCTTCAACCTGTGCCAGCTCATCGCCGGCTCCGAGGGCACGCTGTTCTTCGGGGTAGAGTTCGAGATCAGCCTGAACCCGCTGCCACCCAAGCACAGCGCGCTGCTTTGCGCCCACTTTATCGACGTGGATCAGTCGCTCCACGCCGTCCTGCACGCGCTCCCGCACCAGCCCTTCGCCGTCGAGCTGCTCGACCGCCATATTTTGGAGGCCACCAAACGCAACCGCGAGCAGGCCAAGAACCGCTTTTTCGTCGAGGGCGACCCCGGCGCGATCCTCGTCATTGACATCCGCTCAGACGACGAGACCGAGGTGGACAACCACCTGACGCAGATCATCGCCGAACTCCAGCAGGCCGGGCTCGGCTACCACTACCCGGTCCTCAAGGGCCCCGACCAGGCCCGCATCTGGGAGCTGCGACGCGCCGGTCAGGGGCTGATGAGCAATGTGCCCGGTGACGCCAAGCCCCGCGAGATCGTCGAGGACACGGCGGTGGATGTACACGACCTGCCCGCCTACATCGGCGAGTTTGACGCGCTCATGCGCGACAAGTACAAGATCGAGTGCGTCTACTACGCGCACGCCGGCTCCGGCGAGCTGCACACCCGCCCGATGTTTAACCTGAAAACACCCGAAGGCCTAAAAACCTTCCGGGGCGTGGCCGAGGACATCGCCGCTCTTGTCAAAAAGTACAACGGCTCCCTCAGTGGCGAGCACGGGGACGGACGCCTGCGCGGCGAGTTCATCCCCTTTATGGTCGGCGAAGAGTGCTTCTCGATGATGCGGCGGATTAAGGAGACCTTTGACCCGCAGGGCATCTTTAACCCCGGCAAGATCATCGACACGCCGCCGATGGACACCAGCCTGCGCGTCTCCCCGGACACCCCAAACCCGCAGTACGACACGATCTTTGACTTCTCCGATACGCTCGGCGTGCTCCGCGCCGCCGAGCAGTGCAACGGCTCCGGCGACTGCCGCAAGGGCCACCTGGCCGGCGGCACCATGTGCCCCAGCTACATGGCCACGCGCGAGGAAAAGCACACCACCCGCGCCCGTGCGAACATCTTGCGCCACACCCTCACCCACCCCCGTGACGCGCTCAAGCCCTTCGACTCCGACGAGGTCAAAGAGGTCATGGACCTGTGCCTGTCCTGCAAGGGCTGTAAGTCCGAGTGTCCCTCCAACGTGGACATCGCCAAGCTCAAGGCCGAGTTCCTCCAGCACTACTACGATGAGCACGGCACCCCGCTGCGCTCTCGCATGATCGCGAACTTCACACTGTTCAACAAGCTGGTAGACGTCGCCCCCTGGGGGTGGAACCTGCTATTTGGGACCACCCCGATCCGCCGCGTACTCAACCGCATCAACGGCTTTCACCCGGACCGCACGATCCCGATGCGGCACAGCACGACCGTCACCCGCTGGCACAAAAAGCAGCCCGCGCCCGCGCCGGCCAAGCGTAAGGTGTACCTGTTCTGCGACGAGTTTACCGAGTACAACGACGTACCCGTCGGCCAGAAAGCGATCAAGCTCCTGCAACGTCTCGGCTACGAGGTAATCATCCCCAAGCATGGCGAGAGCGCCCGAACCTGGCTCTCCAAGGGGCTCATCCGCAAGGCCGCCACGATCGCCGAGGAAAACGTCAAGCTGCTCGCCCCGCTCGTGACTGGGGAAACCCCACTCATCGGCATTGAGCCCTCGGCCATCCTCGGATTTCGCGACGAGTACCCGGATCTCGTCCCTGACGAGATGAAGCCCACCGCCCGCGCCCTTTCGAAGAATTGCCTGCTTTTCTCGGAGTTTATCCAGCGTGAGATCGAGGCCGGACGCATCACCGCAGACGCCTTTACCGACGAGCCAAAGACGATCCACCTGCACGGCCACTGCTTCCAGAAATCCCTAGCCTCGGTGGAGCCGACGGTGAAAGCGTTGTCATTGCCCAGCAACTACACCGTCGAGGTCATTCCCTCCGGCTGCTGCGGCATGGCCGGGTCCTTCGGCTACGAGAAGGAGCACTACGAGGTCTCGATGAAGGTCGGTGAGCTCGTACTTTTCCCTGCCGTGCGCGCTGCCGCCGAGACGGACCTCGTGGCCGCTCCCGGCACCTCCTGCCGCCACCAGATCCACGACGGCACCGGCCGCACCGCCCAGCACCCGGCCGAGATTTTGTTCGACGCCCTCCGGCTGGAGCAGCAATAAGGGGCTCCGCCCCTACGGCACTGCGTGCCTACCCCCAGTAACATCTCATTCGTAGAAATAGTGTTGGTCCAGTTTGGATGCGTTGCTCAGCGCTTACATAGCATAGAAAGTGCAGAGTCCGGCTGGAGCAGCAATCGCCTGCCGCGGGCCCGGGCTGCGCAAGACCGGAAAATCAAGGGATAGACGGATTGAACAATCCTCGCCGGGTGTGGTCTATTATAAGCAAGACTGACGCGTGAGTAACAATAAAGGTTTCTGGAATATGCTGCAGGAGGTGCGATCATGGATCGTGCTCATGCTGCTGCTTGCCGTAATCACTGCTGCCGGGCTGGCGGGGCTCAAGCTCACCCGTGCGCAGATGGCCGAGGATATTTACCGCGACCGACTGGGTGACCTGGCCGCCGACTATGCCAAGCTGCGCGACCAGTACGAGCGCGCACTCAGCCAGTCCGTTGTGACCGAGCTGGAGGTTGACGACGGCCAACTCACGGTGCGCTACCTGCGCGGCGACGGTGAGCTCGCCACCGTACCCACCCCCCTCGATACTTCGCGGGAAATCTTCGTGGACTTTTATGTCGCTGGAAACCGCGTAGGCATCCGGAGGCTGTTTGACAGCTCCATGCCCCCCGACCAAGCCCTCGTGCTGGACGAGCCCTGGGACACCATGGCGGCCGATGCTCCGCCGACCACCTTTGGACGGGCCGTGTACCGGCGCCTCGGCGAAGGACGCTGGAGCGTGACCATGACCGGTAACGGCTCCCTAGGTCTGGAGAAGCTGCCTGCCGGGCACCGCTCATCCCTGGTTCCCCCGCCGCCACTGATCGCACCGGAGGCCCCTGTCATGGCCAGCGATGAGGCCGTGGAGGAGATCACCGTAGCGGATATGGTCGGCTGGCTCAAGGAACAGGCTGGTTTCTCTGAAGAGTAGCCAACGCCTGCTAAAACAAAACCTGTCCCTCTCATGACAAAAAAAGGCGGAGCCGTCGTGGCCCCGCCTTTGAGAAAAATAATGGTAGAGAAATACCGGGGCGCTTATTCGCCCTCGGCCTGCTGGTCCAGCAGCTCGATGAATGCCGCAGCCTGCTTAGAGACCTTATGGTCGCCATGGTAGACACTCTCGCGGGTCATGCCGGCGGTGCCGTAGTAGGTGTCGGTAGCCTCCTCGTCGTAACTGCACTGGGTGCCCTTAAAGGCGGCGGAAGCTTCCAGCCCGGTAGCCGTGACATAGTAAAAGATGTCAGCCTGGCCGAGAGCGTTGTTCTGCTTGGCAGAGGTATCCGAAGACCAGCTATCCGAGGCCGAGGCTGAGCTCGGGCCACCGACAGCCTTGGCAGTACCGCCCCAGTTCGTATCGTCGCTGCTGAGGACTTCGAGGCCTTCGTCATTCATGAGGAACATCAGGATCGTGGTCTCGCCGCCACCGATCTGCGCGCCGAAGCTACCGGAGCCCACACTGTAAAAGGCCGGTGCGCTCCATTCGCCGTCTTTGCGGATCATGCCAAAGCCTTCGCCGCCCTGAGCGCCGATGACAAAGCTGCCTCCGACCATCTTACAGAAAAAGATACCTTTGGCCTGTTGGAAAAGCTCGGGCGGGATCGCCTTTTTGTCGTCGATCTGATAACTCGTCAGCCAGCCACGGGCATCGGTGAGGAGTTTGTTCAGATCAGCAAGGCTTTCATCGGCACGAAGCGTGGATGAAGCCGAAAAACATAAGAGAAGGACAGAGAGAGAAGATAGGATTTTTTTCATAACTGCCGGAAGTATAGACAGTTTCCGCACAAAATGCAATCCGCGGCTGGTGTTTTAACCTACTTGGCCGTCTCTGTAAAACGCTGCTCCCGCACCAGGGTGATCTTGATCGATCCGGGGTACTGGAGCTCGTCTTCCACGCGCTGGCGGACCGTGCGGACGAGTGAGCGGGCCTGAATGTCATCGACCTGATCCGGGCAGACGATGATACGGATTTCGCGCCCGGCCTGCACCGCGTAGGCCTCGGCCACGCCCTCAAAGGACAGGGCAATGTCTTCCAGCGCCTTAACACGCTGCACATAGCCGTCCATCGAGTCAGTCCGTACACCGGGGCGCGTCGCTGACAGCGAGTCGGCCACCTTGAGCAGCCCGGCATAGACACTGGTGGCATCCACCTCACCGTGCGAGCACGCCACCGCGTTGACCACTGTGGCCTCTTCGCCATGGCGCTGCAGGAGCCGCGATGCCGATACGGCATGGCTGCCCTCGTACTCGTGGTCGATCGCCTTACCGATATCGTGAAAGAGTCCGCAGCGCTTCGCGATGTCGGGGTCGAGCCCCAGCTCGGAAGCCAGCAGGGAACACAGGAACGCCACCTCGATGGAGTGCTCCAGCGTGTTCTGGTTGTTGGAGAGGCGGTAGTTCAGCTTACCGATCAGGCGCACGACCTCGGGGTGTACGCCGCCCATCCGCAGCTTGACGAGGGCATCCTCACCCAGCTGGATGACATGGTCAGCCATCTCACGCTCGACCCGCTCCACCGTTTCCTCGATGGAGACCGGGTGGATGCGCCCGTCGCGGATCAGATGCTCCAGGGCTAGGCGGGCGACCTCGCGGCGCACCGGGTCAAAGGACGATACCAGGATGGAGCCAGGCGTCTCATCGATCATCAGGGTAACCCCCGTAGCCCGCTCGAAAGCTTTGATATTGCGGCCCTCACGGCCGATGATGCGGCCCTTCATCTCCTCGTTGGGGATGTCGATGATGGTCGCGCTAAGCTCATGCGAGGGGGTACTGGTCATGCGCTGCATGACATCGACGAGGATGCGGTTGGCCTCTTCACGGGCTTCCTCCTCGCTATTGAGGATCATCTCACGCTTGATCTGGCGGATCTCGCCCTCGGCCTGTGTCCGGGCCTCTTCACGCAGGAGCTCTTTGGCCTCCTCGTTGGAGATATCGGCGATGCGTTTGAGCAGGGTCTGGTAATTATCGGCGAGATTCTCGTAGCGGGCCTGCTCAGACTGGGCATCGGTACGGATCTTCTCGATCTCGGCCTCCTGATGGCTCAGGCGCTGGCGGGCGCGGTCCACCTCTCGGCGGCGTTCTTGCAGCTCCTCCTCCTCGCGAAGGATCTTCTGACGACGCTCTTGAAGGACGGCCTCACGCTCGACCCGCTCCTTTTCAAAGTTCAGGTGGGCATCATTCAGCGTCTCGCGGGCGCTCAGCTCGGCTTCCTTACGGGCGTGCTCCAGGATGTCATGTGCTTTCTCGCGGACGCTACCCAGCCAGATACGGGCGACCGTCCAGTCAAAGACCACAGCAATGATTGCCCCAATAAAGAGGGCGATGAAAATCTCCCAAGAGAACATAATCTCAGCTCAACCCCGTACGAAGAAAAGTTGATTCAAGTTCATCATTTAGCACCTGTCAACGGGGAACGTACGCTCAACGCCCAAGCGTTAGTGGGGTCAATGGCACCCCCATCCTGAAGCCCTTAGCCGGGAATTAACTGGCACAAAACGAGCCCGGCCGGTACTATTCCTCAGTGTAAGAGGCCGCCGTTAAAGCGCGCCTGTTGGCAGATTTAGGCTTTTCAGGCAGGTCGCAGAGTGCCTTATTTCCCTATGGAGCCTGTCGAGTCTCCCCTTTCCTGATGTCTTCCCTCATTTCAGCTCTCAAACGCCTGCCACTGCGCCACTTTGTACGGATCAGTGACGAACACCGCAGCGACTGGATTTCGCCGGTGTGCATCCTGCTGCTGGGGCTGATCGGGGTCTTTTTCATCTACTCGGCGCAGAGCTACAGCGGAGGTAGCTCCTGGAAGATGCAGATTCTGTGGCTGGTGGTCGGATTTATCGCCTACGGGGTCATTTCGCTCGTCAACTACAAGTTCTTCCTCGAAAACGCTCACCTCTTTTACTGGCTCGGGGTATTACTGCTGGTGCCGCTGGCCCTGCAGGCGATTATTCTGGACCTGCACAGCGCGCTATCGAGCATCCCGGCCTTCAGGCTGCCCTTCGTGCAGACACGTTTCGGGGCGACGCGGTGGCTGGACTTCGGGCCCTTCTCACTGCAACCGGCGGAGGTGGCCAAAGTCAGCACCCTGCTGATGGCCTCCAGCGTGCTGGCCCGCTCCGAAATCGGGACCCTCAAAGAATCCATAAAGGTCTTGCTAAAAGTGGGTTTTACATTTTTTATCCCCGTGTTTCTGATTTTTCTGGAGCCGGACTTGGGCTCCTCGTTGGTCTTCGCACCCATGGCCTTCGCCCTCCTTTACGTTTCCAATCTGTCCGAGAAGTTTTTCCTGACCATCTTCGGGCTTTTTCTGCTGGCCACACTGGTAATCGGTGTGGACGTATATCGTTATCAGCAGTTTATGAACGACGAGGAGCTTTCGTTCATGGAGGACAAGGGTGCCTACGAGGAACATTCCTTCGTCCCGCTCAAAGATTACCAGCGCAACCGTATCCTGGCCTTTGTCGCCCCGCAGGTCGTTGACCCCAAGGGTAACGGCGTGGCCTGGAACCTGAACCAGTCTCTCATGGCCGTCTCTGGTGGCGGCCTGTATGGGAAAGGCCCCGGCCAAGGCACTCAAGCCAAGCTGGGCTACCTGCCCCCGACGGTTGCTCCCAATGACTTCATTTTTTCCGTCTTGGCCGAGGAATCAGGATTCCTTGGCTCGATGGTTGTTATCATCCTTTTTGCCATTCTGATCGCCAACGGTATCCGCATCGCGGGTATCGCACGCGACCGTTTTGGCATGCTGCTGTCCGTCGGCGTCAGCATTATTTTCATGGTCCACATCTTCGTAAATATCGGTATGACAATAGGCCTGATGCCGATCACAGGCCTGCCTCTACCGTTCATCAGTTATGGTGGCTCCTTTGTTTTAAGCTGTTGTGTCCTGCAAGGTTTTGTTCAAAGCGTTTACCGCTTCCGCAAGGACTTCTCATGAGAAGCTCAACCTCAGACCCGCTGCGCACCCACGGACCGGTTTCCGCGCGGACCACACACCAGCCACACAAAGGGCGCCCCGCCAACCCTCAAGGCAATACGCCCAATGAAAAGTTCATCACCCACCGACAAAAACAGTGTAGATAACGAGCTGCGCTCGCCCCCCAAAGAAGAAGTCGTCGAGTCTATCCCCCGCGACCAACTCAAAAAAGAATCCGCCGCCCGCGCCAAAAAGCGCCCCGTCCTGCAAAAGATAGCCCGCGTGCTCTCCGGCCAGAAAGAAACTCCCTACCGCGAGCTCATCATCAATGCCGAGCCGCTGGAAACCCGTGTCGCCCTCCTCGTGGACGGCGTCCTGGAAAAGTTCGAAGTCGAGCGCTCCGGTGACAAGCGCATGGTCGGTGCCGTCTTTGCCGGTAAGATCCAGAACCTGGAGCCCGGCCTGAAGGCCGCCTTCGTGGACATCGGCCAGCCCAAGAACGCCTTCCTGCACTACTGGGACATCCTGCCCGCTGCCAACGACGACAAGGCGATCGAAATCGTCCGCCAGAACGAAACTGCCGAGCAGAAAAAGCGCCGCTCCCAGAAGCCCACGCTTAAGGACATCCCCAAGCTTTACCCGATCGGCACGAATATCGTCGTGCAGATCACCAAGGCTCAGATCGGCACCAAAGGCCCCCGTACCACGACGAATCTCGCCCTGCCGGGCCGTTTCCTCGTGCTGATGCCTTTCTCCGGCCAGTGCGGCATCTCCCGCAAGATCGAGAGCAAGCAGGAGCGTGACCGCCTCAAGCAGATCCTTGGCAAGCTCACGCTCCCCGAGGGCATGGGCATCATCATCCGCACCGCCGGTGAGGGCAAAAAGCTCCGCTACTTTGTGCGCGACCTGCACATGCTCCTCAAGAAGTGGGAGAAGATCGAGGAGGGCATGAAGGCCGGTAAGCCTGCCCTGCTCTACCAGGAGCCTGACATCATCGAGCGCACCGTCCGCGACTTCCTCACCGAGGACATCGACCGCGTGCTGGTGGACAGCGAAGACCGCCACAGCGCCATCCTGGACAATATCAGCGAGGTCTCGCCCCGCTCGCGTAAGAAGATCGTCCACTTCAAGGACGACATCCCGATCTTTGAGCGCTTTAACATCGAGCGCCAGATCGAGCAGACCTTCCAGCGCACCGTCCCGCTCACCAGCGGCGGCGAAATCGTTATCGACGAAACGGAGGCCCTCGTGGCCATCGACGTCAACACCGGCTCCCACAAGGGCAAGGACAAGGGCGGCAAGGACTTCATCGTCAACGCCAACCTGGAGGCCGCCTCCGAGGCTGCCCGCCAGATCCGCCTGCGCAACATCGGCGGCCTGATCATCCTGGACTTTATCGACATGAAGAACAAACGCGACCGCAAGGCCGTGTTTGACCGCATGCGCCGGGAGATGGCCAAGGACAAAGCCAAGAGCCACGTCCTGCCGATCAGCCAGCTGGGTATCATGCAGATGACCCGCCAGCGGCACGCCGAGAGCCACGCCAGCGGCATTTACACCACCTGCCCGTACTGCTCGGGCAAGGGCATCGTCAAGAGCTCCCGCACCATGAGCGTGGAGATTCAGCGCAAGCTCGTCAGCGTCATTCGCCACCTGCGTAACACCACCTTCAAGCGCGGTGAAACCATCGAAATGGCCATCCTGCTGCACCCGACCAACCTCGAACGCCTCCGCAACGAGGACGAGGAACACTTGATCGACATCGAGCAGGCGTATAACGTAAGCCTTTCATTCAAGTCCGACTACAGCTACCACGTCGAAAACTTCCGTATCGTGGATCCCACCAGCGGTCAGGAACTCAGATAGAAAGGATTTCAGCGCTATGAAACCTCGCAACCTGCGCCACCGGCTCGAAAAAGCCGCCAAACTGCTCGTGATCGTACAAAAGTACTTTCCCGAGGTGGACTGCCAGTTTGCCGATGAAAAGGGCGCCCATGGACACCTCATGCTCAGGCTGTCCATGGGCACGGACCCGGCCAAACTGGGTCGCGACCTGGAGGGCCGCGGCTTCGCCTTCACGCGTACCCGCAACCCATGGCTCGGCGCTATGACCTATCGCGGCCGCAAGGAGGACCAGCCGGACGTCATCATCGAGGTGGAAATTCACGCGAACCGGCTCAACCCGGCTACTGAAATCGCCCCTGAGCCCTGGACGTTTAAGGAGGGTTAAAGACCCTAACTTTTCAGGAATCTGAACTGAGTTGGCGCCTTAAAGCGCTAACAGGTTTGCACTTATGCACATCAAGTGATGTGTTTAGGGGAAGATTCCGCCATGCCCAAACCTACGGTTCTAGTCGTTGATGACATTGAAGGTGTCCACGAAATGCTGGACATCATACTTGGTGATGCCGGCTACCAGGTCGAGCATGCCATGAACGGCCGCGAAGCGCTCATCACCTACCGGGAGCAGCCCATCGATGTCATTTTCACAGACATCGAAATGCCCGGCATGAGTGGACTGGACTTGCTGCGCACCCTCCGTGAGCTCGATGAGGATGCGGTTGTCATCATGACGACTGCCATCAGCTCCAAGCACTACGCCATCGAGGCCCTGCGGCTGGGTGCCTTCGATTATGTCGAGAAACCCTACGATGAAGATGAGCTGACAACCATCATGGGCCGGGCCATCAAGCATCGACGCAAGCTCGTCGAAGCCGACGACAAGAACACCTCCAACCCCGGCACCCGGCGCGAGCTGGAGAGGCTCCGTCACGATTTAAAGGCTCGGGAAAGCGAGTTGGCCAACCTGGGGCGCAAAGCACAGGAGCTTGAAGAGCGTCTGCATCAGCGGGAAGAAGAGCTTAAGGATCAAAAGGATTCCCAGCGCTCCCTGAATAAGCGACAACAGGACCTCGAACTGCGGGAGGGCGCACTCAGTGCCATGGATGAAACGCTCAAAGAGCGCATGCAGGCCCTCAAAAAGATGCAGAAGGAGCGCCAGTCCGGTGGTGAGCTCACCCCCGAGGCAGAGCAGGCACTCAACCGTCTGCGTAAAGAGCTGGAAGGCCGTGAAGCCGAGCTGGAGCAGATGCAGCTCACCATGAGCGAGAGGGAGCAGTTTCTGCGTGAGAGCGAGGAGTCCCTCCTCGAAAAAGGCCAGCTACTCACAGAGATGGAGGCGGAGCTTGAGCAGATGCGCGAAGACCTTGATCAGCGCCAGCGCTCCAGCCAACACTCCCCTGAGGACCTCAAACAGATTGAAAGCCTCAAGGGTGAGCTGGAGAGTAAGCAAAGCGAGATCCTGGAGGCAGAGGAAGCGCTCAACCGACGCGAGGAAGCCGTCCGGCGCGCCTCAGCACTGCTGAAAGCCCGCGAGCAGTTCTTGCAGGAGAGTGAGGATATCCTCTTCGGAGTCGGCAAAGAATGACGGCAAAGCCCCGTTTCGGTTTGACCTCCCCCCCTCACTGACGCGCTAATACAGGCAGTAGCTCCAATTACCAGACTGCCTACCGATGCATATCCTGATCGCTTTCGATAAATTCAAAGACTGCATGACGGCGCCGGAGGCCTGTCAGATCGCTCAGGAAGTCATTCTCAAGCTCCACCCGAGCTGGCAGGTCACGATCGCCCCCCTCACTGACGGAGGAGAAGGGTTCTGCGAAATCCTCACCCGATCAGCCTATGGGAGTATTGAGCGCGTTCCGGTGCTCGGCCCTCAGCTCGACCCCCAGACCTCCCAGATCGGCTACGTGGATATCGGGCGACTAGGTGCACGCGTCCGCGACATCCTGCGCCTGCCCTCCGAGGGAACGCTGGCCGTCATCGAGATGGCACAGGCCAGCGGTCTGCAGTCCGTCCCCGAGGGACAGCGGGACCCGTGGCTCGCCTCCTCCTATGGCACTGGCCAGTTGATCGCCGAGGCCGCCGACGCCGGCGCAATGGAGATCCTGCTGGGTATCGGCGGCAGCGCCACCAATGACCTCGGCCTGGGCGCACTTGAGGCAATCGGACTCCAGCTCCTCGACGCAAAGGGAGCTCTGATCGACCACGCCACCCCGCGCGACTGGTCACGGGTCGCGCAGTTGGAGGGAGACATTTGGCAGCATATCCCCCGTATCAATATCGCCTGCGACGTGGAAAACCCCCTGCTGGGTGCCAACGGAGCCACGGCCACCTATGGGCCGCAAAAGGGCATGCGCTACGAGGACTTTACCGCACTGGAGGGAGCCGTCTCTGCCATGGCTCAGCGCATGTGCAGCTATTTTGAAAAGCCCGCATCCCTGATGGAAGCCCCCGGCTCAGGCGCAGCGGGCGGCATCGGATTTGGGCTGCAGACAGCCTGTAATTCGCGAGTGGTGAAAGGCTTTGAACTGGTCGAGTCCTGGCTCCAACTGAAGGAAAAGATCGCCGCCGCGGACCTCGTTATCACCGGAGAAGGCAAATTTGACGCCAGCTCGCTCCAGGGCAAAGGCCCCGGCTCAATCCTGCGGGAAGCCGCGCGCCAGCATAAGCATTCCAAGATCATGGCCGGGCTCGTTGAGAGCAAGCTCGAGCTGCCCCCGAAAACCACCGCGGACGTGCTCGCGCCTGCCGGTTATACCAAGGAGCGCTCGATTTCCGATGGGAAGAAACTCTTGGCCCGTAAGCTGGTCGAAGTGTTTTCCAAGTAAGGAGCCACGACCATGACTACGGACGAGCGACACGAAGAGCTCAAGCGCAAGGTGCATGAACGCATCCGCCGCGTGAAGCGCCTGCTGCGCCCCCTGCCCCGCCGCGCCACTGTCCACCGCTATCCCTTTCTGAAGTGGTTCGCCCAGACCGCACGCAAGCGCTCCTACCTGTGGTCATTCCGCCGACAGAACATTGTACCCGCGATATATGTCGGATGCATTCTCTCACTGATGCCGATCTACGGCGTGCAGATCCCCTGCGCCTTTGCGCTGGCCCTGCTCATCCGTGGAAATCTGATGATCATGGTGGCCACCCAGTTCATCACAAACCCGGTCACCTTCGTACCGCTCTACACGGCAGCCTGCTTCATCGGGCTGGAGATCCTCTTTCTGCTCGGTGTCGATATACCCGGCGGCTCCGTCTGGGAGTTCTCGGGTACGATCGCCTCGCACTTGAAGGAAATGGTCAGCGGCCTGCTCGGGCCGAACCATCCGCGGGCCACCATGTCCTCGCTCATCCAGAGTACCGGCATGAGCGGACACGCGCTGATCGCCCTCGCCCTGAAGGCGACCATCATCGGCGGAGCCATGCTGGGCACCCTGATCGGATTCGCGATCAGCCTGACCTACCAGCTCATGGCGAACTACTACGAGCGTAGCGGCCGGGCGATTCAGCTCCAGTTCGAGGAGTTTGCCCGTCAGGCTAAATTAAAAATCCACCTGCCCGGCAAAGGCAGCGACAAAGACACATCTCCCCCTGATGATTCTCAAAGTTAAACCTTTCCTCCGCCTCGCTCTCCTCTCCCTGGCCGCCCTCCTGGGGATGCCGAGCACTCACGCCGCCCCGCAAGTCCTTCTCGGCATCGACGTCCTGGAGGCCCAGGACTTTCAGGCCCTCAGCGGCATGCGGGTCGGATTACTCACCCACGGCGCAGGGGTGGACGGGCGTGGCGTGCCGACCTGGAAGGTCATGCACGAGCACCCGGCGGTCAACCTCGTCGCCCTCTATGGGCCTGAGCACGGGATCGACGGCAAGCACAAGGCCGAGAAATACGTCCCCAACACCACACACGCAGAGACTGGCCTCCCCGTGTATTCACTTTATGGCCCCACCCGCAAACCTGCTCCAGAGATGCTTCAGGGGATCGATATCCTCGTCATCGACCTGCAGGACGTAGGCGTGCGCAGCTACACCTATGTGAGCGCCATGCGCCTGGCCATGGAGGCCTGCTTTGAGCAGGGCATCCCCGTCATGGTCCTCGACCGCCCCAACCCACTGGGCGGTGAGAAAGTGGACGGACCGCCTCTGGATAAACATCTGATGTCTTACGTGGGCTCCTTCCGGGTGCCCTATGTTCACGGACTGACCATCGGTGAGCTGGCTATCATGGCCAAAAAAATACCCGGCTGGATGGAAGTCAGCGAAGACGTCCAAAAGAAGGGCAAACTCTACGTCATCCCGATGAAGGGCTGGAAGCGCTCCATGCTCTGGCCCGATACCGGCCTGCGCTGGACGCCAACCTCCCCCGCGATCCCGGACTTTTCCGCTGCCGTCGGCTACTCCATGACTGGCCTGGGCTGCCAGCTCGGCGGCTTCCGCCATGGCTACGGCGAGGGCTACCCGTTCCGGCTGATTAACTACTCCGGTAAGTCCCCTGACCAGATCGCCACCACGCTTAACTCACTCGCCATCCCCGGTCTCTACCTGCAGCCGATGCCCGAGGGCAGACAACCCGGCGCCTACGCTGCCGTGACGAACTGGGACAAGCTGCGCCCGACCGAGATCAGCTTCCAGATGATGCGCCTGGCCTGCGACTGGTCCGGCGGTAACCCCTTTGCGGAGGCAACTCCGGCCCAGCAGCGACTCTACAAGATCCATGTCGGCTCCGAGGACTGGTGGACCGAAATCTCCACCCGTGGCAGCCGTGCCCGCGTGGACAAGTTCCTCGACGAGTGGGAGGCACGCGCCCGGCAGTTCCAGCAGTGGAGCCGCAATTACTGGATCTACAAATAAGCCCTACTCGGTAAAGAGGTCGGGCAGGTCTGCCCACTCCGCGTCGGGGTCCTCGGCGATCTTCTTGATCTTGGCCTCCATTTCAGCCCACATCTGGTCGCCCTCGATCTCATAGCTGTGGCCCCAGAAGTAAAAGACCTGCGCCTCGGAAGCCTTCGCTTTCTCGTAGAGAGACCAGAAGTTTTCGCTCAGGAAGTGACAGTCAGCATGAAACTGCAGGGGGTTCTCCACCGGCATGCAGGGCGTGGCATTCTTCGTCGTACGCGCGTAGACATGCCCGGCATCGGCCACGACCTGTGAGGTCGCATCGTCATAGTCACCATATGGATACGCAAAGCCCAGAATCGGCTGCTGGAAAAGATCCTGTAGCCACTTGCGAGCATCCACCACTTCAGCCCGCCATTGCTCCAGCGGGATCTGCAGGGTATGCGGGTGCGTCATGGTGTGGTTGGCCACAGTGAAGTCCTTGTAGGCATCTTTGAGCTCCGAGAGGGCCAGGCGGTACACATCCTTCGCAGGACTCCGATGATGCCAGCCGTCACGCTCAGCCTTGTGAAGCTTGGGGTTGAGGTTAAAGGACGCCTTCGCCCCGTACTTACGCAGGATCTCCATCAGCGGAAGATCATCGTGAACACCGTCATCCCAGCACTGGACCACTTTAAGCATAGTCATCCTAAAAACACCCGTGCTCCTCTCGCCGCAAGAGCAAAACCCCGCACAATCCAGTACGGTCGTGGATACGCGAGCACCTTCTCGGGCGCATTACAGTAGGTTAACCCGCCACGATCTCGCGCCTGCGGCTCCTGTGCGCAGCAACATCCGGAGATTCAGCCCTTCAGCTTCTGCCGGGCCGGGCTATAGCAGGTGGTGCGGCCGCCGATTGTTTCGCGCACCAGCGGCTGGCCGGTCTTCGGACAGGTGCCGCCATCCTCCCACCGGTGTGTAAACAACCAACTCGGCGGCGGCTCACCCCAGTCCGTACCGATCACCTGCATGGCATCGGCACACACCTCGCGGATCGTTGCATAGAGCTTACCTACTTCACGCGCACTGAGCTGCCCGGCACGCGTGGACGGATGCAGGGCAGCCCGCCACAGGATTTCGTCCGCCATCCAGTTACCGATACCGGGAAAACGCTCCTGCATGAGTAGGACGGCCTTCAGCGGTGAGCGTGCCCGACGCTTTAAAAACTGCTGTAGCGCCTCCTGCGTAAACGCATCCGAGAGCAAATCCGGCGGCAAGGCCTGCCACCACTCCGGTAGCTCCGGCCCCTGATCGAAACGCACCCGTCCAAAGAGCCGGGCGTCATAAAAAACCAATACATGCTCGGGCAGCTCCAGCACGAGATGATCGTGCTTACCCGGCGCGTAAGGGCGGGGCTCGCAAAAAAGCTTACCCGTCATCCCCAGGTGAACCCCCAGCCACGCACCTCCACTGAAGCCGAAAAGCATCTGCTTACCGTGCGCGAGAGACTGCTCCAACACAGCCCCCGTCAACGCGCGCTCCAAAAGCTTAGTATCACAATCACGAAAAATCCGCGCGGCAGGATGCAGACGCACACGCCCGACTTCCCCCCCGATCCCGGGGTCCCACTGCTTACGGTAGTACTCGACTTCAGCCAGCTCAGGCATGGTCAAATATTATATGACTTTTCCCGCGAAGTCACGCGAAGGGACGCGAAGATTTTCCAGCCAACAAACCATTTTAACGAGTTGGCCGTTGCTGGGGTAGCGACTGTAAGGAGCGTAGGGGCGCAGCCCCTCAGTGCCAGCGGGTGCCACCCGCTACTCCATGGGGTGCATGTCGAGCAGCTCGTCCGCACTCCAGGCACCGGACTTGTCGGCGATGGAGGCGCGCACTTCGGCGACCAGCTCCTCAGAGATTGCCGGAGCTTCATTGCTCCATGATTGGCGGACAAAGGTCGTGATGGCCGAGATGTCACGGTCATCCCAGTCCAGGCCGTTCTCGCCATAGGAGGGCATGTTACCGTTGTAGGTGTTACCCTTGACCTCCACCGGGCCCTGCAGGCCGCGCATGACGATCTTCACAAAGCGTTCAGGCGCGCCGACGACCCAAGGGGAGCCGTCCAGCGGAGGGAAGGCACCGGGGACACCATTACCGTCGGCCTGGTGACAGGTCGCACAGTTATTGGAGAAAAGCCGGTCGCCACGCTTGATCGGGTCGAAGGCTACCTCACCCTGCTGACCACCCGAGCCGGGCCGCCAGTCCGCACTAAAGACGTCGGGGCGGAAGTCACCGTTGTACTTGGTAAAATACATCCCCGTCCAGAAGAACAGCACGCCAAAGCACACCATCAGCGCCAGCGGGACCGGCGTGAAGCCCTCTTCGGGCTCGCCGTTTTCACGTTCCAGCTGCTTATGGACATGGACCATCTCCTCGTCGCCATAAGCGGCCGCCTCATGCTGCTCGTGCCCGGCCCCTGGGGCCGGTTCATGGTTGTGGGAGGAAGGCTTTTCCTGGTCGCTCATGGAGGCTATTCGGAGAAACGGGATTCAGGCAGTTCGTAGTTGAGCTGGAGGCTCATCAGGTAGGCCACGAGTTGCTTCGCGCGGTCGGTCGGGACGATCTCATAGCCGGCGGGCGGCTTCTCGCCGGGGAAATTATCCGGGATATTGAGAGCGTCGGGGCTCGGCGTATCACCGACCTTGCGCGTCTCGTAGAGAAAGCGGAAAGGCGGCATAATAGAGCCGGGAGAAGTGAACTGCGGGTTGTAAAGGTGGAGGTGGTGCCACTCAGCACTGGGCTGGCGCATGCCGATGGACATCAGGTCCGGGCCGGTACGGGAGGTCCCCAGGAGCACGCGCTGCTGGAGGATGTAGTCACGCGGCACGGTCTGGCGGTCGCCCCAGCCACGCTCAAAGTCTGCCCCAAAGCCCTTACGGCGCACCTGCTGGGAGTGGCAGTACAGGCAGCCCATCGAGATGTAGAGTTCCTTACCCTGCTGGGCCAGCCCCACGCTGGGGATAGGGAAAGTCTGCTCGTCGGGCTGATTAACACCGGCCACGAGCTGGTCGGGCTTGCCGTCACCGTCCACATCGAGTTCCACAAAGGCACCGGGGATCTGCTCACCGGAGTTGGGGTCATTGACAAACTCCGTCACCGGCTCGAGGTGGCCGTACTGGATCAAGCTGCTGAGGATCAATCCACTAAAGGAAAACGCCAGGCAGAAGAAAATCCCGGCAAAGAGGAGTGGCAGGTTCTTCATTAGCGGACCTCCTCCTCGTGTTCGTCTGCCAGCAGCGTGGGGCCTTCCTGGGCACGGGAGGACTTACCGCCCGCGAGCATCCAGAAGAAGTTAACCAGAAACGCCAGGTGCCCGATGCTCAGCAGGATACCTGAAAGCGAGCGCGAGAACAGCCACGGCACCAGAGCCGCTACGATCTCCAGAAATGCGTACTTGGGCTTACCGTCGGCATCGAGAGCGATCATCATCTCACCCTGAATCCAGCCGCCCACGTGCAACACCACCATCATAATGGTGATCCCGATCGCCGCGCACCAGAAGTGCGTGCGGATGAGCGCCGCCGAGGGCCACTCACGGTTGAGGATGCGAGGCATCATGAAGTAGATACCGCCAAACATCGTCATGGTGAAAAAGGCGTAGACCCCGTGGTGAGCGTGTCCGACCGTAAACTGCGTGAAGTGCGTGATGACGTTGACGTCCCGCAGGGCCATGGCCGAGCCGGCCAACGAAGCCAGCGTATAAGACATGCCGCCGAAAACAATGAAGCGCAGTGTCGGGCTACACCAGACCGCACGCCAGTTACCCGCCGCGGTCATGTGGTGGTTGATGGCCGTGACGACCACCGGAATGACCATCATGATACTGCCGACGATACCCGCTGACACGAGCCAGACCGGAATCGGTCCGCCGATCAGGTGGTGAACACCGGCCCAGTTGTAGAACAGCGCCAACGACCAGAAACCGAGCACAGACAGGTAGTAGCTGTGAATCGGGCGGCCCAGGACCTTGGGCAGAAAGTAGTAAATCGCTCCCAGCCCCATCGGCGTGAGCCACAGGCCCAGCACATTGTGCCCGAACCACCAGTTCGTGATGGCCTGCACGGTCCCGCGCGCGGGCACCCAGAGGATCATGGTCTGGGCGATGACGTACAGCCACGGGAACCAGAACAGAGCACCCAGGATATACCACTGGGAGACATACACATGCCCCAACGCGCGGAAGCGGAACATGATCACGCCCCAGACGGCCACGAGGATGTAGGAAACAGCCAGCAGCGGAGCAACCTCCATCGGCATTTCCAGCCACTCGACGCTCGTCAGGCCACCGGTCAGGATACCGATAACCCCAGCCGTTACCCCGATATTCCAGAAGGCACCGGCCACCACGAGCAAGCCCCCGTGCTTCACGGAGACCTTACAGAGGCGTGCCATGATCCAGAGGGCCACGGCGAAGATCGCATTATTACCCCAGCCGAAGGCCATAGCGTTCAGGTGGGCAGAGCGGGCGCGCCCGAAGGTCAGCCACTCGACGTTACCGAGGAACTCAGGGTTGTGCAGCTTGATTGAGGCGACGAGTGCAAAGAGCGTACCTGCCTGCAGCCAGAGGATGGCCGAAATGACAAAGAGGACCACCGGCACGCGCATCTCGCGGTCGATCTCGCTCAACTGCACCTTGAGCGGGACCCCTGGCTTGTTCCGGGGGTCGATAGAAGTGAAAAAGGATAATAGCGGGCTCATGCTGTCCGGCTCAGTCTTTCAAAGGTGTGGCGTGGGCGTGGCCCGTTTTCTTAGCCTTGGCGCGGCTGCTGCGTTCGAGTTTGCGGCGCATCTTGTCAGCTTCGCCGGGAAAGTAATCGGTATGCACGCCCTCGGGCTCTTCTTCATCGAAGATTTGCCGTGAGGTTTTTTCGAGCTTTTTGAACTCACCGTGCTTCACGGCCCAGTACAGGGCGCCGACCGCTGAGAAGAGAAATACACATCCCAGCGCCGCGATGAAAATCAGATAACCGCTCCACTGCTCCATTTATTTAGCCTCCTGGGTGCCCTCCCCGGACGCGTTCTGGTCAGACTTTGCGTCGCCAGAGGCAGCGGCTTCGGCGTCAGCAGACTTGGCATCTTCCTTGGCCGGTTCGGACTCGGCATCCTTCGCGTCTGCCTTGGCTTCATCTTCAGTTGCAGCCTTGTCCTCACTGGCGGGGGCCGGAGCGGCGGTAGAGTCAGCGGCCGGGAAAATCCCGTCCGGCTTTTCAGCGATTTCCTTCACTGCCAGCTGCATGGCCAACTCAGTCGGCACGCGTGCGATGCCTGCCTTCTGGTCCACCCAGGCGTACTCGGTGGTCAGGGCAGTCTCCTTGGCGTTTACGTCCGCGACCTTAGCGAGGCGGTTGTCGATCGTCTGCTGATCGACGGGAGCAGGACGCTGCATGTAGACATACGCGATCAGGATGATGGCGAAGAACAGCAGCATACTAGCCAGCGCCCCGAAGATGGAGAACAGGTAGTTGGAGTGACTGGTTTCCGGTGCCGTGTTAGACATGATTACTGAACGCTGGAAATGGACTCGCGGATGCGCGGATCGTGAATGGGGATCGGGTACGTCTTGGCCATGCTGCGCAGGGCAGCCCACAGGACGATCCCGCCGACACCGATCCAGGCCGCCAGGTCGAAGAGCATGTAGCCCGTCAGGAACGGCGAGGTGACATAGCCCAGGACGTTGTCCGCAGGCTTCTGGGTCGGAGCGATGTTAAAGTACAGGTCCACGATCGCGAAGACGAGGATCCATACGCTGATAAAGACCATGTTGCGCGGGATCACCTTGTTCTTGTATCGCAGCAGGAACAGGAACGGGAAGAGGAACATGCAGAAGATCAGCGTCAGGCCGACCCACCACCACTGGTTATAGGTGCCGTCAGCGTTGAGCTGGCGCAGGTTGTACCAGAAGGTTTCCTCGGGGATGTTCGCGTTGTAGATCAAGAAGAACTGCGAGAAGCTGACGTACGCCCAGAAGATGGTGAAAGCCAGGAAGATGCACGCGAGCATGTAGTAATGGCTCTCGTTGAGGATACCCTTAAGGCCGCCTCGTGTGCTGAGGAAGAACAGCGTGATAACCGTCACGGCCAGAGCAATACGCATCGAGACCGCGAAGAACCAAACGCCGTACATGGTCGAGAACCAGTGGTAGCTCAGGCTCATCAGCAGGTCGAAGGCCGAGAAGGTCAGCGCCATCGGCACGAGGAACATACCGGCACCGGACCACTTGCGGCACGCGATGTAGTGCTTCGGGTCGGGATTCAGGTCGTTGGTAAAGGAGTGCTGACGCAGCTTGTAGGAGAACCAGCAGAAAATCCCGAAGTAAATGCACAGCCGCACGATGAAGAACGGCAGGTTTAGCAGACCGGCCTTGTGCAGGTAGAGCGGGTCGTCACCGACACGCACCGGATGAGCTCCGGCCAGCACGTTGTCCAGATTAAGCCATTTCCAGAGGACACCGGGGTTATCCCCGATGAAAAACGGAAGCGCCACCATCGGGATCAGCAGCAGGAACATCCACGGGAACGCGGCCAGGAAGTGCTCCAGCTGGCGGCGAATGATCGTGGACCAGCCCGCGTCAAAGATGTACGAGATCTGTACCAGCATGAGCATGCCGATCAGCATGCCGAACCAGAAGCTGTAGCCCAGCAGCCAGCTCATGACAGGGCGGCCGTTGGGGGTCTCTTCATTGAGGCCCATGACCATACCGATAATTGCCACGGCCAGGCCGAGGATACCGATGATCAGGAAGATCGTAGCCAGTGGCTTGCGACCGCCGGAGGTGGCCGCTGCGGCGGGCACGGATGCAGTTGCGGCTTCGCTACTCATTATAATCCAAGCTCCGGTTTAAATTGTTCAGGCACATCCTCGATGCTGGTCTGCTGAGCCAGCTGGAGGGCGCGCACGTAGGCGATGACGGCCCAGCGCTCCTCGGGGCGCAGCTTCATGCCGTATGCGCCCATCAGGTTCTTGCCGTGTGTGATGGTGTTGAAGATCTCACCCTCGGCCATGCCGCGAATGCGGGCATCGTGGTAAGTCGGGGTGGCAGCCATACCGAACTGCTTGGTCACACCGTTACCGTCACCGGCAGCACCGTGGCAGACGGCACAAAAGATGGTGAACTTCTGCTGGCCCAGCTGCATGAACTCGTCGGTGACCTCCACGGGGAAACCGCGGACCCACTCGCCGTCTGCATCCTTACCGGAGTACATGGGCGGGTTCAGGCTGACCGGGTCGACGTAGTCGGCGCTGAAGACTTCCTTCATCTGGGAGCCATAGCCACGGCCAACCGTACCGGGAACAACCGGGCGGTCATTGCGACCATCCGCGAAAAACTTGTTTTCTCCCTGGGGCAGATACTTGGCCTGCCAGTCCATGTCCGGAAAGACATAGATCGGCTGGCGGGTGCTCTTGGCCCCGCGGAAGCCCAGGATCGAGACAACGGCTACGACCCCGAAAATCCATATGGCGATAAAGTAGCGCATCAGGCTTTCAAGACCTCCACTTTGGTGCTGCCGAGCTCTTCGAGCATGGAGCGCGTCTGCTCCAGGTCGAACTTCGGGTCAGCTTTTTCAATGACCAGGAAAAACGTATCGTCCCCGCACTTGATGTAGTCCTCGTACTCGAAGACCGGGTGGTTGTGGCGCGGGAGCAGGTTGGTGGCAAACATCCCGAACAGCGTCCCGAAGGCCGAGAGCAGAATCGTCAGCTCGTACATGATCGGGAACGGAAAGATCGGGCTCCAGAAGGGCTTACCGCCGACGATCAGCGGGTAGTTAAAGCCATTCATATACCAGGTGATCAGCATACCGGTGCAAAAGCCCGTCACCCCGCCAATGGCGGTAAAGATCGGAACCTTCGAGCGGCCGATGCCCATCTGGTGGTCCAGGCCGTGAACCGGGAACGGCGTAAAGCAGTCGAACTTCTTGTAGCCGGCTTCCTTCACCTTGCCCACCGCCTCGTAGAAGGCAGGCGTCTCGGTGAACTCAGCCAGAATGCCGTACGTGTCGTGCTTGTGCTCAGCCATTAGTGGTGTCCTCCCCCGGTGGTTGAATGCGGAACGGCCTGTGTGCCGGTGCCATGCCCGTGGGCGTCGCCCTGCTTCATCACAGCCTTGATCTCACCCATGGGCATCATGGGCAGGAAGCGGAGGAAGAGCAGGAACAGCACGGAGAACAGACCGAAGGTGCCGAAGAAGGTAAAGATGTCGATGATCGTCGGTGAGTAGTAACCCCAGCTGGACGGCAGGAAGTCGTTGGCCAGCGAGGTGACGGTGATCACGAAGCGCTCGAACCACATCCCGACGTTCACGAAGCCACAGATGATCCACACCAGCGCGGTGTTTTCGCGGACCTTCTTGAACCAGAACAGGTGCGGGGTGATGACGTTGCACCCGATCATGATGTAGTAGGACCAGGCGTACTGACCGAGAGCACGGTTGATAAAGGCAAAGCCTTCGTAGGGGTTCGCACCGTACCAGGCGATGAAGAACTCCATCATGTAGGCGTAGCCGACCATCGAGCCCGTCGCCAGGATGATCTTACACATGCAGTCGATGTGGTACTGCGTAATCAGGTTGTGCAGGCCGAATACCGAACGCACCGGCAGCATCAGCGTGAGCACCATCCCGAAACCGGAGAAAATAGCACCGGCCACAAAGTACGGCGGGAAAATCGTCGTGTGCCAACCGGGAAGCTGGGAGGCCGCAAAGTCAAAGGACACGATCGTGTGCACGGAGAGCACCAGCGGCGTGGACAGACCGGCCAGCAGCAGGTAGGCCATCTCGTAGTTGCTCCAGTGGCGGTTACTCTGGCGCCAGCCCATGGCAAAGGCACCGTAGGCCCAGGACTTGATCAGCTTACCGGCCTTGGCGGCGCGGTCGCGCATCGTGCCCAGGTCGGGGATCAGCCCCATGTACCAGAAGAGCACCGAAACCGTACCGTAAGTCGAAACCGCGAACACGTCCCACTCCAGCGGGGAGCGGAACTGCGGCCAGATCCAGTTGGCATTCGGGAGCGGGAAAAGCCACCACGCGAACCAGACGCGACCGACGTGGAAAAGCGGAAAGATACCGGCACAAACCACGGCGAAAATCGTCATCGCCTCGGCCGCACGGTTAATGGACACGCGCCACTTCTGGCGCAACAGGCAAAGAATGGCGGAGATGAGTGTCCCGGCGTGACCGATACCGATCCAGAACACGAAGTTCACGATGGCCCACCCCCAGTTAATCGGGTTAGCCAGGCCCCAGACCCCGACACCGGTCGTAACCAGCCAGGTCAGGCCAAAGAGCGTGAAGGTCGCCATGAAGCCGGCCACGCAGAACATGATCCACCACCAGCGGGGCGTCTTGCCCTCGGGGATGCCGCAGATCTTTTCCGTGACCCAGTGAAAGTCCTTGCCGCCAGTGACAAGCTCCTTGCGCGGCACATCCACCGGCTGGACCTTGGCCAGCAGCTGCTCCCGCGACTCGGCGTCGGAGGCAGTGTAGGACATGTCTGGTGAGATTTCGGCCATTCCTAGAAGTTTGAGAGTTTCAAAAGTGAGTAGTGAAGTTTGTGCGAATTAGTGGTGATCGGCAGGCGGTGTTTCCGAGCTCTTGTGAGCGGCTGGTGCGCCCCCGTGCGGGACTTCCACGCCGACATCGTGCCCGGTAGGCAGTGTGTCGTGGGCTTCGCCGTGCGAGGCGTCGCCATGAGCGGCACCATGCTCGCCATGGGCATCCCCGTGGCCACCACCGTGACCGTAGCGGTGCTCATACTCAGCGCGGCTGAGCGGCTGCTTGTAGGCGTCCGGCATGGCGGGGTTCGGGTTACGCAGGCGGGCCAGGTAGGTCGTACGCGGACGCACATTCAGATAGCCCAGGACAGCGTAGTTGCGCTTGTTCTGCGTCTTGATCTTGGAAACCTTGGATTCCGGGTCGGCCACGTCACCAAAGACGATTGCCTCGGTCGGGCAGACCTGCTGACAGGCGACCTTGATCGTACCGTCGGGGACCTTGACGTCGGGGCTGGCCCCGGCTTTGACCTTCTGGTTGATCTTGGCCTGCTCGATGCGCTGCACGCAGTAGGTGCACTTTTCCATCACGCCGCGCATGCGGACGGTGACGTTCGGGTTCTTCTGCATGCGGGTGAGCTGGGAAGCCTCGGTCTTGTACCGGTCGGTCCCGAGCGGGCCCTTGTAGAGCTCGCCGCGCTCGCGCTTGTTGAAATCAAAGAAGTTGAACCGGCGGACCTTGTACGGGCAGTTGTTCGCGCAGTAACGCGTACCCACGCAGCGGTTGTAGGCCATGACGTTGAGGCCCTGCTCGTCGTGGACGGTCGCATTGACCGGGCAGACGCTTTCGCAGGGAGCCAGCTCGCAGTGCTGACAGGCCACGCCCATAAAGGAAACCTGCGGGTCCTCGGGGATCTCCGTGGTGGGGAGCTTCGGGTCGACCGAGTAGTAACGGTCGAGGCGCAGCCAGTGCAACTCGCGTCCACGCAGGACCTGGTCCTTACCGACGATCGGAATGTTGTTCTCGCTCTGACAGGCGATCACGCAGGCGTTACAGCCGGTGCAGGTGTTGAGGTCGATACTCATGCCCCACTGCTGTTCGGCCTTGAACTCCGGCGTCTTGTACATGGAGCCACCGCGCGGGATCTCGCGCACGACCTTGTCGAGCGGGTCCTTGCGGGCGTTACCCAGGACGGGCGGTGAGTGCGCCTCGGCTCCCATGCGGGAGGCGAATTCCGGGTCGTGCTCGAACTCGGTGTTCGTGCCTTCACGCAGAATGGCGCGGCCCTCCATGGACCAGTGCTGCTGGGTATTGGCCAGCGGGTAAATCTCTTCGGTCACGGCGATGCTGCCCCCCAGGGCGAGCGCGCGTGAAGCCAGTGTCGTCAGCGGGTAGGCATCGAAGCCGATCCCCGGCCCGAAGCCCGGATAGTTGGCCAGACGGGTGCCGATGCGACCGGTCTTACGGCGACCAAAGCCAAGGGCGATGACCACGGTGTTGTCAGCGAGGCCGGGCTGGATATGGATCGGACCGGTAATGGTCTTACCACCAACGGTGAGCTTACCCACCGGGGCCTGCTCCTGGCCGCGCTTGAACTGATTGGCGTCCATGTGGAGCTGGCCGATCTTGTCCATGGTGATCGGCTTCGGCGTGACGCCGAGGTGCTTGGCCAGCTTCGGGCTGATGGAAATGGTGTTGTCCCAGGTGAGCTTGCTCATCGGGTCCGGCACTTCTGCCAGCCAGCCGTTGTTATTATAACGACCGTCGTAGAAGTGCGAGCTGGGCACGATACGGACTTCGAGCGCCTCGGGGCTCAGGGCCGCAGCCTTGAGCTTGTCGCCACTGGCCGCCATGCCTACGCCGACCCACAGGTCACTGGCAGGGAGCTTGGCAGTCTTGTAGGCGCTGTCCTTGAGGACACCCTCGGTCAGCCAGGCATTGAAGGAAACGTCGTCCTTCGTGTCGGAAATGCTGGAGAAAGTCTTGCGGACACGGCCGTAGCCCTGGTCACCATTACTCTGGCCGGTGTTGATGACTTCGAGGAATTCCAGCTCGGTGAAGCCATCGAAAAGCGGCAGGATCATCGGCTGCACCGGTACGTAGACACCATCCAGCGTGCGGCCATCGCCCCAGCTTTCCAGATAGTGAGTAGCGGCCACGGTGAGGTCGGCCAGCTCGCCAGTCTCATCGGCGTAGTAGCCGTAGCGGACAACCTTGCCCGCCTTCTGCTGGAGCGTCGGCCAATCCAGATCACCCGGAGCATCGTAGGCAGGATTGCCGCCCATGATGACGAGCGTCTTGACCTCGCCCTTGTTTAAAAGCTCAGCCACGGCATCAATACCGACAACGTCCTTCTGCTCGGGCAGTTCAACGTAGCTGACGGTATGCCCGGAGGCCTTCAGAAACTCATTGATGGCGGCGACCATAGTGTGGACGCCCATCGGCAGATGCGGTCCGGCCACCACCAGCGACTGGTGCTTACCGGCATAGGCAATCAGGTCCTTCACACACTCGGTGATCCAGGAGGCATCGACCTCGAGGGAGCCTGCCTGCTCACGCAGCTTGGCAGCCACGTCTTTTTCCTCACCAGTCTGCTCGGCGACCTCTGCCAGCACCAGTGCGGTAAAGGCCGGGATTTGGCTGGTGGCGATACGCAGGCGGTGGTCAGCCTGACCACCGGTGATAGTAAAGTTCGACTCAGCCGCGTAGAGGCGGCTCATCTTTGGCGCATCTTCGGCCTCATCGACCTGACGGCCCTTGCCGAATCCACGCAGGTTACCGAGATGGCCCGGCTCTGTGCCGAGGAAATCCGAATCCAGCGCGAGCACACGCTTGGCCTGGGAAAGATCGTAAACGGGCTGGATGCGCTTGTCGGCGACCTTGGACAAGGCCCGCGAAGGAGCGGAAGTATCGACAGCCTCGTACTCGGCCCAAACGGCCTCGGGCATCTTTTCGCGCAACTCGGCGACGAGTGCGGCGCGGCTGGGAGAGGTGGAAGGCTCGACGAGGAAGACCAGCCCCTTGCCCTTGTTCTTGGTGTAAGCTTTATTCAGCTCACTCAGAGAGGTCAGCACGGACGCGCGGTCGAGCTGGCGGCCCCCCTTGGCCTGGCTCTTCTGGAGGCGGTCCGGGTCGTAAAGATCAAGCACGCTGGCCTGCGCATAGCCGGTGGTGCCGCCGCCGTAGGGCTTGTAGCTCGGATTGCCCTCGACCTTGGTCGGGCGGGCGTCATGGGTTTCCACGACAAGCGGGATATTCCCATGAGGATCGGGCTGTGAGCTGGCGTAAAACATCGGCACGCCGGGCACCATGCGCTCGGGCGACTTCGAATACGGCAGGATGTGCTGCTTGGGCTGGCGGCAACCGGCCAGGCCGAGGCCTGCCAGCGCGGCGGAGGCGCCCATCAGCTTCAGAAAGGTGCGGCGGTCGGACTCTGTGGTCTCGGAGGCTCCTTCTGGAAATTCACGCTCCAGGAGCACGCGGAATTCGGGCGTGTCGGCCAACTCATCCGGACTGCGCCAGTAGCGCGGGCCGGCCTGTTCGCGTGCGGTGGGCTCGGGGTGCTGTACTTTGCGTTTCATCGGTGGCAGCCGGAACAGCTCTCAGGCGGCTGAACCTTCCAGTCGTGGACAAATTTTTCGCCCATTTCGAGCTGGGCGGTGGCGCTCTCTGGCTTCCAGTCGAGGTTGTAAACCTCGCTGGGCGGACGGAGGAAATTCTCGGGGTTGCGGTGGCAGTCCAGGCAGAAAGCCATGCTCAACGGCTGCTGCTGTGAGACGACTTCCATCTCGTTGATCTGCCCGTGACACTCTACGCAGCTGACGCCGCGGTTCACGTGCACCGAGTGGTTAAAGTAGACGTAGTCGGGCGTATCGTGAATGCGTACCCACGGCACCGGCTGCCCGGAGTCAAAGCTCTCGCGGATGGGAGCCAGACGCGCGTCGTTTGCCAGCACCTGATTATGACAGTTCATACAGGTGTTCGCGCCCGGCACATTTGAGTGCTCCGAACGGTCCACATAGGTGTGGCAATAACGGCAGTCGAGGCCAAGCTGGCCGACGTGCAGGTTGTGGCTGAATGCGACCGGTTGGATCGGTTGAAAACCGACCTCGGTCCACTTCGGCGTCGCGTAGTAGGTGACACCACCTACTACCGTCCCCAATAACAGCAGCACACAGGCCACTATTTTCAGGGGCGCCGTATTGGTCCATTTTGGAAAAATGTTGGCCATACGTTCGTGCTAAAATAACCGTAGCGAACTCAGGCCCGGGAGCTTCCGCGGGAAACAGCCATCGGCGCCTTGCGGGCGGCCATTGGCAGTTTCACCTCGCCGTTACCCTTTTCCCGCGCCTGTGATTCGGAGCGGGGAAAAAGGGCCGCGGCTAGAGCGGCAAGTCCCAATCCCTTGAGAAAAGTCTTACGTGTCGTTGATGTGTCCCTCATTTCAACGCTGCTTATGAAAGGTGAAAGCTCTGCTTTAGCAAAGAAAAAAATGGAACAAATTCAGAAAACTTATTTTTCGGCTTTTTCATAAGTAATTGTTTTGTCGTCTATTAGAAAATTAAATGCCACGGCCCATTGCATTATCCCACATACTCCATGTCCTCCACACGGGCTGAGCGAGCAGCCCGCCATGAGACGAACAGGCTCGACCCGAGCATAAGTAGCGCAGCGGCAACTGGATGCAGGATACCGGCAGCCGCCAGCCCCATTCCCAGCACGTTATAAGAGAAGGCGAAAACAAGGTTTCCGCGGACGGCCTGACGGATACGGCGGCACGCCCGAATCGCAGCTGGCAGCACACGGAGATTTTCTCCGGCCAACACCGCCGAAGCCGTGGCCTTGGTCAGATCAGCGCCTGCGCCCATGGCAATTCCGCCCGAGCTGACGGCCATCGCGGCCGCGTCATTGACCCCGTCTCCGATAAAAATCACCGATTCGTCACGTGCTTCACAGTCTTTCACGAACTCGACTTTGTCCGCGGGCAACATCCCGCCACGCACCGTGACCCCGGCCAGTTCGGGCCAGCGGGGCTGGGGATCGCCACTGACAATCGCCAGATTAACGCCTAGCGTGCGCAGCTCGCCCATCACAGACTCCGCATCGGCCCGGAGCTTCTCCTCCAATGCGGCGATAGCCGCAGGCCGCCCATCGCAGGCGACATAGAGCAGACGCTTCGCCTGCGGGCTTTCAGCGGCTTCCTTGATAAAGGACTCCCGAACCTCGGCAGGCATCAAGTCCAGCGCACCGATCAGCAAGGCGTGGGAGACGCCGTCCGCCCCCTGCACGGTAGCGCTCAGCCCCTGTCCGGGGATGAGCTTCGAGTCCGTCACCTGACAGGCAGCGACTTCGCCCGCATCAGCTCCGAGGGACTTCAGCGGCTCGGCCACGGGGTGGCGGATGGGGCGCTCGGCGGCCTCGATCCAGGCACGCAGCCTTGCACCGTCAAAGTCCCCCAGCGTCCGGAACTCT
The DNA here is from genome assembly GCF_019603315.1 of Ruficoccus sp. ZRK36. Taxonomy (NCBI): domain Bacteria; kingdom Pseudomonadati; phylum Verrucomicrobiota; class Opitutia; order Puniceicoccales; family Cerasicoccaceae; genus Ruficoccus; species Ruficoccus sp. ZRK36. The sequence goes on from NZ_CP080649.1 coordinate 294,490, forward strand.
GCCAGGGCGAGGCGTTCGCCAGAGAGCGTCCCGGTTTTATCAAAGACCAGGTGCCGCGCGCTGGCCATCGCATCGAGAAAATCCCCAGAGCCACAGACCAGACCGAGGCGGGAAAGATTCATCAACCCGCTCCACACTGCAATCGGTGTAGCCAGCCCGAGCGCACAGGGGCAGGCCACCAGCAGCACGGCCATGGCATCAAAGAGCGCCTGCTGCCACGGAGCAAAGGCTAGCCAGCCGAAGAAGGTCGCCGCCGACACCAGAATGACAAAGGGCACAAAGTAACGCGTCAACCGGTCGGCCTGGGCCTGAAGCCGCGAGGGGCGCAGGCGGGCCTGCTCGATCGTGGCGAGGATGGCATCGAGCTTGCGAGAGCCACTCAGAGCACGGGCCTCGATCTCCAGAGTCGCGTCCACCGCGTAGCTGCCCGCGAAAACATCATCCCCCACCCCACGGCGGGCCGGTTCGGTCTCACCGTTAATAGCGGTTTCGGCCACATAGCCCTCGCCGCTCAGGATACGGCCATCGACGGTGACCGGTTCGCCGGGTGCGACCCATACACGCTGCCCGGTCTGGAGCTGGGAGAGGGGCACGAGCTTACGCCCCTGTGGCCCGCAGGCGGGCACCCACGCCAGTTCAAAGTCCGTCCTCAGCCGCTGGGCCGCTTCCAGAGCCTTCGCGCGCGAGCGGGCGCCGAGGGTTTTACCGATGGTGTAGATCGCCAAGACGATGGCCACCACCTCATAGTAAAGACTACCCGTGCCCGTCAGGCTGGAGAGCAGCGAGCCACCAAAGGCCCCGAGCATGGTCAGGGTGAAAAGCGCGTCCACCGTCAGCCGCCCCTTACGAAGCGCCCGCCAGGTCTCCGCAAACAGCGGTGGCCCGAGCAGGGCCATTACGATCACGGCTGAGAGAAAGAGTGCGCCGTTCAGGAGCCAGTAAACCGGTGAGCCAAATTCCGGGCGCGGGTCGGCGGTATTATACCCCAGTCCGAAGATCATCCCCTGCCCCGCAATGACGAGTGCGATGGCGACCTTTAGCCACGTCTTGCTCCAGTTCTCATCCCCTACCGACAAGCCCGGAGCCTCGTCATCATGACAACAGCAGGAGACGTCGGAGATAGGAGCAAGCTGGGCTGAAGCTGGCAATGCGAGAGAGATGATTCGGATTATAGGTCGTTATAAAGAAAAAGCAAGCGGTCGAAAGCTTAGGTAGCGAAAAAATGCTACACATCGCTCTCAAGTGAGAGTCTCTCCTCCATGCATCAGACCGAACGCGAAGGCAAGCCCATGAGAAATTTTAGGGTCACGGGGCCTGCTACAGCCTGCCCAGTGGCATGAGGCGGGAGGCTGCTGGGTTGAGCTGGGAGTTGTGCTGGTCAGTGCGCGCATCGTAGCTGCGCAGCAGATTCCAAAAGCGCGGGCTGTGGTTCATCTCGGTGACGTGGGCCAACTCGTGCAGGATAACGTGGTCCTGCAGATTCGGACGCAGCAGGACGAGCCGCCAGTTCAGAGAGATCGTGCGGCTGCTGGAGCACGAGCCCCAACGGCTGGACTGGTCGCGCACGGTGACGCGCCCGATCGTCAGCCCATGCTCGGCGGCGAGGTCGCGCGTACGCTTCTCGACCGCTTCGGCAGCAAAGGCCCGCACGAGGGCGACCAGTTCGGCTTCCCGGTCCTTATCAGCACGCAGGCGCAGCTGGATCTCCCCGGTCTGCGTATCATAGATATAGAAAGGCTTGGCGCGGGTGAGCTGGAGGCTCAGCCGCAGGACATGCCCGAGCCCGTAGAGGCGCGGGTTGGCCTCCAGATACTGGGTGAGTGAGCAGCGCGACGGGTTTTGCTTAAAATTCTCCTCCAGCCAGGGCCCCTGTGAACGCAGGAAGGCCATTGCCTCGGCCATGGGGCAACGCCAGGGCACGGAGAGGACCGCGTGGTTGCGCAGCCCGATAGAGAGTTTGATGTGGCGCGAGCCTTTATAGCGACGCACCTCATAGGGGACCAGCACGGGGCCCTGCGAGGTCTCGACTTCGGTGAGCTTCAGATTGTCAGCTTTTAGCGGCACGGGCTTCGGTCTGGTCCTGGACGGTTTGCGTGAAACGCCGCAGAGCCGACTCCGGATCAATCCCGGACAGACGGCAGGCCGCAGCCAGCTCAAAGAGCCGTTTACCCGCCTCTTCTTCGGTAAGCTGAGCGGAAAGCGTTTCAATCGCGTGTTTATCCACGCTGGCAGGCGCGGGCAATTGCTTTTTGACGATCTGCTTGTAGACGTCGCGGGCGGTCAGCAGGGCGCTCAGGCTCGGGGGCAGATGCTTAAAAAGGCCTTCGCTCTGCACGCCGTTCTTTTTCTCCTGCGCCTTGATCTGGTCCCAGGTCGTCAGCACGGCCTCGGAATCCTTCAGATCGAGGTCCCCAAAGACATGCGGGTGGCGGCGGATGAGCTTCTCGTTGATCTCGGCAGCCACGGCTTCGAGGTCAAAGTATCCGGCCTCCTCGGCCATCTGGGCATGCATCACGACCTGCAGCAGCAGGTCGCCCAACTCTTCACGCATGTGAGGCATGTCGAGGCGGTCAATGGTTTCCAGCAGCTCGGCGACCTCCTCGACCAGACAGTCGCACAGCGACTGGTGCGTCTGCTCGCGGTCCCACGGACAGCCATCGGGAGCACGCAGGCGGGCAACGGTGCGGCGCAGCGCAAAAAGCGCGCTTTCGCCGGACGCTGTTTCCGGGGAAGGACTGGCAGAGGTCTCGCTCATAGTATGCTCCAACCTGTACGTTAATGGTGCAAAGGCAAACAAACCCGACGCTTTCATGGCTAAAGTCGCAGCCATCAACCGCTTTTTACCGACCGGAGGGTACATCATTTAGGCATTGAAAAAGTGCTTTCCGACGGGAAGGCTTCCCACTTTGCCCGGTCACAGGCCGGACTCTCCCACTCCCAGTCTTCAACCATGGACAAGTTGACCGAAATCATGGCGCATAAGCGCGAGGAAATCGCTCCCCGCCTGCGCCCCGTGAGCGACGCCGAGCTGGCCCGCTTCGGCGACCGTGCCCCCAGCGGCCCCGGCTTTATCGAAGCCCTGGCCGAGGCCCCCGGCCTGGGTGTGATCGCCGAGATCAAGCGCCGCTCGCCCTCCGCCGGGCAAATCGCCGAGCTGCCTGCCGCTGAGGAGCAGGCCCGCAAGTACCTCAATGCCGAGGCCGACGCCATCTCCGTCCTGACCGACGAGAAGTACTTCGGAGGCACCCTGAAAGACCTCTGGGCGGTGACGGACTTTATCGGTGACCACCGGCGCTCCACCCCGTGCCTGCGCAAGGACTTCATGGTCCACCCGCTGCAGGTACTTGAGGCCGCCGAGGCCGGAGCCCGCTGCATCCTGATCATCGTACGCGCCCTCAAGGACGACGAAATCAAGCGCCTGCGCGACGCCGCAGACATCGCCGGGCTGGACATCCTCTATGAGATCCATACGGAGCCAGAGCTGGAGCGCGCATTGCGCTTCGGACCGGAGATGATCGGCGTCAACAACCGCGATCTGGCGCGCTTCCGCACCGATCTGGCATTTTCCGAGAAGCTCATCCCGCAGATCCCCGATAACATCCTCGCTGTCAGCGAGAGCGGGATCTTTACCCCCGAGGACGGATACCGGGTATTCGAAGCCGGGGCCAAGGCTGTTTTGATCGGAGAAGCACTGATGAAACTCGACGAGCCCGAGGAGCTGGTCGAGGCCCTGCATAACGCGGGCTAATTGTTACAATTGTTACAATTGTTACATCTGTGTTGTTTTCGTTTCGAACCCTAAAAGTTGGATTGCTTCGTTAAAATCTCTGCCTCAAAAAGTCTTGGTCTATGACTAGAAATCTGTCGGCTGGTTTTCCTGCAAAGACAGAGAAACTGCATCCCGAGGGAGGGCGCACCCGCGCCACCAATCCCGACAGGCTGCTAACAAGAGTTCTGTTCCATGACCCGTTACGCTCTGCAGGCCATTACCAAGCAATGAACCTGATGCTTTCCAGCCTGTCGGCGCGTAGCCGTTACTACGCTCTACTATCCGCGCCTGGCGCACAACTGTCTCACTATGTCTGAATTCTTTATGATCCTCGGCTTCGCGCTGGCGGCCTATGCCATCGTCGCGAACGACTCGATCCAAACGCTCGGGACCTACCTGTCCTCGAATGCCAAACGTCCGTGGTGGATCCTCTGGATATGGATCTCCGGCATCATGGTGGTCACGGTCACCTGGGGCTGGATGGCCAACGGCGGTGACCCGGCCTTTGGGCGACTGGCTGCCAAAAAGATCGAGATGCCGGCCGCCTTCACCTGGCTCTTTGTGCTGCCGCCCCTGGCCCTCGTGATCCTGACGCGTATGGGCATCCCCGTCAGCACCTCGCTGCTCGTCTTGACGGGCTTTAAGGCCCTGGTAGCCGCCCAGCACGGCAAGAGCACCGCTGGCGCCATTGACCTCTTTGAAACCATGATGCGCAAGTCGCTGGTCGGCTACGGCATCGCCTTCGTGCTCGGTCTGGTCATCTGCCTTTTCATCATCAACCGGATGGAAAAACGGATCTATGAGGAAGGCGAACACCACAACAGCCTTCACCCATTTTGGACCGTATTCCAGTGGGGGTCGACAGGGTTCCTGTGGTCGATGTGGCTCGTCCAGGACCTTGCTAATATCTTCGTCTACCTGCCCCGTCAGCTGACATGGTGGGGGCTGGCGCTTTCGCTGGGTGGCATGGTCCTGCTGCAGGGCTACCTCTTCCGCGAACGCGGCGGTAAGATCCAGAAGATCGTTACCTCAAAGACCAACACGCTGGACGTCCGATCGGCGACGTTCATCGACTTGATGTATGGGCTCGTGCTGCTGTTCTTTAAGGTGGACTACATCCCGAAGCTCTTCGCTGCCGCCGGCCTGCAAGTGCCCTGGCCTCAGAAGATGCCGATGAGCACGACCTGGGTCTTCCTCGGTCTGCTGGCCGGACGTGAAATCGCCCTCGCCCTGCGCATACACCACCGCAAGAAAAAGAAGCTCACCAACATCGTCTTCTCCGACGCCGGTAAGGCCTTCTTCGGCTCCGTGGTGGCTATCGTGCTGGCGATGTTCCTGCCGATGCTGACCCCCTTCACCAGTGAGGGAGAGATCCCCCAGCCGAAGGCAGCCATCGAGCAGTCTGTCGATGCCACAACGGCCCCGGCGGTAGAGGTACCTGCCGCCACGCCTTCCACTGAGCCAGCGGCTAAGTAAGCCCCTCTAAACGGCGCTTTCAGGAAGCTAAATTTCTTGAGCCTGCGGACGATGGCAGAAATTGCCTGACACCCGCAGGCTCATTTTGTTTATAAAGCTACCGGTGATCCGCCTGACGCGGAAGCCGCACCACAATAACCACACCATCAAGAAACACCCATCGGGCATGCTAACCCTGTCTCAGACCCGCGAACGCCTTCAGGCGCTTGGCATGCACCCCAGCAAAAAGCTCGGGCAGAACTTCCTCGTCGACCCCAACATCGTCC